>JAHJRI010000434.1 GCA_018830885.1 bacterium | reverse complement strand
TTTGAAGCTGATAGCCTCGAATTCCGAAGGCATGAAATAATAAACTGGTTGACATGAGACCTCCCTGAATAATTGAGAGGTGATCTTGTCAGATTTCAATGAAAAAATCATTGATAAGTACGTGTTATCCGGTAGAACCATTTTTTGCTTTAAGTGGGTGGAAAAGCAATCCAGGCAATCAATCTTTTTCCCCGGAGAACGGCTTTGCTGGTCCGCGAAGCCGCTATGCAATTCACACCATAGAGGTAACTGACATGAAAAAACTTCCAATCCTGGTTGGTCTATTCGTCCTTTTTTGCTTCAGCCTGACTCTCCATAGCTGCAAGTCGAGTGACGACGACGATGATGATGTGACCACCACAGCAACCTCAACCGCGGCATACACAGGGGTCGCTGTCGATCCATATATCAGCGGGGCTGTCTTCTGTGAGGATAAAAACAACAATGCCAGTTGTGATTCAGATGAACAGGTTTCAACCGCTTCCAGTGCCAGTGGCGTATTTCAGTTTGCCAACGCAGTCACCGCCGGTTCTTCGATCATCGTGAAAACACAGGGAACCCATAACGGGGTGACCTACACGATTAACCTGGCCAGAAAGATCGATTCTACCGCCGACACGACCAACCAGGTCGTTTCTCCCTTAACGACGCTGGCCGCAAAATCACTGACAGCCCAGCAGGTGGCTGCAATGCTGCAGTTTGCCGGCCTGAGCGATATCACGGCCGCTGATATTACAGCGGATCCCATGACGGGGATCGCCTCCATGACCGGAACCATTACCGAAGCTCAGGTGGTTCGAATCCGCTCCTGTATCGCAGTATATGCTTTTATACGGATCATGAACGGCTCGACCACACTGCGCTCATTGTCGGGAACTGAGCTCTACCTCAGCGCCACCACTTCGGGTCATGCCGTGAATACCATCCTGTCGACCATGGTTACCTTTGTGAAGTCCGGCCTGAATCCCAGCCTTGTTGCAACCCTTCAGTCGGCGATAGACGCGGCACCCGTGACACTACCCGTTATTACGGCAGAAGACGTAGCCCGCACAGCCGTTGCCATCACAGATTACATTTCAAAAACCGGATATGAAACCTGCAATGCCACCACCGGCGATTACCAGGCCAAGGTGACGGCCGCCATGGCCGCAGTGCAGACAGCAACCGGTAATGGCGCCAATGTCGCCGGCTGGGCTTCAGAACTGGGGCAGAATTTCTATGCCGTACGCAATAAGGGCAGCTTGACCCCGTATTCATCCCATTTGAACGGCTTTCCCCATATCCAGGCCGGCATGAACTGCGGCAGCGGTACGTTTGAGATCAACAGCGCGGGTGCTGTTGCCTGTTATTCCCAGTAAAAATGGGCATAACCGGATCCCGGTGAAACAGAATAGCGGTTGCAGGTGATTTCCTGATGGGTTGTCAGTTTTTCGCCACGACCGCTTTGACCTCCGGTTCCCGGGTGTTATTCCTTCCCCCGGCCTTTCTGTCGCGTCTGCTTCGGCAGGCTGTTATTCAATTCAGTGGACTTGCTCCGGTCACAATTCCAGCAGTTACAAACCGTTTCAGCCAGCTTCAGCCGCTTTTGTAAAGGACCGGCTGCGATCGTCCCCCGTACTCAAATCAAATATTCCCGTAAAAAGGAGAAGACAGAACCAACGGAGACCATCTACAGTATTTGAACCCGGGTTTATCATATCAAACCGGGATACCAGGCAGCCTGCTGCACCCGATGTGACCCATTTTAACCTCGTGGCAGGACAGACATGGTTCAGGAACGTGGCAGCCGCTCAAACCAGACAGGAGATCCAAGGGTGAGTCAATCTGAATTCAACATTCTGGCCCCGACAGCCATTCTGGGCTACGGTTTTCCCGAGTCATCCTTTCAGAAGGGGATCGCCCGGCATCCCGATCTGATTGCTGTTGATGCCGGATCGACCGATCCGGGCCCCTATTACCTGGGAAGCGGAAAATCCTTTACCGACAGGAGCATGGTCAAGCGGGACCTGCGTTTTATGCTGCGGGCGGGGATCCAGCAACAGATTCCGGTTATCATTGGCACCGCCGGTGGATGCGGGGCAGAACCCCACCTGCACTGGTGCCGGGATATTATCCGTGAAATTGCAGTGGAAGAACAGTTGTCATTCAAACTGGGTCTGATTTATGCGGATGTTACCAAGGTGGTCGTCGGGTCGGCCCTTGCTGCCGGTCGGATTCAGGGTCTCGACTTTGTCCCGGACCTGACGCCGTCCGTGATTGCAGAATCCACCCGGATTGTCGCCCAGATGGGCGTGGAGCCCATCATGACAGCACTGGACAGTGGGTGCCAGGTCGTTCTGGCAGGTCGCTGTTACGATCCGGCTGTTTTTGCTGCGCGGCCCATTCAGCTGGGATTCGACCCCGGTCTCGCCGTTCATCTCGGGAAAATTCTGGAGTGCGCAGCGATCGCGTCAGTACCCGGGTCCGGTTCGGACTGCGTGCTGGGCACTTTGGACAACAACAGCTTTGTCCTGGAATCCCTGAACGATCAACGCCAGTTCACCATCGAATCAACAGCGGCCCATACCCTGTACGAAAAATCGGATCCCTTTCATCTCCCCGGCCCGGGCGGGACGCTGAACCTGGAAAACACGACCTATACACAGCTGCCCGGAGGACGCACCCAGGTGAGCGGGAGCCGTTTTGAACCCTCAGACCGCTATACCGTCAAGCTGGAAGGTGTTCACCGGACCGGCTATCGCAGTATCAGCATCGCCGGTATCCGGGACCCGGTGCTGATCCGCCAGATCGATACCGTGCTCTCCCGGGTGCACACCTACGTCAACGGCATCATCCGGGATCAGCACATCGCCGGGCAGGCGTTTTTTCACGTGTATGGTAAAAACGGTGTCATGGGGGAGATGGAACCGACCCCGGACCTTGTTTCCCATGAACTGTGTCTCGTCACCGAGGTTCTGGCCGGGACGGAAAAGGAGGCTGAGACGGTCTGCAGCCTCATCCGCTCCACCCTGCTTCACTATGGCTATGAGGGTCGGATCGCCACCGCCGGAAACCTGGCCTTTCCCTTTTCCCCTTCGGATATCTCCATGGGGGCGGCCTATGCCTTTTCAATCTATCACCTGATGGAGATCGATGATCAACGCCTGTTCCGTCTTGAAATCCTGAATCTATGAAAAACAACCCGGAAAAGAAGAAAACCCGGCTTCCGGAAGTGGCCAGGGTCATCCGTTCCAAAAATGCGGGTCCTTTTGAATTAACCTTTGATATCATATTCAGGGACAAGGCGAGCTATTCCGAATTCCGCAGGCGGGACGTTCTCTCAAGGGAGACAATCTCGTCACTCTTTCGTATTCCCGGCGGTGATATCCACAGCATCGTCTATTTCGACCTGGTCAACGCCATTAAATTCACCATCAGACGCGCTGTCCCCTCCGGTTGCCCCGGAGACAGCGACATTTACGGTGCCCAGCAGCATGCCCCCCTCCTGACCCTTGAATGGTAAACCCATTATCTGCAGGGCACCTTGATTCAATGGAACTAAGTCCGCATCAAAGGGTTGGTGTTTCAAGAACCTCGAACCAGCCCGATCCCATTGTCCCTGCATCCGGATTTTCCAGCGGAAATCGAACCTTCCCGATGGCATGGGCAGGGCTGCGCCGGGGGCAACATGGGGCGGCTCGACGGACGATCGTATCCCTGAGACCGGTCGTCCATGGCGGGTGCGGAAAGGTGTCATCAACATTAAAGATTTCCATCGATCATCCGATAAGGAAATAAGGAAATTAGAGAACACCATACTCCCTTTTTCCGGATAGGCGCTTCCATTATGACGCGCCATTTCGAATTAACCGAGATATTGGATGCATCATGGGTCACCGCCTCCTGAAAGCCGTCATTCTCCTGCACCTGCTTCTTTTCTGGCAGGGAGCGGCCGAATCGCAGACAAGGCAGTTCTCTGCGGGTGAGTGCGCTGTTTCGGTCAATATCTGGTTGCTCGGGGAGTCCTGTATCATGGCCGGACTCAAAGCCCGGTATGGCGAATAACTGTCGTTGTGGACGATCGAGGAAAGCCAGGTGGCAGATCCACTGGCAGCGGTACTGCTGCGGAACAGGGTTTTTCCGGTGACCATTGCATCGAAACCAACCAACTACGGCTGGATTGAAGTCCAACCCTATATCGATTTCTCGCTGGTGGATAAGATAGACACCGGCCAGGTCCAGACCGATAACGCCGACAGATCGATTTTTGATCTCAAAACAACCGCCGCCATCCGGATCGATCAGTTTCTGGACTCACCGGCATTGATTGCCCTTTATAACCAGGGATACCAGGTCGAAAAACCCCGGGCGCAGATCATCTACCAGTTCCTGAGACTGGGATACACCATCAGAACCCCCTGGCCATGGCTTAAACTGACATACGGCATGGCCCTAGGCTATCACTATGTTAATTTTGATTTCTACTTTACCCGGGGTGACAACAGCACCCGTCTCTCCTTTTTCAATGCCAACGAAGAATATATCGGGCTGCTCCGGTTTGCCAGTCTCGCCCTCTTTGAGGGAGAGAACCTGAATGTGATGAAACTGCTCGTACTGACCCAGGATAAAGTCGCCATCACCAATCCAGACCGGGATCTGACCCTGAGCCAGTTATTGCTCTCCCTCGAATTTCTATCCTGGAGCTTCTATTTTTAATCCGGCACCCCTGAGCGATGCAGTTGGATCTCCCCGGTTTGATCAAAAATGAGGAATATGGAAGCCCCCTTGATCTTCTGGTATCTGAACCTGATTTTCTGCCGGTACAGTGCCTCGCCAGAAACCTGGAGGGAGATCATGGCTGACCATCCTGCCCTGAATCCGGCCTGCCATATTGGAGACCGACAGCGGCAACCCCCATGGTCTGCCCACTCAGGGAATCCGCCATGCTTGACGGGATGACCATCAGGGCCCCCTTCTCCTTGATCGCTTCATAGGTCATGTTCATCGTCCGCAACTGCAGGGAGATCTTGTCTTCCGCATACACCTGGGCCGCCTTCTTCATCTGTCTGGCAACCTCCAGCTCACTCTGGGCAAGAATGATTCTGGCCTCCTTCTCCCGCTCCGCCTGGGCCTTGCGGCTCATCGAGTCCTCCAGGGCAGCGGGAATTCGGACATCCCGGAGTTCGACCGACTGGACCGTAATGCCCCATTCGGCAGTTTTGGCGTCAATGATGGTTAGCAGCTCCTGATCCAGTCCTTCACGATCCGAAATCATTGTTACCAGTTCCGAACGACCGATGATATCCCGCAAGGTGGTCTGGGCGGACCAGTTGATGGTCCGTTCGTACATTTCCACCTCCAGGATGGCGCGCTGGGCGTCGGTGACGACCCAGAACAGGACCGCATCGACATCCACAGGAACCGTATCCCGGGTCAGGGTTTTTTCCGCCGAAAACGAGGTGGTTCGAATCCGCATGTCCACCATGGATGAGATGATGTCAATTCCGGGGACAACCCACACAATTCCCGGACTCAGGACCCGTTCGAATTTACCCAGGCGAAGCAGAACCCCTCGCTCCCATTCCAGCACAATCCGTGGAGAGAGCGTCAATATGGCCCCCAGAACCAGGACGGGGATCGCAGCCTGCATGGAAACAAAGAAAACCAGCAACACGGTGAATCCAATAGTACCGGCACCCAGTAAGCCCGATACGATGTTGACACTGCCCTTAATCATGATCTTCCTCCTTCCATCGGGTTTTGATGAATTGGGCGAGTTCCACAGGAGAGATACCCGCCTGTTTGGCGATCTCAATAACCTCGGCGACCTTTTTTTCAAGGATGCGAAGTTCAATTTTTGACATGGGCTGCCGGGCCTCCTCGGCGACAAAGGTCCCCACTCCCCGCTGCAGTTTGAGTTGTCCTGCGGCCTGCAGGTCGCGATAAACCCGGGCAACGGTGTTGGCATTGATCCCCAGTTTTACAGACAGACCCCGCGTCGTCGGCATCAAATCACCAACCTGAAGCACACCTTCATGAATCAGAATTTTTATCTGTTCGGCAAGCTGAATATATACCGGAATGCCGCTGGTAGTTTCGATTGTAATTGGTAAATCCATCTTAACTATCTGATATATTTATTATAAAAACTAAGAGAACCCCCACCCCCTTCCTTCGATGACACCTATTCACCTGATTAACCGGGCGATCCGGCCACCATTCCAGCAGTTACAAAGCCTTTCTGCTGGCAGTTATGGTCAGTCGGTCATGCCACTCATTATCCAATGCCGTTAACTTAAACAACCTTTTCTTGCTCAGCAGCAACGGTTCCGGTTTTCAAGAACCTTGGAAGCCAGGGATGGCTTCCCGGAGTTCCAGGAAGGATTCATGCGTTTCTTGAAAATCGGAACTGTTGGTGCGGAACCATTCGCTTAAGTTAACGACATTAACTCATTATCGACAGGTGAGAAGCGAGGCTCGCAGCTTCGATCTTGCCTGTCTTCCCAGGGAGCGTTCGTTCGTTAAAACAATGGGCACCTTAAAAGGGAGATGATCGAATTTAATTATTTATATATTGTACTAGTTAACTATGTCAATATTTTTTTATTCCATTGTCGCATCATTCCGACACCCTTTCTCCAGAGTCGGCATGACAGGTCTTCAGGGCCGGACTGACCCTGTCCGCATATCGAAAAAACCCCCGCCGCATGGAATGCCCACCGGCAGCTTCCATCATCCTGGTCGGACCACAGCCATCGGAAAAATCTTGAATTGTCAGAGTATCCAATCAATCCTATACTCTTGACGAGATACCTCACCATCCTGTCGTGAGAAGCCAAATCCCCGCCTCCAGGCCTGCAGAAAGGGGCGTGAGGGTGATACAACCGAAACACTGGATAACCTGATGGCGGACAATTCCTATTTTCGACTGCAACTCATTGTTTTTGCGCTGGTGTCCGCCGCGTTCACGAACATTTACCTGACCCAGCCGGTGCTGCCGGTGCTGCAGCAGGAGTTCGGAGCGGATCTGGTACTGGTTTCCTTCAGCGTCTCCGCAGTCATCTTCGGAATCGCCATATCCAATCTGCCGTTCGGTTTTCTGGCCGACCGTCTGCCGATACAACGGATCATTCTCAGCGGCGGCATCCTGGTCGCCGGGTGCGGGCTGGTTTGCTCGGTGACCCATGTGTTGTGGATTTTTATCGGTTTTCGGTTTCTGCAGGGCATCTTCATTCCCTCGTTGACCACCTGTCTTGCAGCCTACCTGGCAAAAACACTGCCCGTGGAGCGGCTGAATGTGGTGATGGGCTCTTATGTGTCCGCCACGATACTGGGAGGCATGTGCAGTCGTCTGCTCGGTGGCTGGATTCATCCCCCCCTGCATTGGCGGTATGCCTTTGTCTCCGCAGCGTTGCTCACCCTCCTGGCAACTTTGGTTGCCGTGCGCAGTCTCCCGCGGTCTTCCGGGGTCACCCGGGAGCAGCAGCAAGTCACCGGGTTACTGGCACTGGTGACAAACTGGGGGTTTTTACGCATCTATTTCTGCGCTGCGGGTAGTTTTGCCATTTTCTCATCGATTTTCAACTATCTGCCTTATCGCCTGGGCGAGCAGCCCTTCCGGTTTTCCACGGAATTGACGACCCTGTTGTATCTTGTATATGTTGTGGGTATCTTCCTGGGACCTACGGCCGGTCGCATCAGCAACCGTTTTGGCAGTGGCAACACCCTGCTGGCCGGGGGGACTGTTCTGGGAGGCGCACTGGTGCTAATCCTGCTGCCCTCCGTCACAGCCGTTATCCTGGGACTGCTTGGTATCTGCACCGGCTATTTCACGATTCATGCGGCAGCGGTCGGGGCTCTGAACCGCAAACTGACCAGCGGCCAGGGACGTGCCAATGCCCTTTACGTGCTGTTTTACTATATCGGGGGCTGGCTGGGCATCACCGGGTCAGGATTGGCTTACAAACACGGCGGGTGGCGTGCCCTGATCACCATCTGCCTGCTGCTGCTGATCATTCCCTTCAGTGCGGGGATCGGCGAACGCCGGGACCGATACCGGTGAACCGGTGAAGGTCCGCCGCAGGCCCAATTTCACGGGTGACACCCGCAATCCGGGTGGAGACAACAAGGAAACGATGGAACAACAACCGGTCATCTCAGTCCATCATCTGACAAAATACTATGGCAGTGCACTCGGTGTGACGGATATCAATTTCACCGTCAACCGGGGTGAGATTTTTGGATTCCTGGGCCCCAACGGAGCGGGGAAAACCTCCACCATCCGCATGCTGCTCGATCTGCTGAGACCCTCCTCCGGGAAGATTACCCTGTTTGGGTGCGACATTTATACCCACTCGGTGGAGATTCGAAGACGCTGCGGCTATCTGCCCGGTAATTTTTCCGCCTACGGCAATATGACCGGTGCTGATTTTCTGCGGTTCGCCGCATCCATGCGCAAGGCCGATTCCCGGCTGCAGGCAGATCTGATAGACCGTTTCCAGGTGCTGCCGGACAACCTGGCTCAGAAGGTCAAGCATCTCTCCCACGGCACCCTGCAAAAACTGGGTATTATCCAGGCCTTTTTCCATCAACCGGAGCTGCTGATTCTCGATGAACCCACGATCGGCCTGGATCCGCTGATGCAGGAGGAGCTCTATCGCCTGCTGCTGGAAAACCAGCGTGCGGGCAGGACCATTTTCTTCTCCTCCCACAACCTGCCTGAAGTGGAAAAAGTCTGTCAGCGTATCGCCATCATCCGCCAGGGCGCACTGGTTGCCCTGGAAACCCTGGCGGGGCTGAAAAAGAAAAAATTGAAACGACTGCGGTTCACCCTCAGTCATGCCGTACCCGACCTGGAAATGCCGGAAGCGGAGCTGGTCTCCCGGGAATCGCTGGACTATGAGTACGTCGTCGGCGGGGATATTCAGATGCTGCTGCAACGTCTGTCGACGTTGCCGATAGAGGATCTGACCTTCCCGGAACCGGATCTGGAAGAGGTGTTCATGGCATACTATCGCAAGGAGGCGTGAGATATGGCCTATTTTCATTTCATCTGGAAATCCCATCGCAGTTTTCTGTTGTTCAGCATGGTTTTTGTGTCCCTGTTTCAGTTTCTCATTCTGAAAATCGTCACCACGTTTGATTACTCTGCGGTGATCAAGTTCATGCTGCAGCAGCTGCCGGATGATGTGCAGTCCATGCTGGGCGAGGGGTTTCTTTCCCTGCTGACGGTAAACGGCGCCGCGGCCTTCGGCTTGAACCACCCGCTGGTCCTGGTAATTCTGTCCATCGGGGCCATCATGATTCCCAGCCGGCATATTGCGGGAGAGGCGGAAACCGGAACACTGGAACTGGTCCTCTCTTTTCCCGTAAAACGGACCCGGCTGCTGTTGAATCTCTATCTTTCCGGGGTTGTTTTCCTGTTTCTGACCATTTTTTTCGCCGTGTGCGCATCACTGCTGTCCATCCACATTTTTCATCAGCTGACAACGGCACTGGCTGTGAAGATGGCGTTGATCGGCTGCAATCTCTGGCTGCTCACAGTCTTCATCATGAGTCTGACGACACTGATATCATCCTTTGAAAAGGAAGGGAACCGGGTCGGTATCCGGGCAGCCGGTATCATGCTGGTTTTTTACCTCCTGTACTATCTGAGCACATTGTGGAAGGCCCTTGAATTCACCCGGCCGTTTAATATCTTTACCTATTATCAGCCGGAAAAACTCATGTCGGGTCAGCGCAGTTTTCTGCTGAATGGGGGGGTCCTGTCTGTCCTGATTCTGCTATGTCTTTTCGCAGGCATGATCCAGTTCAACCACCGGGACATCCCCGGGTAACCCTTCACCCTTTTGCAGCCGTGGGATTTGTTTCAATCGGTCCCGGCATCAACCTCTCCATCGAATGAGGATCTCTTGAAAGACACGTTAAAACCCGGACTTCGATTCGAGCAGTCCTTTGTGGTGCCCGCATCAAAAACCGTCCCGGCCCTGTATCCCGAATCTGAAGAATTTGCCATCATGCCCGTGGTATTTGCCACCGGATTCATGGTGGGACTGCTGGAATGGACCTGCATCAAGGCCACCAATCCTCACCTGGACTGGCCGCGGGAACAGTCGGTCGGAACCCACATCAGTATCAGTCACGAGGCGGCGACCCCCGTCGGTCTTGAAGTCACAGCCACCGTAGAACTGCTCAGCGTGGAAGGGAGAAAGCTGGTGTTTGCGGTTGAGGCCCATGACGGCGTGGACCTGATCTCAACAGGGCGGCATGAGCGATTTATCATCAACAAGAAGAAATTTGATGCCAAAATAGCTGAAAAGGAAACCCATCACCCACCTGTCACTTCCACCCATTCAACGGGAACGACGATACAATGAAAAATTTTTTACTGAGCTTTGTGCCCTTTTTTGTCGCTGTGGATGCCATCGGTGTGCTGCCGATCTATATGGGCCTGACAGGCGATCTTGATTCAGCCCGGCGACGACATGTAGTCATTCAATCCCTGATCACCGCAGCGGCCGTCTCCATTGCCTTTCTGCTTGGCGGGCCTTTCGTGCTGGATCTGGTCGGGGTGGGGGTTTCGGATTTCATGGTGTCCGGCGGCATCCTCCTGCTCGTGATATCCCTGTCCGACCTGATTGCCGGAGAGAAGCTGCAGCGGAAGATGGACTCTGCAACCCTCGGAGCGGTTCCCATTGGTGTCCCCCTGCTCTGCGGTCCAGCTGTATTGACCACGTCCGTGCTCTTTGCCAATCAGTATGGGGTGACCCCGACAGCGCTGGCCCTGCTGGCCAACATCGCCCTGGCCGGGATCGTTTTCTCACTGGCATCTCCCATCGAACGCATTCTGGGGCATGCGGGCAGCAAGATTCTCTCGAAGGTCGCGAGTCTCTTCCTGGCTTCGATTGCGGTCATGCTGATCCGCAGGGGGATTATCGAAATCATCAAACAGGGATTGAACTGACGCATCCATTGGCGTAACCTTTGTTGCATGATCCTGAATGAATCATCTTCAACCAAACAGCATTTCCATGAACAAAAAGGATTCCTGTCATGCATTTGTTCCCGGAGAAATGAGACCCGTATCCCCTCACAAACCCGGGCTGCTGTCACCGATGACCTTTGCCGTCAAAGAGCTCTATGATGTGAAGGGATTTGTAACCGGTGCCGGAAACAGTCGTTGGAAAAAAACCCACCCTGTTGCCAGCCAGACAGCTCCCGCTGTTGAATCGCTGCTCAATGAAGGGGCCACCCTGATCGGGAAAACAATTTCTGATGAAATGGCATTCAGTCTTGACGGAGAGAACGTTCACTATGGCACGCCTTTGAATACCAGATGCCCGGAACGTATCCCCGGAGGATCTTCCTCCGGGTCTGCCGCGGCCGTGGCCGGAGGCATGGTGGATTTTGCGCTGGGTACCGATACGGCAGGATCGATCCGGGTCCCCGCATCCCACTGCGGTATTTTCGGTTTTCGTCCCACCCATGGGGCGATCCCGACGGCCGGTATTCATCCCATGTCACCGAGTTTTGACGTGGTCGGATGGTTTGCGGGATCCCCGGAAGTACTGAAAACCGTGGGGTCCGTTTTATTAAAAACAGACATCCCGGAAATTCAGCTCGAAACACTGTCTGTTCCCGTAGATGTGATGGATTGGCTTTCACCCCCCGTTCGCAGGTGTTTCAACGATATGATAAAAGGACTCGGCATCAAAACCGCTGATATTGATCTCTCCCGGGGGCAACCCGCTGCCTGGATGGAAGTCCTGCGAAATATCCAGTGGTGGGAGCTGAACAGCGCCCATGGCCCATGGATTGAACAAAATATGGATTCATTTGGCGAGGAAATACGGGGTCGACTAAAAAACATTTCCTCCGTATCACAAAACGATATGGAAAAAAGCAGAGCCAGAAAGCAGGAATTTGAACGACACCTGGACAGACTGATCCGTGCTGATACGATCGTCGTATTGCCCACCGTGCATGAACCTGCCCCCCTGAAAGGCCAGGCCATCACCGAGGCCCGGGCATACAGGGCCGAAGCCATGAAGATGACCTGTTTCGCCACTGTCGGCGGACTCCCCCAGGTATCCATGCCGCTCATGGAACACGATGGATGTCCCCTTGGCATTTCGCTGCTGGGGGCAAGGGGACAGGACGCCCGGCTCCTGGCTGCTGCGGATTGTTGCAGCCGGATGTCAGGGTTCAGTGCTTAAGGGCACCCGGGGATGGTTCAGAAAGCCGGAATTTCTTCATCAGCAGGCTTGATCCCCCTGTCAGGCTGAATAAGGTCGGATTTTTGGTAACTATTCTCCTGTATACGCCCCAAAAGGGATTGTGTTTCAAGAAACGCATGAATCCTCCTGGAGCTCCTGGAAGCCATCCATGGCTTCCAAGGTTCTTGAAACACAATACCTTCGGGGCTGAGCGGAAATTGAACTGAATAGACACGATTTTTGTATCTA
>JAHJRI010000433.1 GCA_018830885.1 bacterium | reverse complement strand
CGATGACTATACCGGTGAATCCATCCGGGTTGTCCGCATCATGACCCTCATGTCACCCTCGCTGACGATCTGTGTCAATCTCGGGATGGTGGTGGTCATCTGGCACGGGGGCTTGAGTGCCATCCAGGGAGAGATGACGGTGGGCCAGATTGTGGCCTTTACCAACTACCTGCTGACCTCCATGACCCCCCTGATCATGATGAGCAGGCTTTCCAATGTCTGGGCCAACGGTTCTGCTTCGGCTGGTCGGGTCAGGGAAATACTGGAAATCCGCCCGGAGGTTCAGGATCATCCCGGTGCGATCAGCATGGTGCCGAATCTCCCGGGTCGCATCGTGTTCAAAAACGTCTCCTTTCACTACAACGGTGACGGGGATAAACCCGTTCTGAGGAATATCAACCTGACAGCCGAACCCGGACAGACCGTTGCCATCCTGGGTGCGACCGGGGCCGGGAAATCGACCCTGGTCAACCTGATCCCGCGTTTTTATGATGTTTCTGCCGGTCAACTCCTGGTCGATGGCATGGATGTGCGGACCGTGCGCCAGGAGGCACTGCTGGCCAGGATCGCCGTTGTCCCCCAGGAGTCAATCCTCTTTTCCGGCACTATCCGGGATAACATCAGCTACGGCCGACCCGAGGCACTGGTCGAGCAGATCACGGCGGCAGCCCGGATCGCCGAAGCCCACGATTTTATCCTGAAGCTGCCCCGGGGATACGACACCCATATCGAAGAGCGCGGTGTCAATCTGTCCGGCGGTCAGAAACAGCGTCTTTCCATCGCCAGGGCCCTGCTGACCCGGCCCCGCATCCTGATTCTGGATGACTGCACCAGTGCGGTCGACGTGGAGACGGAAACCCGGATACAGGAGGCGCTGGAGGAACAGTTCCCGGGACAGACCGTGTTCCAGGTGGCACAAAGAATCAGCACCGTCCTGAGAGCTGATAAGATTATTGTCATTGATAACGGCGCTATTGCCGCAGAAGGGACACACGAGGAACTGCTGCAGTCCAGTTCCATCTACCGGGAAATCTACGATTCCCAGCTGGGAACGGGCCAACCCCCATCCCTGTTGAAACCGGAAAGGCAGGAGGAAGAGCCGCGATGAAAAACCCCTTCTCAGATCCGGGCAGGGTCCATGTCCGGGATGCGATGCAGCTCGGACGGCCGATGTCAAACCGGCGGATAGAGAAAGCCAGGGACACCCGCCATGCCCTGGGTCGCCTGCTCTCCTATCTCAGTCACCATAAAGTCGGGATAGGGGCGGTGTTTACCCTCATCCTCCTGACAACCGGGCTGGGGCTGATCGGCCCTTATCTGCTCGGAGTGGCCATCGACCGCTTTATCAGTGTTCAACAGGCCACGGGACTGGGCCTGGTCGCCCTGCTGATGCTGGGGGTTTACCTGGCGACCAACCTTTTTCAGGCACTCTCGGGCTGGATCATGTCCTCCGTTTCCCAGGGGGTTCTGAACCGCCTGCGCAGGGAATTATTCGGGCAGATGCAGGATCTGCCGATATCCTTTTTTGACCGCCAGCCGGCCGGTGAGCTGATGAGCCGGTTGACCAACGATATCGACGCCATCAACCATGCCGTTTCCCAGAATGTGACCACACTCCTCTCAAGTGTTCTCTCCCTGGTCGGCATCCTGCTGGCCATGTTTGCCCTGGATTTCAGGCTGGCACTGGCTTCGCTGCTGGTCACCCCGATCATGTTCCTGTTTACCATTTCTGTCGCCCGGTTTACCCGCAGGGGATTCCGGGACCTTCAGGAACAGCTGGGAACACTCAACAGCGTCATGGAAGAAGCGATCAGCGGGCAAAAAGCGGTGCGAGCCTTTCAGCGGACCCGCGCGACCATCGATTCATTCGATCTTCACAACCGCCGCGTATTCCGGGCAGGGGTTTATGCAAACAGTTACGGCCTCCTGCTGATGCCGCTGACGGGTGTCCTGGGGAATTTCTTCATCATTGTGCTGGCCGCCTTCGGAGGCTGGCTGGCCCTGCGGGGTCTCGTCACGGTCGGGATCATTGCTACCTTTATCATCTACGCCCACAATTTTATCCATCCCCTCCGCCAGCTGGCCAATATGTACAACGCCATCCAGTCCGCACTGGCCGGAGCGGAACGCATCTTTGACATCATCGACGAACCCGCCGAAGTGGACGCGGCACCCATGTGCGACAAGCTGCCGTCGCTCCAAGGAAAGGTCCGGTTTGAACACGTCGCTTTCGCCTATCAGCCCCTGTCACCGGTCATCAATGACATGTCCTTTGAAACCGGAGCAGGTCAGACCATCGCCCTGGTCGGACCGACCGGTGCCGGCAAAACAACCATGATCAATCTGCTGACACGATTTTATGAGATCGATGCCGGCCGGGTCACCATTGATGGCAGGGACATCCGCGACATCAACAAAACGGAGCTGCGGCGTCAAATGGGACTGGTCCTGCAGGATACCTACCTCTTCTCCGGTACCGTGATGGATAACATCCGCTTCGGACGCCTGGATGCCTCGGACCGGGAATGTATCGAGGCTGCCAGACTGGCGGAAGCCGATCTGTTCATCCGTCAGCTGCCCCGGGGTTACCAGAGCGACCTTTCAGAGCGCGCCGCAAACCTCAGCCAGGGACAACGGCAGCTCCTGGCGATCGCCCGGGCCATCCTGGCCAATCCCAGGATCCTGATACTGGATGAAGCAACCAGCAACGTGGATACACGGACCGAAATCCGTATTCAGACCGCGCTGCTGCGCATCATGGCCAGAAGAACCAGCTTTGTGATTGCCCATCGTCTGAGGACTGTCCGCGATGCGGATCTGGTGCTGGTCATCAGGGAGGGGCAAATCATCGAAAAAGGGACCCATAACCAGTTGCTGGCAAAACAGGGGTTCTACCACCACCTCTACCTCAGCCAGTTCAAAGGGGAGAAGATCTGAATCCCGGCCGCGTCTCTTTCCATTCCGTTAGAGATGCGTCAGACCTGCTTCAGACAGGCCGATAGAAACACCATGACCCGTTGATTGGCTTCCTGGGCCAGCTTGATGGGAAAAGCGTTGAAGGCATGAATCCCACCGGGATAGATGGCCAGCTCCGCCTTGTTGCCGGCAGCCAGCCAGCGGGCATGCATGAAAAGGGAGTCGTCCAGCAGCGGGTCCAGGGTTCCCACGGTGAACAGGGCGGGTGGCATGTCGTGCAGGGGTTTAAAGAGCGGCGACAGCTCGGGATCGTCCAGGGTGTGCCTGCCGTCGGAGACGTAGTTTTCGTGAAACCAGTCCATCAGTTTACCGGTCAATACATACTTTCGCTCTTCCCCCCAGCTCCTGGAACTCGGTGTCGCGCTCAGATCGTAGACCCCATAGATCAGGTTGGCCCCGGAAAACCCGGTGAAGCCATGCCTGTCCCTCATCCTCACCAATGTCACGGCGGCCAGATTCCCGCCCGCGGATTCCCCGCCGATCAGGATCTGCTCCACACCAAACTCCTGCCTGACATTCTCTACCAGCCAGCGGGCAGCCGCCTCGCAATCGTCGGCACCAGCGGGATAAGGATTCTCCGGCGCCAGCCGGTAGTCCACACTCACGACCGCCAGGTTGCAGGTCCTGGCAATCGCCACATTACTGACATCCGAATGATGGGCCCGCCCCAGCATGAATCCGCCGCCGTGGATGTGCAGATAGACTCCTTTGACCGTTTCGGGGATAAATACCCGGACCGGCAGTTTCCCACCCGCCACCGGCAACTCCCGATCCGACACTTCATCCAGTTTGTTGACCGGCCACAACCCCAGGCCGGCCTCCCTGTCGTCCCTGATTTTCTGCGGCGGCAGGGTGTAGGTTGGGGGCACGGACGAGATGGTGTTGTGAATCATTTCATTAAAAGCGGCTGTTTCCTGGCTGATCTTCTTTGGATCGAACACGGAGGGATCAAAGGACATAAAGTCTCCTGGGATGCGTTGAGGCGAAATGGCGAACTGTCACCTGGAAAAAAAGGCGTGGTGCCCATGTAGTAGTTGTTTTTGCCAATGGAGATCATAGGAAAATTGCATTTTCAAGTCAAGACGCCTTTTTCCACAACCATGGTAAAGGGTTCGAACTCGAAACGTCGGTCTGGAAAACCGTTTGGAACAACAATCGAATAGAATATCTATTTTGTGCAGTAGAGGCTGAGTGAAGTAATTTCAGCTTGACGGCGGGGCATCAGTTATTTCTGTTTCAGCTGCAGTTTTTAATTCAATAAAGGGCACCTTGATTAATTAAAATTATCGAATTTACCGCCCCGAAGGGTTGATCTTTCAAGAAACGCACGAGTCCATCCATGGAGCTCCTGAAACCATCCCTGGTGCTCCGGGAAAACGTCCTGTTTTCCCGGGTTTTAAATCGCTATCGCCTTGACTCCACTGAAATCCTCTATTGACTGGTCCTGAAATGCAAAATCCTTATAAGAAACAAAACAACTTGTTCTTTAATATTAGTCAATTGTGAAATTAACATTCCTGAGAATATTCGCAGAAAATATTACGGTTTTTGTTTCTCTCATTTAACAATGGGTACGCCCATAGT
>JAHJRI010000432.1 GCA_018830885.1 bacterium | reverse complement strand
GATAAATATTTTGGAGTGCGCTTTCTGAAATCCGTCATTTAAAATGCTCATTTCAGGCCTTATGGGTTGGTAACTGTCAAAGGATCGAATCTGTTCAATGGTCTTGAGGACACCTTGATTCACTGGAACTCAGTCAGCATCAAAGGGTTCTTGAATGGACGCGTGCGTTTCTTGAAAGATCAACCCTTTGATGCGGTAAGCGCGATCATTTTAATTCATCAAGGTGCCCTTAATAGGGGGAAAACCCCGTTTTGGCAGATTTCTGGACGTCAATGGACTCAAATCAGCTGTATGCATGACAGATTCAGTGATAAAAATTTTGAAGATTCAGGGAGTCACAGAAAAACGGAACCGGCCCTTTCTTGACGTTGACTTCTCAGTGACTTGAGGCCGAACCCGCAGCTCCAGGCGTTTTCTAATTTCCCTCCATCATTTTGAATTCTATTTTTTCCAGGTAGCCTCCCAGCCAGATCGAGCTTATAATCACGAGTGGAATAGACACCGCCAGTCTGACCAGGGTGAATTCAATTCCCATAAACGATATTTCAAATATGGTCATGGGAATTCGACAAATGGCCGATGCTGCAATATAGGTAAAAATCACACTCAATTTAGCGCCTTTATGATAAAGCGTATATGCAACCGGGAAAGCGACATACAGACCACCAACCGTCGTTCCCGCCAGCAGGATGCTCCAAACATAAGCCATAAACCTGGATTTATCACCGAGATGTTTCTCGACAGTCTCCTTTTTTACCCAAACTTCAAACAAACCAATCAGAATAAAGGCACATGGCAGAATCTTGAGCATCTCAATCAAGAATGAGAGGAAATTATGTCCGATTTGCTGGCCCGGGTTGAACTTGTATATAACGGATCCAATAATGAAGGCCAGGTAGATCAAAAATATAGAGACTTTGAGAAACCCGTTTCGATTTTTCACATTATTTCCCCAAAGTAGATCCCGGTGACCAGGGCGATAACAAGAGCAATGAAATAACTCATCACATTTCTCAATATGGTTACTTTTACACCAAAATAGGCTTTCTCAACCGGGAATGTGATCACCCCCACCATCATCAGGGTGGTGCTAAAAGCCGACAATACCGTGTAGGACACCCCCTTCTGCAATAAAATGCCGCACAGCGGAAAAGAGATAAAACCGGGCATCAGCGTGATAGACCCAAAAACCGAAGCAATAATAACACCCACCAGTTTTCCGCTACCCCCCAGATAATAGGATATGAGACTATTCGGTACCAGAAAAAGAATAATCGAAACCAGAACCAGCATGCTTAGAAAGGCCGGCAAAATATGGTAGATTTTTTTTGTAGCGATTTTCAAAGCCCTGGCTGTCTTTTTCCGATCTTTTATCAGAGAAACCAGCAGTAGCACTCCAGTTAAGATATATAAATAGACCATACAGTAGCCTCGTGTTGCCTTGGTCAAGATTGACATTAATGTGAGGCATATTATCCAATCAACCATTTAACGGGTCAAGCCGAATCTTCCATGTTACCCCCATATTTGTTATATCACTCGAAACGCCTTCTTATCAGCCGCTTAAAATCACTCCTCGACGTTTCCCCTCCATTCTAATATTCACGCCAAAAGAATCCCAAAGATGGTTTGCGACTGTCACATCCGCTAAAATTTCTGGATTGACTGCTGTGTCTGGAAAGAGGAGCCTGGAATTAGAAAAGGAAACCCGGTTTGCTGGAAAAGCGGTTTTTGCAGGCATGGTCATCATGAATGCTGTGGTTGACCCGTTATCACGGGTTGCCTTGCAGATGAAGTCGGGGAAAATGGTTCTGGAAAAACCCAAATCCAAATCCGGTAAAAAAGCTACGTCGTCGTTTTACGCAGGCGTCATGAAAAAAAACAGTCAATCAGGGAACAGGGGGGGGGATATGAAAAAATCAATTCTATGCGTTGCTTTCTTTTTTCTCATTTCTGGATCGCTTTGCGCATCAGACGACCCGTGCCATCTGGCCGTTCAAGGGTCAGCAAATAATGATGCCCGGGCTCTTCAGCGCATCGCTGAATGTCTGCAGAGAGTGAATCGATGGGAAGAAGCGTTGAAGCATATTGAAAGAGCGATTGAAATAGATCCGAATGATTTGCAGTCGCAGCGAATTAAAGCAAATATAGTCTATTATATCAGGGAACACAATCAAGCGATTGATGGACCTGGAGCGATTTGCCCCTAAGCCCTTGCGTTTTCTCCTCGATCGCTTTAGACTAATTATTGGCATATGCCTGTTACTGGCAGATGTCACCGGGAGCACGATTGAGTCTTCAAGTTGGTACGATTTATAACTTTAGGGCACCTTGATGGATTAAAATTATCGAATTTACCGCACCAAAGGGTTGATCTTTCAAGAAACGCACGAGTCCATCCATGGAGCTCCTGGAAGCCATCCATGGCTTCCAAGGTTCTTCAAAGATCAACCCTTTGATGCTGACTGAGTTCCATTTAATCAAGGTGGCCTTAAATCAAAGGGGGTTAAAATGGGCATAGACATTAAGGTATTGGCAGATGATATGTACAACCTGGTGGCGGACAATCATGGCATAGAACGATATAAACCCCAGGATATTTTCAAAGTCATGATAAAAAAGTATGCAGACGATGGGGTAAACAAGAAGGATTGTAAAACCGCTCTGAAAGAACTGATTCAATCTGAAAAACTGGTTTACACTGTTTTAAATGGTTCGTGTACTTCTTTGGTTGGGTTGCCAGGCTGTGAGGAGGAAAATACGGATGCTGACGTCGCTTTAAAAGCATAAAACCGTGGGAAAGTTTTCGTTGAAACGCCCGGACTGACCATGATCCGTCTTTTCATTCACGATGATTGTTCATTTTTAAGATACCTATTCACCACTTTTCTATTGCCATCCAAGCGGGGACCAGTATGTGATGGCTGAATATAAGCTGAATAGGTAATTTCTGGGAAACGATATGCCAACGGTTCTTATCATAGGCGCGAGTCGTGGAATTGGTCTGGAATTTGTTCGTCAGTATCTTATCGAAGGCTGGGAAGTCCATGCCACGCTTCGCACACCGGATAGCCATCTGCCGTTAAAAGGTGTTTCAGGAAATCTGCATCTGCATCGGCTGGATGTCCGATATTCCGACCAGATAAGGAACCTGGCGAACACCTTTCTCAACCATCCCATAGATGTCCTGATTCACAATGCCGGCGTCAGCAAGTCCAGTGGCGGGGCAAAAGAAATAATGAAAATCAATTCGGAAGCGCCGATTGAACTGGCAACGGCTTTGCTTGATGCGGTTGCTCAAAGCGCACAGAAAAAGATCGTTCTGATGACCAGCCAGATGGGGGCAAGGGGTGGAAGCACCGCAAAACTTGACCCTTATGGAGAATCGAAAGCCCAGCTCAACGATCATTTCAGAAGCCTGGTATCAGCGTGGTCTGAAAAGAAGATCAGAGCAATCGTCATGCATCCCGGTTGGGTACGCACAGACATGGGAGGCCCGTCAGCACCGCTGTCCGTGGAAGAAAGTGTTCGTGGAATGATGGACGTGATCAGGAATCTGAGTCTGCAGCAACACGGCAGTTTCCTCACCTGGAGAGGGGATACCCATCCCTGGTAGTCAAACCCGCATTGATCCGTATTTCCGCCTCCCTCAACAGGGTTGATGATCTATTCCGGAAAACGCTTTATTCTCGCCATTTTGCCCCTCCCCCTTCAGATCCATCCGCGCATCAACCGATTCAACCCGGACCCTGGAATTGTTCCAGGGGTTCAGGCCGGTGCTGATTCCCATGGTCAACAGGCAGTCTGATAGGTTACACTTTTGGCAGAAGAATCAGACGAAATCGCCTTTTGAAGAACAAAATAAAGGGCTAGAGAAGGAAGAAGCGAGGTTGACTGAGTTCCATTGAATCAAGGTGCCTTTATGGAAGTCGGATTTTCGAGGCAGCGCACCAATTAGAAAAGGAAAGCACCATGATACCCATGGGAACGGTTGTGACTGTTTGTATGTTTAGTGGTCTGATAGTGGTGATGCTCCTGCCTGTCTTGAGAAAATTCCCGCCTCTGTTGCTCAATCTGGCAGGATATATCGTTCTCGCCGCGGGTCTCTGGAATGTTTTCTGGTATGGCATCCAACACTATGCAGAGTTCTGGGGCGTGGCGGCATTGATCTCTGGTGTAACCATGATCCAGACCTCACTCTATATTCTCCAGGTGGGCTGGTTACCCGCCGTTTTACTTCGCGCGAAACCACTTGTCCTCATTTTGCTGCTGGGTTGTGCATTGATGTATACCATTCAGATTATGAGTCTCTAACGCATTACGCGGTATCAAAAAAAACGAATCCGACCTTATCAGATCCTCAAGCTCCCTTGAAAAGGTTTGTCTTGCTTCAAAACTATAAAACTGAATAATCCACCGCCTAGAAGATGGGTTCTTAACAGGTGCCGTCTTTGAATGGTTTTACAATAAATATAACGTAACTATTCACCTGTATACGCCCCAAAGGTATTGTGTTTCAAGAAACGCATGAATCCTCCTGGAGCTCCTGGAAGCCATCCATGGCTTCCAGGGTTCTTGAAACACAATACCTTCGGG
>JAHJRI010000431.1 GCA_018830885.1 bacterium | reverse complement strand
CTGGAAAATTGACCACAAAGGGAACCAGCAGTCCCAGTGTTAACCCGAACATCTGCTCCGTGGCCCAGGCCGGGGAGATATAGGAGAGATACTGGGTGTTCGCTTTCAGTTTCATGGAACCGGCCACCCGGAATGCCGTATCAAACAGGTTGTTGTGCGTCATCATGCACCCTTTGGGCAGTCCGGTGGTCCCGGAGGTGTAACTGAGGACAGCAATATCGGACCCCTTGCCAGCTCCGACCTCTTTTTCAAATGACCCCGGGAGCTTGTTGAAATAGTCTTCACCCAACCGCTGGACCTCATCCAGGGTCATCAGTTTCGGATGATCGTATTGCCACATCCCCCGATTGTCCCAATACACCACCTTGCGAATAGCCGGCAGAACTGTTTCCAGTTTCAGCACCTTATCAACCTGCTCCTGGTCTTCACAGATCACGATCACCGAGTCTGAATCCCCCAGGAGAAACTGCATCTGCTCCGAGGTCAGGTCCGGATAAAGGCAGGCCACTTTACCCCCGATGGCCTGGACCGCATATTCCGCCCAGAAAAGCTGGGGTTCGTTTTCCCCCACCAGGGCAACGGTATCGCCCCGTTTGATCCCCAGAGCAAGGAGTCCGCCCGCGATACTGCGCACCTGGGTCAGCACATTTTGCCAGGTGTAGCGCCGCCAGATACCGAAGTCCTTTCTACGGTGAAAAACGCGATCACGCCAGCGTCCGGCCTGAAACATCAGCAACTGGGGCAAGGTTTCAATGCCGTTATCCAGCAGATCCGAATAGTGTTGCCAGTTGCGTTCATATTGATTTGTCTTGGTCATCGTCTTCACTACTCCCCTAGATAGGCTTTGATAACTGCAGTATTCTGCTTGATCTCGGCGGGTGTGCCTTCTGCGATGATGTGTCCCCAGTCCAGAACATAGATCCTGTCGGCAATGTCCATCACAACCTGCATGTCGTGCTCAATAATTACCACGGGTATGTTTTTGGCCTCACGGATGTCGATAATAAACCGGGCCATATCCTCCTTTTCCTCCTGGTTCATGCCGGCCATGGGTTCATCCATCAGCAGAACGGTCGGTTCCATGGCCAGGGCCCGGCCGATATCAAGTCGTTTTCGCAGGCCATAACTGATCGAACCCACCAGTTGATGCCGGATATTTTTGATCTCCAGAAAATCGATGATCTCTTCCACTTTCTCCCGTTCCCGGATCTCCTCCCGCCAGGTCCAGGGGAAATAAAGAAAACTCTGCAGGAGATTTGATTTCAGATACCGATGACGTCCGGTCATGATGTTTTCAATCACTGTCAATCCTGGAAAAAGCTGAACCCCCTGGAATGTGCGTCCCACTCCCAGGGCCGCAACCCTGTGCGGCTTGTACCCGGTGATGTTGATATCCTGAAAAAATACCCCCCCTTCCTGGGGATGGTAATACCCGTTGATACAGTTCAGCAGGCTGCTTTTTCCGGCTCCGTTGGGCCCGATGATCGCCAGTATCTCATCGGTGCCGATGTTGATGCTGACATTGGTGAGCGCATCCACCCCTCCAAAACTGAGATTGATGTTCTCTGTCTTCATTAAGCATGCTGTCTCTTTCATAATTCATCCATTCAGTCCGCTGAGATTCTGAGGAACTGGTATTTTCGGTTTTCCGACAAAAAATGGTCCCGTTATGTTGCTTATCCAGTTAAACCGGCTGGGGCTTTCCATGTTCCGCCTTGACGGCTTCCCGGTCGATGGCGCCATCTGCCGTCCTGGGCAGACTGGAGACAAACACCACCTGCTGGGGTTTCTTGAAGCGGGCAATCTTTTCGGCCACGAACGCGATCAACTCGGGTGCTGTCAGGGATATCCCCGTTTCCAGGACACAAACAGCCTTGACCGCCTCTCCCCATTTCTTATCCGGTACCCCGATGACCGAGACCTCCCTGACACCGGGATGTTCCAGAATTGCCTGTTCAACCTCGGCCGGATACACATTCTCTCCACCAGGCTTGATCAATTCCTTTTCAGGCATCCGACCTTCGTAGAAAAGATATCCCTCTTCATCGAAACGCCCCCTGTCTCCCGTATGATGCCATCCGTCCCGGAAGGTGTAGGCATTATCCGTCTCCAGATTCCAATATCCCTGAAAGACCAGCGGCCCCCGGACGACGATTTCCCCTGATTGTCCACTCTCCATAATCCTGCCCAGAGGATCCATGATTTCCACTTCTGCCAGAAAGGCGGGTCTGCCGGCGGAGCCGGGTTTTTCGAAAAACGGGGCAAAGGTGACAAACCCGGAGGTCTCGGATTGACCAAAGGCAGTCCAGAAAACGCCACCCGTCGCCTCTTCATAGCGTTTGATCGTTTCAGGCATGTCCAGTCCTCCCAGCACCCGCAGACTGGAAAGATCATACCCCAGGGTTGTATTCTGATCGAGCAGCGTCGACAGCATCGGGGGGAACTCAATAAAAAGACTGACCCGGTCTTCCTGGATGTGTTTTAACGCGGCAACCGGATCAAACTTGGCCAGGATCAGGTTTTTGCCGCCAGCCTGCATGACATTGAGGGAAACCCCCAGTCCGGCCACATGAAAGAGGGGCAACATGCACAGATGGCAGTCCTGGGGAGACAACTGCCAGATCACCATGCCCTGGATATTGGCGAGAATCAGCCCCCGGTGGGTAAGGGTCGCCCCCCGCGGTCTTCCGGCAACGGCAGCAGTATGGATAATCACAAAGGGGTCATCGGCGCTGACGTCGGGCACCGCTCCGGAACCGTCCTGGGTCAGAAGATCGGTAAACGCAGCAAAGTCGCCACAAGCCGGGCCCATGTTGAAAACACTCAGCCGCCGATCTGTTTTCTTGAGCAGGGTTGTGGCCAGGGGGTGAAAATCCTCACTGACAAAGAGTATTTCAGGGGCGCCGTCCTGAATGATATACTCAACCTCTTCCGGTTGCAGACGCCAGTTGATGGGAAGCATGATGGCCCCCATTTTCGCAGCAGCACCATATAAATAGACAAATTCCAGATTATTTTGAGACAAAACAGCAATTCGATCCCCTTTTTTCAAGCCGGTGGCCAGCAATCCCGCTGTCAACCGATCGACCGTCGCCAGGAATGCCTGGTGTGAAATATGGTCTGTGCCGCAAATCCAGGCAGTCTGCTGCCGATGAATTCTGGCGTTTCGTTTTAAAATGCTGTACAGCGTATAGTCGTAGAGTCCCATGGTGTCTCGATCCTGGTTAATACGGGTGAATTCGTTCTGGTTATCAATGAAGCGTGAAACCGCCCTGTTCTGCCCAGACCGGGTCGACCTCAATGCCGTTCTGAATGTGACAGCCATTCTGCAGATTATGTGCCGGCCAGATCCTTTCGATGTCGGGAATTTCTATACGTGAGTCGTCAGGGACCATCCAGAGGGGGACTGAACCGCTTTCAGCAGCAGACCGAAATTGAGAAGCCTGAATAGATTTCCATCCTGTACTGGAAAAATATCGGTAGGGAAAACGGGTTTTTTATAAAAATGTCCATATATAGACAGAAACTGTTCATATGTGGACGCTCTCTCATGTGCAGTGGCAGTATCCTGTCCGGGACTGCCCCTGCGGGCAGCTTCAGCCCGGCTAAATAAAGAGAAATGGATATGGAAAATAAGGATTGATTTCTATATTAAACTCCTCTAAGACTATGAAAAACAGCACGACTTACCAAGGTGTCAATAATTGGACAGTGCAGTTTCTATATTATCTTCAACCATTCCTCAAAAGATGACAGGCACGAAAAAGGCTGCTGGCGATCAACCGCGATTTAGCAAGGCTGATATCCAACAGCGATATACCGGGATCCTGGCTGCGCTGGAAAAAAGCGACGTTGCCAGCGCATTCAGGCATACGATCCAGAGTCTTGCTCTGCTCAATACCTGGTCAGAGAACCCGGCCTCCCCATCCGACAACCCGGAAAGGGATCTGTTTATCACCGGCATGACATTAACCCTCTCCGACTGTTGTCTTCACTTTGGCCAGCAATGTCCTGAACTGGTGCTGCAACTGGAGAAGGCCAGTCAGCTGGCCGCCAGGTGGGGGGATAAACGATCCCAGGCGTTGTTAAACCTGCATCGGGGAAGAAACCTTTATCTGGCGGGAAAGGACGGTGAAGCCCTGGCGGCGCTGTCGCTTGGGGTGGAGTCGGTCAGGAAACTGGGGGATGCCGATATCCTGTCCCGAACCACGCTGTTTTTTGGTATCTACTACTTTATTCAGGGGCGGTTCAAGGAGGCCCTCGGCTATTTCGAACAGGCGAACCAGGTTTTTGAAACCCAGGATCCTGCAGCGTTGGCAGACCCCTATCTGCCTATTTTTCTGGGCTACTGTGCCACATACCTGGGCCAGTTTCATCGAGCTATCGGCAGCCTGGACTGCAATTGGCGTCTGGCCCAGGAACGTCCCTATCAGACGACTGCCACAACGATCCGGGCCGCACTGGGCACTGTGCTGCTGGTCGCCGGTAAAAAACAGGTGGCGGCCTTTCATCTGGAGAGTGCCCTCAAGGAAGCGGAGGAATCGGAAAATTCTCTGGCACGCTATCTGGCTGGTCAGGGAATGGCATTTCTGCATTTTGTTAAAGGGCAGCTGGAAAAATCATATCGACTCCTGGGCAAGAATGTTACCGAGGGCAGACAATTGGGTCTTTTTCCACAGTTTTTTTCCCCCTGGGCCCTGGAGATGGTCTTTGAATTTCAGCGCAAGGGAATGAAACCCATCACAGGCTTCAGTTTTGAACAACGGACCCAGGCGATCAGCAAGGCCTCCAATACCCAATTGCAGGGAATTGCGCTGCGTTTGCAGGCTACAGCATGTCATCGTCAGGATCCAAAGCGGGCTCTGGCCTGTCTGGCAGAAAGCGAAGCACTGCTGGTACAATCCGGTGATCCGCTGCAGCTGGCCAGGACGGTTCTGGAAATTGCCCGGGTCAAGCTGGACGAGGGAAATCAGGAGACTGCGCGCCGTCTTGCCCACAAGGCCTGGCTTAGTCTTGCGGGGTATGGGGAAGAGTTTTTCCCGGACGATCTGAGGAATCTTCTGGGAAACGGTGTTTTTCAGTTTGAAAACCGGACAGCCCAGGAGGCCTTTTTAAAACAATCCCTGGAAATAACCGAGAGTTTTGTGCCTGGAGAGGATCTGGAAGAGAGTCTCATCAAGATTGTCAGCGCCTGCAACCGAATGCTGGGAGCCGAACGGGGGGGGCTGTTCCGCTGGCGCACCGCTTCTGGTGCCGAGGTGCCTGAACTCTGGGCTGCTTCCAACCTGACCAGAAGCGAAGTGGGCAGTGATGATTTCTACCCCAGTCTTTCCATGATCAAAAAGGCATTTCGTGATCAAGAACCCCAGGTTATCCGGCCCGATTTCCCGGTCTATCGCTCAGCGGGTCATCAAGCTCGGGCTGTACTCTGTCTGCCCATTGAGCTGGACGGGGAGCTGACCACGATTCTATATCACGATAACTCCTATTTCAACGATTGTTTTGACCGTCTGGACGATTCACTGAAGGCACAAATCGTCAGACGGGTCAAAATCTATCTGCAGCGAGCCCTTCGTTTCAATCGGCTCGAAGCAGAAAAAGAACAGCTCAATGCTGTCAAATCCCTGCAGATGGATCATTTCCAGCAGGAGTCCTTCATCACTGAAAACCGGCAGATCCAGAAACTGCTGGTTCATGTGGACCAGGTGGCTGTCACCGACTCGGCGGTTTTGTTGATGGGGGAGACCGGTGTTGGAAAGGAGCTGATGGCCAGGCGACTCTATCAGATGAGCCCCCGCTATCCAGGATCCTTTGTGGTTGTTGATCTGACCAGTATACCGGAGTCCCTGCTGGAGAGTGAGCTTTTCGGTCACGAAAAAGGAGCCTTCACCGGAGCCAATCAACAAAAAAAGGGACGCATCGAATTTGCCCATCAGGGAACCCTGTTTATCGATGAACTGGGGGAAATCCCCAGGTCGATCCAGGTCAAACTGCTGCGTGTCCTGCAGGAAAAAACCTATATGCGGGTCGGGGGCACAACCCCTCTGTTCTCGGACTTCCGTCTGATCACAGCCACGAACCGGGACCTGGAAAAAGAGGTGGCTGCCGGTCGCTTTCGTGAGGATCTCTATTACCGGATCAGTGTTATTCCGTTCATCATCCCGCCCTTAAGAGATCGAGGCAATGACGTCATTCTTCTGACCCATCATTTTCTGGACCGATACACCAAAAAGTACAACCGGCGGGGTATTCGCCTGTCTGCTCAGGATGAAGCGATGATTAAAGCCTATCACTGGCCGGGGAATGTGCGGGAACTGAAAAACGTGATTGAAAAGGCGGTTATTTTATCGACTGACAACAAAGTCGATATTCAGCTCACCCCCAGTCGTGACTCAACCAGTCAGAACCCCTTTTCAGGCTTTCCCAGTATGGAAGAGGTTCAGCGTCGGTATATCCGGTTTGTGCTGGAAAAAACCGGACACCGCATCGACGGAGAGGGCGGCGCTGCGCACCTGCTGGGCATGAAACGCACCACACTCTACGCCAGGATGAAAAAACTGGGTCTTCGCTAAAGACAGGCACGGCACCGGTGTTGAAGGCCTGGACCCGTTTGGTTTTTGACGGTTTTTAAATTGCAGCCCCGGTTTTAAACATCGACATGAATCAAATAACCGACGGGTCACTTTCTATTTAATATTCGTATCTTTTAAGCAACAACCGGTCATTTTTTCGGTTGTTGTTTGAGAATTGAGGCGGGCTGTAGGCCCGTTGGAAAGCTATTCCGTTCAATTTCCGCTCAGCCTCGAATGTATTGTGTTTCAAGAACCTTGGCAGCCAGGGATGGCTTCCCGGAGCTCCAGGAGGATTCATGCGTTTCTTGAAACACAATACCTTTGGGGCGTATACAGGTGAATAGTCACTAATGTTCTTGTCTTAGGCCGGATAACTGTGATATTTTTGGCACTGTAGTATCAACTCAACCGGTTTTGTGCCTCAATCCTTTTTTGTGGAGTTGTCTTATGAATAAAAAGTATGTTGCTGTTTTGGTTGTCTTGATGTCACTGGGTCTGTTTGCGTCAACCCTGTCTGCCCAGGAGGATAGTGCCTATGTAGAATACAGACAGGCTTTGATGAAGTCGCTGGGAACCCAGATGGGTTCGATCGGGGCTATTCTGAAAAACCGACTGCCCATGAAGGAGAATATCGCCTCCCATGCCAGTATCATAGCCATTGAGAGTGAACTGCTGCCATCCGGTTTTGAAAAAGAGACCCTGGCTGGCAAAACCGAGGCTTCGCCAGCTGTCTGGCAACAGTGGGAACAGTTTAAAGCGGCAGCCATGGCGACCGGAAAAGAGAGCCAGAAACTGGCGGATGTCGCCGGCAGTGGTTCGATGGGGGATATCGCAGGTCAGATGAAAAACCTGGGAATGACGTGCGGGGGGTGTCACAAAGCCTTTCGTAAACCAAAATCCTGAGACTATGTTGTTAACATAAGTGAATGGTTCCGCACCAACAGTTCCGATTTTCAAGAAACGCATTCATTCTCCCTGGAGCTCCGGGAAGCCATCCCTGGCTTCCAAGGTTCTTGAAAACCGGTGCTTGGCAGGAAAAGTAAGGTTACGTTAACGGCATTGAGTCCTGAGATTGGAACGATAGACGATAAACAAGGTGGAGTTTTTCATGACATCAATTCACCCATCAAACCGGCACCGATTCTGGCCGTTATTACGCTGTTTCCTGGTCGGGGCCGCTTTTTGCCTGCCATTGAGTCTAACCACGGCCGCCGAAAAACAGCCGTTGAGTCGTGGTGAATTTGTTTTTCGTGCCACCGGCGGCTGCAGCTGCCATACTGATTTTCAGAACAAAGGCCAGCGACTGGCGGGGGGTAGATCCCTGAAAACACCGTATGGCCCGATTTACAGCAGCAACATCACGACGGACAAATCCACCGGGATTGGGAACTGGCAGGCGGCTGATTTTATCAGAGCCATGCAGCAGGGGGTCGGTCCTGGTGGAAAAAAGTTCTACTTTCTCGAAAAGCACTATTTCCCCGTCTTTCCCTACACCGCCTTCACAAAAATCCGGGAACCGGATCTGGTTGCCCTGTGGGAGTACCTGCAGACGGTACCCCCGGTTGTGGCCCGGAACAAACCCCATGACATGATGCCCCCCTTCGGGTGGCGGATCAATCTGATCGTCTGGAAATGGTTCAATTTCACCTCCGGGGAGTTTACGCCGAATCCTGCCCAGTCAGAGGAGTGGAACCAGGGGGCCTATCTCGTGAAAGCCATGGCGCACTGCGAGGAGTGTCACTCCCCCCGCAACCTGATGGGCGGACTCAAACACGATCAGCTGTTTATCGGTTCAAAGGACGGCCCGGAAGGGGAACTGGCCCCCAATATCACACCGGATAAAACCACCGGGATCGGAAACTGGAAACCCTCCGATCTGTCCTGGTTTCTGAAAACCGGGCAGAAACCGGATGGCGACTTTGCCTGGGGGTTGATGTCCGAAGTGATTTTCGAAGGCTACCAATTTCTGGATACCGCGGATCTGGATCACATCGTCCGCTATATCATGTCCCAAACCCCGGTGCAGCACAAAGTCCGGTAATACAAAAGCCGCCGCCTTCCCAGGGGGCGGTGATATTGATACGTGCTGGCTGATCCCCTTGAACTGCAGGTAAGTCTTGATCTTCCCGATACCGTAGGATACTTCACCGCCGAACAGCTGACAGGTGTGCTTGGGGTCCTTTCTGCCAGGTATGGGACAGGGAGTGAGATCCAAATCCTGCCGGATCCGCATGAATTCGTGAAACGGGTACTGCAGCTTACAGGAGGGAAAGCGCGTTTTCAAGCTTCTGCTTGACTTCCTTCGCCATGGGCAGCATATCCTCTCTGCCTGCTATGGCCAGCAATTTCACAGGATTGATGGTCGAGACGGCAAACTCGTTTTCACCTGTCTCCCGGACGGTCACATTGCATGGCAGCAGCAGCCCGAGATCGGGCTCCGCCAGCATCGCCCGGTGAGCGAATCCAGGATTGCAGGCTCCCAGGATGATCTGCCGGGGCACATCTACATCGATCTTCTTCTTGAGGGTGGTTTTTACATCAATTTCGGTCAATACGCCGAATCCCTCTGATTTCAAGGCATCCGTCGTTTTTGCGATCACATCATCGTAGTGACCTTTGACGGTTACACTGAGGCCATATTTGTTGGACGGCATCGGTCCGGTATCGGTCTGACCGGCACGCCGGTCCAGGTATGCCAGGATCTGGCCGCTGCCATTGACAACGGTACTGCCATCGACGAGCACGGGAACCTGCTGTTGACCACTGACTTTGATCAACGCCAGTCTCTCCGCCCCTGATTCCTCAACCGGTACGAGCAGTACCGGTTGTTTGAGCAGGTCGAGCTTTTTACGAACAATCTGACAATACGGGCAACTTTCCCGCTGGTACAACATCATGTTGTTTTTTGTTTCCACGTTGGTTCCTGAAAGGCTCGGTTGATAGGAATGGATTAAGCTGCCTGTGCAACGACGGTTCTCACCCTTCCAGGATCGGCACCAACAATGACCTCTTTTTGCTTTCCATTTTCAAACAGGATCATCGTCGGAATCCCCCTGACACCAAACTGGGAAGGGGTGATGCTGTTTTGATCCACGTTGAGCTTGGCAATGGTTACCTTGCCGACAAATTCATCTGCCAGATCTTCCAGAATGGGACCGATCATCTTGCAGGGGCCACACCAGTCCGCATAAAAATCCACCAATACCGGCTTGTCACTATTGATCACTTTTTCCTGAAATTCAGCATCCGATAAGTATACTACGTTTTTTCCAGCCATTTTTTCTCCTGATGTTGTTTTGTTGATTTTTCGTCTGCCATTCTGGCAGTAGATTGTTAATCATCGATTTGAATCTGATGCCTTTCTATATTGCACCCGGTGTGCCATTTGTAAAAATATTAAAAAAGTATAAAAATAACAGTATGATAAAAAAGTAGAAGATTCAATTCATAAAAAACCAGGCCCATGGAACGGTTTCAGATCGGTATAGTAACGTTAGGGTAACGTTACTATACCGGGACTATACCGGGACAGAAAACCCCCGCCCCGGTCAATGCCGGAAAGGCCCGGTGGTCTGTTTGGGGGCAGTGCAGAAAAAAACAGGAAAGTCTACGCAAATGGATCGGAGTTATGGGGGTTATGGTTCAATACGCTGGAAACCATGAGGTTGTTTAACAGCTCCACGGATGGTGGCGACGGCCTTAACCCCCGCTGAGTTTGACCTTGAAGCCCATGCTACTCAGGACTTCAAGAAGCGTATCCCGCTGATCTCCCTGTATCTCAATGGTGCTGTTTTTCAGGGTTCCGCCGGTACCGCATTTCTGCTTCAGCTGTTTGGCCAGCTGTTTGAGTTCGGCCTGGGGCAGGGGCAGGCCGCGGACCACCGTCACCCCTTTGCCTTTGCGGCCCTTTGTTTCGCGGCTGAGCCTGACAATCCCGTCCCCGGCAGGGAGGGCGTCGTTTTTCCCGCAGCGGCAGGTGGCCACCGGATTGCCACACAGGGGGCACATCGTTCCCTGATCGGTTGAGTAGACGACGCCCAGGTCTTTTTTGCTTTTGGCCACGGTGATGGGTCTCTTTAATTCCGTCTTGTGTCGAATTTAAGCATCGATCTTGACCGGCTTGGGCTTGATCAGAAAGGCCGGCTGGGTTCGTTTTGAGTATTCAAATCCCTCGGCTGTCTGGTTGGAGCCATACCGTTGTTCCAGCTCTGCCATGGGACCGTAGTCCAGAGCCCGGGTCGGACAGGATTCGACACAGATAGGGCCCTTTCCGGTCTGCAGACGATCCAGACAGAAGTCGCACTTCCGCATTTTTCCATTCTGGCCGGCCTCGAACTGGGGAACATCGTACGGGCAGACCTTGAGACACTTTTCCCCGCACGCTTCCCTGCCGATACACAGCTCCCCGTTGACCACCACGATACCGTTCTCTGCCAGTTTGGTGATCGCCGCGGTGGGACAGACCTTCGCACAGGCCGGTTCGATACAGTGATAGCAGGGAGTGAGCATATAGCTGGCGAATACATTGGGACAGATCCCTTTTTCGATATAGTCGATCCGGATCCAGTGTTCGGTCCAGGCCGGGAGATCATTCCAGTCCTTGCAGGCTACCTGGCAGGTCGCACAGCCGGTGCAGCGGGTTTGATCAAGATAAAAGGCTGTTTGCATGGCTATTCTCCCTCCTTGGCTTTTTCAACTTCCACCAGCGCTGTTTTCAGAACGGATGCGCCACCGCCGGAGTGCTCATCCAGGGTCAGGACATTCACGCACCCCCCGCGACAGACCCCGTTTTCGTCGGGGTCGTACCAGGCGCCCT
>JAHJRI010000430.1 GCA_018830885.1 bacterium | reverse complement strand
CAGCATCACCCAGGCGGCACTGGGGTCTGAAATCGAGGTGCCAACCTTGGAAGGGAGAGCCCGCCTGACCATCCCTGCCGGAACTCAAAATGACAGGGTGTTCCGCTTGAAGAACAAAGGAATAGCGCGGTTGCAGCGTAGTGGGACAGGGGACCTCTATATCAGAATCGTGGTTGAAATCCCCACCAATCTCAGCCGCAAACAAAAGGAACTGTTGGAAGAGTTCGCCTCCATATCGAAAGAGGACAGCTCGCCCATGAAAAAAACATTTATGGAAAAACTCAAGGATTTCCTGATCTAAGTCTGTCAGTCCGAGAAGAGTGGTTGAAAGACCGGACTGTTTTTCGATAGGATGCTGACAGCACAACAACCTTAATCTTCCCTGACACGATTTCAAGTTGCCCCATGCCCCGTTTTCAGAATATCTATTGCATCATCAAACTGTCTGAGTTCGACTATCACAATGCGTCAGATCTCCGTCAGTCCATGTTCAATCGATTGAATGACTCAAAAAGGGAACAGATCCGGACAAGTCGAGACAATCAGACGGATTTTATTGCAAAGCTGAAGAAGATCGCCGGTCAATTGAAGCTGGACATCCATTATATTCCAGAAAAAGATATCGATACCATCAATCCATCAGAAAACGACCTGGTTATCAGTTGTGGTGGGGATGGTACATTTTTATCCTGTGCCCAACAGTTTGAAAATTCCGTCTTGCTGGGCATGAATTCAGACTACAAACCCAAAGCCGGACTGGGAAGCTTTGGTGCGCTGACGTCCATCAATCGCCTGAATCTGGAAAGTCATCTGCAACGCCTGATCCATGGGGATTTCTTCATCGACAAGTGGAAACGGCTGCAGGTTAAAATCAACGATCAGTTGATAGACCGCTACGGCGTCAACGACATCTATTTCGGGCAGAAAATATCGTATCAGACCTGTGACATCACCCTGCATCAATCAGGGATCGAGCAGGATTTTAATTGTTCGGGGATCCTCTGCTGTACCGGCATGGGCAGCCATGCCTGGTACTACAATGCGGGCGGAAGTCCATTCAGCAATGATATCGATGCCTTTGGATTCAGGGTACTGTTTCCGAACCTGAAAAGACCCCTGGAGTTTTCCTCCGGTATCGTATCCAGCCGAAATGAACTGATCATGGTTCCCGAAGGAGAGGACTATATCCTCTCCTTCGATTCCAAACCCGATGTCATTACAACCCAGCTGGGAGATGAAATTCGTGTATTCCTGGCACCCAATAAGGCCGTCAAGGTGATATCCTTCTATGGTACCTAGGCGAATCAAAGCTAAGCACGCAATGTCAGCTTGCCCTGGGAGGCAGACCTGGCATCGTCACCTTAAGATCAGTAATACCCGTTTTTACAGGCTCGTCATTCACTGTTTATAATCCCTAAACCAATCAGGACACGTTATGTTAGGCAATTTAAAAATCATCAGCGGCAGCTCCCATAAAAGTTTTGCCCTGGATATTTGCGACCATATGGCCTGCGAGCTTTCACCCATTGAAACGGTTTTCTTCAGCAATGAAAACATGTTGGTCAAGATCCTGGATAACGTCAGGGAGGAAGATATTTTTGTCATTCAATCATCCTGTCCGCCGGTTAGTGATAATATTATGGAAACGTTTTTACTGCTGGATGCTCTGAAACACTCCTCAGCCTCCCGAGTGACAGCGGTATTGCCCTATTTCCCGTATGTCAGATCAGACAAGAAGGACCAGCCCAGGATCTCCATCGCAGCCAAATTGATGGCGAGATTGATGCAGTCCGCTGGTGCCGACCGTTTTCTGCTGATGGAGCTTCACTCCCACCAGATTCAGGGATTTTTCGATGTCCCCGTCGATCAGCTGCTGGCTGTGGACGTTTTTTGTGACTATCTGAAAAGACAGGATTTAAGCAATTTCGTCATTGTTGCAGCGGATGTGGGTGAAGCAAAGCACCTGGGACGATATGCGAATCGTCTGGATCTGCCGATGGCCATTATCGACAAACGTCGGATCGGGAATTCAGATACGGTCATCCCCACCCACCTGATTGGCGATGTTGATGGCAAACATGCTTTGATCATCGATGATGAGGTTGCATCAGCTGGGACCTTGTGTAAAGCGGCCGATTTTCTGAAGGAGAAGGGGGCGCAGACAATCCGGGCCGCTGTGGTGCACCCGGTATTGAGCGGAAATGCACTGGATAAGATCAATGCCAGTTCGCTGGACGAATTGATCGTCACCAACACCATCCCGCTGGGGAAGAAGCCTGAGATCTGTAAGAAAATCACGGTGCTGTCCGTTGCGCCGCTGTTTGCCAAAGCAATTCAGCGGATACACAACGGGGATTCTCTGAGTGTCCTGTTCTAAACGGATGACCTCATTTACCGTTTCATCTGGATCAGATCGGACAGAATCTCATCACTGGTGGTGATGGTTTTGGCGTTGGCCTGGAACGCCCGCTGTCCCTCAATCATGTTCACGAACTCCCGTGAGAGTTCGACATTGGAATGTTCCAGCGATTTGGAGTTCACGGAGCCCATACCACCCTTGCCAGGATCGTTGATGATGGCCGGCCCGGATTCAAATGTCTGGGAGTACAGATTTTCTCCTCTAATCTGGAGCTTTTCCCTGGCTTTAAAATCAGTCAGGATCATTCTGCCCAGAGCTTTCACCCTGCCTGAATCAAAGGCGCCGTCAATGGTGCCATCTTCCCGGATATAGATACTTTCAATCTTCCCGGATTTAATTCCATCCGCTGTGGCACTGATGATTTTGAACTCGGAAGCGAACTGGGTCAGGCCGTCCATACCGGTGCGCATATCTGTCGGATCATCCGGATTACTGCCTGTACCAAACCGGAACCCGATTTTCTGGGCTGTGGGACCGGCATCCAGAAAGGTGAAATCAACCTGGGTCGGCTGATTCGGAACAATCGGCTGCCGCACCATTTCCGGTGGCAGCGGTGGCGTGCCCGGAGGGGCATTGGCCGGTAGAGGCGGTACCTGTATCAGACCGGGGGTATCACTGACCAGCCGGCCGTCATCGCTGAATTCCAGAAACCCACCTCCCATAGCTTTCATGACGCCAGGCACACCACCCTCCAAAATCTCACCCGGCGCAAGCACCATCCATTGCCAGTTGTTCTTGATAGCTGTCCCGGGAATCGGCTGGTTGGTCGCCGGGTCGATATCTTCAGGTTTATCGGCAAGTTTACGAAAAACGACATTCACGGAATGCTCGTTTCCTTTAGAATCATAGACGGTCACGGACGTCGAGTAATTATACATCTCCATGCGCACATTGTTGTAGTCCAGCGCAACGTCGATAATTTCAGCGTTGGTATCCAGATTGGCCTTGATATTGACCCCGGTATTCGCTTTCAGGCCGTCCCCTGTGGGTGTCGGCGGATCGATCTGATCCAGGATGTTGATGTTTTTCAAGGGTCCGATACTTTCATTGGTATCGGGATTAACATCTTTGACCTGAACGAATTTACCATCCTGGCTGGTCAGAAACCCCTTATTGTCATACACAAACTGTCCCGCCCGGGTATAATACAGTTTACCGCCCGCGTCCTTGAGAGAAAAGAACCCGTTGCCGTCGACAGCGACATCCGTTTCCACTTCTGTCATCTCAAACGATCCCTGGGTATGGATATTCTGGATATTCCCGATCTTCACCCCCTTTCCGACCTTGGTATCCCCTCCCATGGAATTGGAAAGGAGGTCCTGGAAATTAACCCGGTTGTATTTGAAACCCATTGTATTGACATTGGCGATGTTGCTACCGGTGACTGTCATACTGTCAGAATGAGTTTGGACGCCACTTGCACCTGAATATAAAGAACCAATCATAACCTATTCTCCTTGTTTGTTGTCATCTACTCCAATCCTAAATTCCCGGGGGGTGTCCGGATTCGACCGCTTATCCCAGCCTGACCATGAAACCCGCTCTACTTTTTTCTCAGTTCATCATCCCTGCCGCTGACAATCGATCCTTTTGGTGGCAAATTCTGAATAATTGGCAGCGGAGTGGCGTTTCCAAAGGTTCTGCTTGACAAGGTGTTGATCGTCTTGACTTTGGAAATAGGCATGGTATCGTACTTGGTTTTTAACCAGGGTTGTCCATTCCGGTACTCTACCTGGGCAACACGACCGGAGTTAAATATCTCCAAAGGTGTTGAATTCCCTTTTGTATCGAATGCCAGCAATCGTATTTTATAGTTGCCGTCCGGCATCATGACACCTTCATTGTTCTTGCCATCCCACAGATATTCATGTTTGCCCGCGGTTGTAAGCCCAAGCTGCTGGGAAAAAACCGGGCTGCCATCTTCCGCTTCGATGGTGAGACCAATATTATTGGCCTCATTATCCAACGAATAATATATCGGCTTGGCGCTGCCCTGCCCCAGTTTGATACCCTCAGATTCCATCAGGACATCCTTTTCGAGGAATTGAAGGGACTGAAACCGGGAGATATCCTTTTGTGTCAGGTTCAGGTCCTTAACCTGACCGTTCAGCTTTTCAAGCTGCTCCATCGTTCCCAGTTGTGCAAGCTGTGACATCATGGCACCACTATCCATTGGAGAGACCGGGTCCTGATTACTCATTTGCGTCAGAAACAGATTCATAAAATCCTGTTTTTCCAGCTTATCCGATGATTTAACAGGTGTCGCCGCCCTGTTTCGCAGTGAAGTCTGCACCTGATTCAACGCATGTTGTGTATCAACACTCATGTTTTATCCTTTGTAGAAGTTATACATAGATATTCAGCCCGGACGCGTTCCTCTGAATAGAACTGCCCTTGTTTCCAGCTACGGGTGATCCTGATCGGGTTTCGTTCTCCATGACGCCGGTGTTTCTGGAGTGACCGGTATCTCCCCCCTCCCGATGATTAAAAGCGAATGAACTGTTCGACCCGTCATCGGCGTTGAGAGTGACAGTGAACTCTTCGATATGGATCCCCTGCTCTGTCAGTGCCGTTTTCAACTGGGGAAGTTCGGCTTCGAGGGCTTTTTTTGCCTGCAGATTATCGACAGTGAAACGCCCTATCATTTTATCACCCTCTTTTTTGAGCTGTATCTCCAGCTTTCCCAGGTGCTCCGGCGACAGCTTCATCACCATCTCATTTGTTTTACTCGAGATCATGATCTTGACTCTACCAACCACCTCCTTGATATTGATCGGGGTTGATGCTTTGCCCGCACTGGTTTCAGCTTTCAGACCCCCTTGCGCTCCCCGGTTTGCCAGGGAGTTTTCACCGGCAATATTGGACAATGAAGCGATCTTGGCAGTAGACCTGTTGCCGGAATTTTTTCCGATATTGGATTCCAATGATGACATCCTTGACAATTCGGTGATTCCTTTTTCCGGGAATTTTATTCCCGTTTTTGCCGCGGCTGCCGTATTCAGTCCGCGGACCAGGCTGGCATCGAACCGCTGGGCAGGATCGCTATTTACGGTTTCACCAGGTTTCAGCAGCGGGTTGCGTCCGGCCTTTCCGCTCTCATCTGTCTCCGGTTTGGCGGGATGGGTCAGGGTTTCTTTACCAGGCTGGCCTGTCTGGGCTTCTTTCAGTTCACCCGCCATCATCTTTGTAAATGTGTTTTCAGCGCTCTTGTCTTCACCTTCCATGGTCACAGCAGGCGTGTGGAGATTATTTTTTTCGAGATATTTCGCACTTGTGCGTGCCTTTCGTTCGGTAGCCAGCATCTTGCTGTCGGACTCAATTGCCTCCAATTGTTTCTGTTGGCTGAAATACACCTGATTCGTCAATCCAACAACCAAATCATCTTCAAGATCCTCCGCTTTCCGTCTCTTTGTCTGCTGCTCTTCGTTTTCTCTTTCCTTATCACTCTTGACTTCGGTTTTGGTATACCACTCGGTACCCTGCTGAGCCAGATTCAGATGGTTCAGAAATTCTTCGCTGTCAATGATGGTGAGGATGTTTTGACTTGATTCTGTTGTGGCGGTTTTCTGGGGTGTATGGTTTGCCTGTGAAACATTCATTCATCTCTCCTGCCTTGGAAATTATAGCTGGCTGTCATCCGTGACGACCAATCTGCTTTCTTATGACATGACTAAAAAGATCCTCCTGGGCGAGGATGGATCACTGTTTTCTAGTTTCCGGCCAGACTTCTCCGATCTGCTTTAAACCGTGTGACCAGTTCTGTAATATCCACTGCCACCTTCGGATCCAACAGTTCCAATACGGCCGACGCCTTTCTGGGGTTCATCCTCATGATAATCTGGGTTGCGGTGATGCGGTCCATCTGGTTGAAAAATATGGCTGTTCTCTCCGGATCCATCGTTTCATAAAGTCTGACTGTCTTGGTAATATCCTTTTCATCCATCTGCTGACGCTTCTGCCGTTTGCTTTCGAAATCGGCGGTCAGCTTTCGTATCTGGTCGAGTTTCTGCTCGATCTCCTGGGAGAGCGTTTTTAATTCCGCTGCCCGCTGCTGGTGCAGGGCTTCCTTCTTTTTCAGCTCTTCTTCCCGTTTTGAAAGAGCCGTAAGGACTTTCATCTCTGATTCTGAAAAAACCCTGACCCTGCCAGTTGCTGCATCCGTGGTCGCATCAGCCGATTCAAAAGTCCCAGGTCTGATTTTGTTAATCCAGCCCTTGACTGTTGACATGGCGTATATCGGTTGCGCGCTGAACAGCAATGCCAGAATGAACATCAATCCAATCATCGATTTTTTCAAAACATCACTCCTTACGCTTCTCTCTCGGTTTCAATGGCGTAATTTCTGTGCAAACTGATTTCCGGCAATTTCATCCATGTTCTTTCGTTCAATTGTGGAAATTTTTTCCAAATACCTTTTCTCTTCTTTTTCCTTCAGGATCTCCAGTGTCTTTTTTGACCTGCTGGCTTCTATCAGGGCCTCCTGTTTTTCCATGACCGCTTTTTTGGCAACGGCCAGTTCTTTCATCCGCAGGGCCAGCGTGTGTTTCATTCTCCCTTTGAACCCGCTGAGCGATTTCAATTGCCTGATTGTGAATATCCGAGCTTGTTTTGCCTGATTCATCCCGGTTTCAGCAGCCTGGGTGTCTTCCCTGATCTTATCGATCTGATTCGTAATATGCTGCTCGACCGCCAGTTTCTCCGCCAAATCCTTCATCTTCATTTTTTCCTGGCGAGCCCGCACATCCAGGGCGATCTGTAGTGAGAATCGAAACATGGGTCAAATCCTGTTCTGGTGCCTGTTTTTGGAACGGCTTCTTTCCTTCATTCAAAAGATATGCCCATTCAGGGACCGAACCGGTATCGAAATCCTCAAACCTTCGGAACAGGCAGCAGTCCCCGGGAACACATCCTGCCTTTGTCATGCAGAAATACGGCCACAATTTGATTCAGCAGGTCTATGCCCGCCGGACCGGGGATTGTGCTGTCCTTTCGAACCGCCGGCAGTGGATAGTCCCATGAAAAGGAACGCTCAACCACCGGAATTGACCAGGGGATGAGGAACATATTTTGAGTAGGCCGCACAGCGGTTTATTGAATGGGAACAGGCAGGGCTTGATACTGAATTGGGGAGAGGGGGGGACCCCCGGGGAGAATCGCGTTGAATCTCCCCGGGGACGATCAACTAATCCTCTTCGGGATTTCTTGCTGCGATAACCTTTTCAGCAAGGTTGGGGGCTAGAATTTCATATGATTTCAGCTTCATGGAGTATAAACCCAAACCAACAGTCATTCCCCGCAAAGCCGGTGTGTAATCCATCAACTCTGCCAGCGGCACCTCTGCCTGAATCACGGTTGTAAATTCGTTGTAGGAATACCCGTTCACCTTGCCTCTTCTTCCAGAAAGGTCCTTGGTCACTTTTCCCACATCCGCCTCCAGAACATCAATTTCCACTTCCATGATCGGTTCCAGGATCACCGGTTTGGCTTCCGGAAGTGCTTTTTTGACCGCCATGGATCCTGCCCGCTGGAAGGCAAAATCAGAGGAATCCACATTGTGAAAGGTTCCGTCGAACAGGGTAACTCTCACATCGATCACTGGATATTTAGCCAGCGTCCCTTTGAGTAACGCTTCCTTGACCCCTTTTTCGACACTGGGAATGTAATTCCTGGGAATGGCACCACCGACAATCTTATCCACAAATTCAAATCCACCATCCCGCGGTAATGGTTCCATGGTGATATGCACATCACCATATTGTCCGTGACCACCACTCTGTTTTTTGTATTTCCCCTGAACGGTCGCCTTGCCCCTGATTGTCTCCAGATAGCCAACAGTCGGCGGCATCAGGGTGATTTCTACGTCATAAAGAGACTTGAGTCGTTCCTTCACCACATCAATATGCAGTAAACCGATTCCAGACAGCAGCATTTCATTGGTTTCATTGTTATATTCCATGCGCAGCGTTGGATCTTCAACCACCGTCTTGTTGAGCGCATCCATAATACGACCGTCTTTGCTGCTGTTGGTCATTTCAAGCCGATTGGTGTATCGGGGAACCTGAAATGGTATCGGGTCATAGACGATGGGGTTTTCTGCATCACAGATGGTCTGGTTTGTCTCCAGTTCCTCGACCTTTTCCAGAACAACAATATCTCCCGGGAATGCTTCTTCGATCTCGTCGGTCTTATCCCCATTCATGATGTAAAACCGCCCGGTCTGTGCCTTTCTGCCAATGGAACTGTTCTGAAGCTTGAGCCCTTTCTTAAACACGCCGGAGACTACCAGCAGGTAGTTCAACTTTCCCACATACCGATCATAGACTGTTTTAAATGTTATACCAGAAAACGGCTCTTCCGGCTTCGGCATTCTTTCAACAGGTTCAGCATCATCCGCATTGGTTTGTCTGCCGACCCAGGTGGCACCTTTTTGAAATGTCGGGAAGTTGATCCTGATAAAATTATACAGGTTGTCAATGCCGATATGCTCGGCAATTGCGCCTGTCAGCACGGGTGTAATGGCGCATGAATTCAATCCCTCCGAGAGCACTTTCACCATCAGTTCATCCGGTGCCGGTTTCTCCTCGATATAGTACTCCATCAACTCATCATCCAACTCGGCCAGACGTTCATAGGTGACACTGCGATAAACCTCAACCTCCTCCATGGCTGCCTCGGGGAGGTCCTCCACGGCGGTTTTATCACCCGCTCCCCGGATCAGTTTTTGATTGATGATATCGATGATGCCGACCATTTGATTGTCTTCAATCCAGGGGATATAAAGAACGGCGGGTTTGACCGAAAAGGATTTCTCGATGGCGGACAGCGAATCGCTGAAGCTTCCCTGGGATGGGTCCGCTATATTCATGAAAATAACCCGTGGGGTCCGGTTCTTATTGAGGCTCTCCCATATCCGGAATGCACCGGCCGCGTCGCTGGCGGTGGAAGCCACAAAAACAGCTCCGGAGCTGACATAGGTCGCGACATTCAAGCTGGAGAGAAAATTTGTATTCCCCGGTGTATCGATGATATTCATCGTATCCGCACCGTTATCGAGATGGTAGTAACTTGTATAAATCGTGTAGCCCCGCTCTTTCTCCTCAGGTTGTTCAATGACGTCAGTCGCCAGCTGTTTGGGTTGAAATTTTAACAGTGCATTGACCAGTTCCGTTTTCCCAACACCGTCTTTTCCAACAACAGCGATGTTATGTATTTTGCTTTCCACATGACTTTTATGCATTGAACCTCCTATTACAAGAACAAATTTGAGGGCGGATACAGGTAAATACCCGCAACCCGATAATATTGGTTGAATGTAGATATGGGATAAAACACCGAAAAAAGGCTAACGTTTGCTGTCGAAATCCGACATCCCATCTCGACAGGATGATGGCTATTTGAAGACTGGCAATTCACAGCGGACAAATCCGGACGAAACATCCGGCGGTCAATGATCCTATTGAGTCTCCCGTCGCCTAAAACCGCCGGGTATCCCCGCCCGATAAAAGGAGGGGAAGGATTGTCCGGTGTATTTCATCCAAGAGATTTATTTGTTCAGATATAATATAAAAATGGATTTTTGGGAAGAAAAGAAAACCATTTTATTTGATTTTTAATTATGTTAATTTTCAAAAGAAGATTTTTCGAATATCCTCTACAAAACCCTCATTTTACGGTATGAAAAAACAGAATCCCTTCCATTCTCTGTCCCCCTCTTTTTTTTCCGGTTTACTGGATGATCCGTTGCTTTTTATCCGTGTTCCCCCGCCGGAACAGAATATCCTGGTCGATTGCGGACAACTGGATCACCTGGCCAAGCGGACGTTAAAATCTGTCGGCTCGCTGTTTATCAGCCATGCCCACATGGATCATTTTATCGGGATAGACAAGTTTACCCGCTCAATCCTGGTTTCTTCAAAGACCATCGACTTATTCGGACCACCTGATATTTCAAGAAAACTGGCGGCCAAACTGCAAGGGTATGACTGGAATCTGGTTGAGGATTTCTTTTGCCGGTTCAGAGTCCATGAAGTATCGGAGGATGAAATACAGATTTACAGTTTACCTGGCGCCGAGGGATTTAAACGCCGGTTTATTGAAACGGTTGACAAGAATGGCCGGCACCTGACCGAAAACCGTTCAGTGGTTGTTGATGGAGTCCTTTGCGATCACAGGATTCCGACCCTGATAGTCAAGTTCACGGAAAAACCGGTGTTCCTGATCGATGAAGAGCGGGTCAGCCAGCAGGGCCTGGTCCGGGGCCCCTGGATTCCCCAGTTGAAAGAACATTTTTACAGTGGTCATCTTCCACTTCCCGTCATGACAATCGAACAATGCAACGGGGAGCGATCGATTATCATTACAGAGAAAGAAGCACATGGGCTTTATGAGAAGATCTCTAAAAAACAGGCGGTCTCAAGTATCGGGTACCTGACGGATGTCGGTTTCTCAAAGTCAAACATCAACAAGATTCTGAACCTTTTTGAGGGGGTAACACTGCTGGTTTGCGAATGCACCTACCTTTCAGCACAGCTTGAAAAAGCCCGGCGATCCTGTCACCTCTGCACTTCGGACCTCAATCAACTGATCCGGGAACTGCAGCCGGATTTCCTGCTGCCAATGCACCTTTCCAAAACCTATCTGGGCAAAACCCATCTTCTTTACGAAGAACTGGAGATACCGGATGGTTGCCAACTCATCAAACTGCCTGATCGCGTCACACCTGAACCCATCACCCCACTTGGCACACCAGACCTCCTTACGCTGTCAGACCACCGCAACTGACCAAGCATGCCGGTGGGGAATCCTCAATTGGGATACACATCGGAATAATAGGCTCTTCGATTGTCAAGCGGCCGTGCCTCCTGCAGATAATCCCGTGCCGGTTTAAAACTGGACATCTGGAAGAGGTGATTCATCAAATCTCCCAGGTGGCTGCTCCGGATGATATTGTGATCCCTGAGATACTGACAGATATTGGCCAGCTCGAAAAAATAGGTGGCCTCGTTGTCATGCATAAACCGGACGTTATAGGCTTCATAATTCAACAGTCGGTAAGCCAGTTTTCGACCGCCAAAGCGCGAGAACCGAACAAATTTTGTGCAGAGTCCTGTCAGCCCTTCGCCGGGAGACGGCGGCCGATCTGCCGATCTCAACCAGGCAGATGACTCGTGCGCATTCAACGCAATCCAGTCATCACCCTGCGGGCAAAGGAATTTGCACCCTGAAAAATCTATCTGGTAGATTTTCTCCTTCTCCAGATACCGGTTCAGGGTTCCTGACAGGCACATTTCCTTCAACGTGGCCAGACGCTCCTCATAGGAGGAAAATCGCTGCTGGAAAAGAGCCGGTATTTCAAGAATAACATTCTTTGGGGTTGCATCCCGAAAAGGGTTGGTTGCATTTTGAATATACAGGGCTGCAATCCGGTCCAGATCCTCAGTGATCTGCATAAAATCGCATGTCCCCGGTAAAATGGAGGTCAAAATACGATACAGGGCACTCAATTTTTCGCTGACCGGATACGAGCGACGATCCGCTGTAAAGACCGCATCCCCCATTGTCACTGCCTGAAAGGATCTTAAATCATCCTCCAGGAGGTCCAGCAACTGAAGTGCCAGATCCCTGTAAAGCGCTTTTTTCTCCTTTCTATACAAGGTTTTCAAATCCATCAGCAGATTAAAGGCCCGGGTCCCTTCAATGTATCTGAAAGCGATGTAGCGGCTGGTATGCTCCTGAATTTCCGGAATTTTGAAAGGCGCTTTGGCCTGCAGACGATTGATGACCACCAACTCTTCCTGGATCGTCGTACTGTTGTCTGCAAATCGCCGAATCACCTTCCTTCCAGCCAGATCGACCACATCCAGGTGGCGAAGGTCTTTCCATAAATCCAGGACAAACAAATTAAGGGATTCTTCTGTGATATGAAGCTTCAAAGGCATTTCTCAGTTTGGTTTATCCGGATCCGGGTTGGTACAATGATGGAAACAGCTCTCTGGAATCCATCAGGATGGTGACAGGCCCGTCATTCTGAAGGGATACCTGCATCAGCTCACCAAAAATACCCGTCTGGGTAGAGATCCCTGTTTGTCGGCTCAAATCCACAAACCGGGTATACAGGCTTTCCGCTTCAACCGGATCCATCGCTCTGGTAAAACTGGGTTTTTTCCCTTTTTTAAGTTCGGCAGAGAGTGTAAACTGGGATACGATCAATAGTTCACCCGACACCTCAATGATGGAATGGGCAAACCGTCCCTGGTCATCCGGAAACAACTTCAACTGGCAAATCTTATTCAACATGGGGCTGAGCAGATCCGGCCGGTCCCCCTGGTCGAATCCGACCAGCAGCAGATATCCCCTTTTGATGCTGCCAACATCTTTTTGATTTACTGAAACACTCGCTTTCTTTACTCTCTGAATGACAACCTTCATCTGTCTGTTCGTTTTTCAGGCATGGATTATGATCAAATACCGAATTGAATGCATGTTTTCCTGCTATCATGCATCAGTTCTGAATGAGGCGCCAGAACAAATTGGATTTTTATCACGCCCCCGTACTGTTGGAAGAAGTCCACGCCCTGCTGCCGAACCGCGCTGCGGTGATGATTGACTTTACCCTGGGTGGCGCTGGACATGCCGTCCGGTTATTGACGGATTTTCCAAAGCTGGTTCTCTGGGGAGTCGACCGTGACAATGATGCCCTGATTGCCGCTAAACAAAAGCTGCTCCCTTTCCGGGACCGGGTTCATCTCATCCATGACCGGTTTTCGAGTGCCAGCCGGTTCCTGATCGACAACCATGTCAGGGCTGATTTTATTTTGGCGGATCTTGGGGTTTCATCATTTCAGTTGGATCAGAAAGAGAGAGGTTTTTCCTTTCGTCAAGATGCCCCGCTGGACATGCGCATGGACCGGGACAGCCCACTCACGGCATTCGAACTGGTAAACAACTGGAGCGAACAGGATTTGACAGCGATCATTCGTCAATTCGGAGAGGAACCTTTCGCAAAGAAAATCGCACAGCAGATTGCCCGGCAAAGGAGCAAAAAGGCGCTCTTGACAACTCAACAGTTATCCGATTGTATAAGAGAAGCTGTTCCAAAGAAATTCCAGTTTGGCAGATTGCATCCGGCAACCAGAACTTTTCAGGCAATTCGGATAGCTGTCAACAACGAGCTGGATGAGCTCAAAAACCTGTTGACGAACGCGATCGAATTGTTGACCCCCGGTGGGCGCATGGCAATCATTTCCTTTCATTCCCTGGAGGATCGGGAGGTTAAGAAAAAATTTCATGTCTGGGAACATCCATGTCAATGTCCCAAAGATATTCCATATTGTATATGTGGTTTGAAACCGGTCGCAAAAACCTTGAAACCCAAACTCATACAGGCGGGTGAAACCGAAATGGAATTAAATCCCCGATCTCGAAGTGCAAAACTCAGAGTGACTGAAAAACAATGAAAGATTTTCCTGTTTCAAGTCCCAAAAACACAACACGCCTCGTGCGTAAAAAGATGGAGCACCCGAAGGTCTCATCCTTCAAATTCATCCTGACCTGGGCGATCCTCTTTCTTGTCGCGCTTTTTTTCGTGCAGCAACGGATTGACTACACCCGCACAGAGAAGAAGGTCAGGCAGCTGATGATGGAAAAAAGAAAGATTATCTCTTCCATCCTGCCACTGCAACTCGAGGAGCGGTATCTGACAAAGTTATCCAATGTTGAAAATATCGCCCGAAACAGTATCTACCTGCGGAGACCCGAACCCAAGCAGCTGATTGAAATCACGGGAAAAACGGCGGAAAAAGCCCCGTAGACAGGGTTTGAATATCAAATGCCACCGGCAGACAGGCGTTATTGTAATGTGTTATTTCTTCACCTTTATCACATGGTTTGATGAGCCCCTTCACCAGAAAAATCATTCTTAAGAGCTTCAGTAACCGCGTTCACGGAGTGCAGCTCGGCTTTACGGTTGTGGTTCTGATTATCCTCCTCAGAGGGTTGCACATGCAGACGGTCGAAAAACCGGCTCTGGATATTCGCGCGGATATGCAGCACAATCAAACCATGTCCGTCAAACTGCAACGCGGTCCGATTCTGGATAACGAAGGCAAGATTTTAACGGTCTCTCTACCCATGGAATCTGTTTTTGCCATTCCTGCTGAAGTCGAAAACCCTGAAGCAAGCGCCAGAAAGCTGAGCGCCATTCTCAATCAACCGGAAGACCGCATATATAAACAGCTGGTGGCAAATTCAAGCTTTATCTGGATCCAGCGGCACCCAAAACCCGCTGTCAGTGACCAGATTAAAGCGCTGAATCTTGCAGGAATATACATGATCAAGGAGTACCAGCGGTTTTATCCCCTGCAGAACCATGCCGCGCAGCTGATCGGATTTTCCGGGATTGACTCCCAGGGACTGGAAGGATTGGAGTATCAGTATGATCAGCACCTGATGGGCAACGCGGACCGTCACTCCATCTGGAACTCAATTTACAACACACCTGAATTCAATGAGATCCTGGGAGGCTCTCTGGAGCTGACGATTAACAGCAAGATCCAGTACTACACGGAAAAGGAACTTGAAAAGGCGGTCCGCATCACAGATGCCAAAAATGCGATATCGATTGTGATGGAATCCCAGACGGGCAACATTCTGACCATTGCCAGTATTCCGGACTATGATCCGAACAATTTTGAAAAATTTGATCAGGCAACCTATTTTAACAGGGCTGTGAGCGCTTCATACGAACCGGGCTCAACCTTTAAAATCATCACCATTTCCTCTGCCCTCGAAAATAACATCATCGACGATGACAATATTTTCTTCTGCGAGAATGGAGAATACCAGATCCAGGATCGGGTCATCCACGATGTTGCTTCTTATGGATGGCTTCCCCTGGAAAAAATCATTCAAAAATCCTCCAATATCTGCGCCGCAAAGATCGGTCAACTGATTCCCAAGCCGATTTTCTACCGTATGATCCGTGAATTCGGGTTCGGAGAAAAAACAGATATTGCATTGCCAGGGGAAGCGTCAGGCAAGGTTTTTCCCTATGAAAAGTGGTCGGATACCGATGTTGCAACAATGTCGTACGGGCACAGTATTTCAGCTACGCCCATCCAGATCATCACGGCTATCAACACGATCGCCACGGGAGGGATTTTCATCAGCCCCAGCGTGATTAAAGAGGCAAAAACCGCCAGCGGAGAGCGGATTCCACTTCCGGAAACCCGGAAAAAAAGAATCCTGAGACAGGAGGTGGCAGAGCGAGTCAAATCGTACATGGTTGCAGTTGTCCAGGATGGGGGCACCGGGTTTCGTGCCAGGATCGAGGGGACCACCGTTGCCGGCAAAACCGGAACGTCGCGGATATTCGATTCCCAAAAGCAGGAATACTCTACAAAAAATCACATTTTGTCCTTTGTCGGTTTTTTCCCTGCTGAAGCGCCGAAACTAACCATTCTCGTCATGCTTGAAGAACCGCAGCGGAAATACCTGAATTCCAGTACAGCTGCACCCGTATTCGCAAAAATAGCCGAGCATGCCCGGTATCTCTATCCAGGCCAGTTTCCGATTAAAACAAAGCCGCAAACAGGGGACATGAATGAGACAGCAGACGAGATGGTATTCAAACCCCTTTCCATTCCCGCAGCCTCCGAGTCACGGGAGGAATCGAACACCAGACGGATCGTAAAACGGCTGCAAAACAAGACATTCCGGGATGTCCTGTTAATTGCTGCAAGAGAGAACATCACCGTGGAGATCAGCGGTTCCGGTATCGCAAGACAGATTATCCCTGATCAGAAGCAGAAAAACCATTATCTGGTGAAGTTGCGTTAAGCGTATCGGGCTGCCCTCACCAGCACCCTGGATACCCTGAAAAGCGGGTGCTCAACAGCCTTATCCCGTCAGTCCGACCATTTTATGCGGTACCAGGGTATGTTGGCACGGTTTTTCCTTTACTCAACATCAGGTTATAGGGCTCTCCTTCTCATAAGAAATCATGAACGGGACTTGGTAATATGCAGGTAAAGAAATACACCGCTTCCAACATGCAGGAAGCCATCAAATTGATTAAGGATGATCTGGGATCCAGAGCTGTCATTATTTCAACCCGCAAGATCAGAAAAGGAACCGGTGCTTTCGGAATGTTCGGTCAGCACGTCCTGGAAGTCACTGCTGCCCGTGATGAGAGGACAAAACCGGTTAAGCCGAATGAGTATAACGGGTTGTTGAAGCAACAGCAGCAACGAACCGAATACGAAACAGAGATACTCCACAATTCACCCAAAATGCCACGGAAAATTGAATCCAAAGCGACACCTGAGCTGAGCAAAAACCTGCAGGAGGATATTTCCGAATTAAAAGAAATGGTTACGGATCTGAGACGGGGTTACCGGCGGGAAATAAACGATTCAGCAAATGTCACCCACCTGCGGTATGAGCTTTCGGAACTGAAGAATCTCGTGGGCATGCTGGTCAACCAGTCCAGCATGCTGCGCGAAGATGATCTGCATGAAAACCTGATCGCACTATACCAGCAGCTTTGCTTCAACGGTGTTGAAGAAAAATTCGCACGACGGCTGATCGAAGAGGTCAAAAAAAAGATCCCAAAACAGGAGATTGATAATTTCTCCTATGTCAAGGTCTATGTCGCCCGTATGTTCATGCAGGTAATCAGGATAACCGCTGCACCGACAGCGAAGGGCAAAGGCGCTGACGGAAAGCCCAAGATCCTGACCTTCCTGGGACCCACAGGCGTGGGTAAAACGACGACCCTGGCAAAGATCGCCGGTCGGGAAAAAATTGAACACCCGGATCTCAAAATCGGGCTGATCACCCTGGACACATTCAGAATTGCCGCCGTACAACAGTTGCAGGAGTACGCACGCATCATCAACGTACCGATTCGTGTCGTCAATGATCGCATTCAGCTGGACCATGCCCTCGGTGAGTTCAAGAAAAAAGACCTGATCCTGATAGATACAGCGGGTCGCTCCCAAAGGGACGAACAACAGATGTCAGAACTGCGAAAGATTCTCAGGAATTACGATTCCTTTGACAATTTACTGGTTCTCAGTGCGACCACTAAAGACAACGACCAGGTTGAAATTACAAAACGGTTCAGCACGATTCCGCTAAACGGAATTGTTTTTACGAAACTGGATGAATCCACCAGTTACGGATCCATATTTAACCATTCCATCCGGTTTAAACTGCCACTGACATACCTGACAACCGGGCAGAACGTCCCGGACGATATTGAGAACGCTTCCAGGGACCGTCTCATTGATCTGTTGCTGAATATTTCGGCCATGGAAATATAATAATGTCGGTCTTTTCCAGATTTTTAACCTGTTTCTACGCTGCGATACGATAATGACAGACCAAGCATCCATTCTGAGAAAACGATTTTCTCAAAACAGCACGCAACCCCGTCAGACAGAAACCCCGCGCTTTCGCTCCTTAAGTGTTACCAGCGGCAAAGGCGGGGTGGGGAAGACCAACATTGTCATAAATCTTGCGATCCATCTGGCGAAAATGGGTAAGAAGGTTTTTCTGATCGACGCAGATCTTGGTCTGGCGAATATCGACATTCTTCTGAATATCGCTCCCCAATTTACGATCGAAGATGTTTTAACCGGGAAAAAACACATTAATGACATTATTATCGAGGGACCACTCGGGATTCATATCCTGCCAGCTTCGTCCGGCATCAGTGAAATGCAGTCCCTCTCCGCAAAGCAGCAGATGTCCATGCTCCGTGAACTGTCCAATCTGAAAACACAATATGATTATATCCTGATCGATACCGGAGCCGGAATTTCCTCCAATGTCCTGCGTTTTAATGCTGCTGCCGACGAGATCTGCGTGGTTACCAATCCCGAACCGACCGCTATTACAGATGCCTATGCACTGATGAAAATCATGTCCTCAAGATATCAGGTGCACCACTTCAATCTGATTGTCAACCTGTCCGAGGCGGCAGAAGCCAGGGATGTATATGGTCGTCTGGTAAGGGTTTTGAACAAGTTTCTGACCGTTAACCTGGAACTGCTGGGGAATATCCCCCGGGATCCAAATTTTATCAAAGCCGTCAGGCACCAGGAACCCATTTCACTATTATTTCCAAACTCCCCGGCCGGGAAAGCATTTCGGACACTGGCCGCACAAATCGTCAACCGCTCTGGTGACACTTTTGTAGAAGAGAAGGAAACCTCTTTCTGGAAAAGACTCGGTTCCTGGAAAAAAGACTGATTCCTTGAACCTTTGTTGACTTTTCTCTCGCAATAACACCTCCCTGGATATTTTTCCGTCCCGGTTAAAATAGCTATTTGGTTCATTTTACGGAATATAAGGGTAGAAAGGCATGCGATTTGCTTTTTCTAATGACTGATCCTGCTGGAAAACCCGGTAGGGCACGTGGTAAATACGTAATTAACTGAAATAGTAATTTTTTATATCGCATTTCATGCAAAATCCCTACTTGAATCAAAAACCGGTGGATCGGGAAGCCGTCGTATTGGAATATGCCCCCATGGTCAAGCATATCGCCAATCGACTTGCCGCCCGACTTCCCACCAGTTTCCAGCTGGATGACCTGATCCAGGCTGGAATGATGGGTCTGCTGGAAGCGATGGAGAAATACGATGCCCAGCGGGGAGCCAAATTCAAGACATATGCAGAGATCCGTGTGCGGGGCGCCATGCTGGACGATTTGAGGGCTAAGGACTGGATTCCGAGATCCGTCCGGGACAACAGCACAAAACTGGAAAACGCCTACTCAGATTTACGATCGGAAAGCATTGACCACCCCACGGACAAACAACTGGCTAAACAACTGGGACTAAAACCAAGGGAACTTCCTGATTTTTTAGATAAAGCCAAACCGATTCCGCTTTTATCCCTGGACAGTATGGGCGCATTTGCCGGCTCAGATGAAAAACTGGATATCCTTGAGACGTTGGCGGATCCGAATGAGGATGATGTGGTTGAGACGCTTCTGGGTCTTGAGGCTCAGGAAATGGTTATCGAAGCGATCAATGCACTGCCGGAAAAAGAAAAACTGGTCCTGTCCCTCTACTACAATGAAGAGCTGAATCTTAAAGAGATCGGGGCCATCCTTGACGTTACCGAATCCCGGGTGTCCCAGATGCGGACCAAGGCGATTGCCATGCTGCGTTCCCTGATGAAAAGCTATATGGAAAGTTGAATGTGTGTCTGGTCGGCAGACAGGGAGAACGACACCAAAATTAAGCGCAGGTCAGGGTGCGGGGAATAACCGTTCAGATGGCATTCTGCTTGTCGAGAAGTTCCGCCTGAAAATGTGCCGTCAGACTATCCACAATTTCATCCAGGTCACCACTGTTCATCAATTCTTCGAGTCGATATAGCGTCAGACCAATACGATGGTCAGTCACACGTCCCTGCGGATAATTGTATGTCCGTATCCGCTCACTCCGGTCTCCACTGCCCACCATACTCTTTCGCATTTCGGCCTCTTCAGACATGACTGCCTCTAACTGAGCCTCGTACAGTTTTGCCTTCAGGTGTTTCATGGCCTTGTTCTTGTTTTTGAGCTGAGAACGCTCTTCCTGGCAGGTAACAACAATTCCGGTCGGGTTGTGGGTGATGCGGATGGCAGAATCAGTGGTGTTGACATGTTGACCACCAGCTCCCTGAGAACGATAGGTGTCTATTTTCAAGTCATTGATATTAATCTCAATATCAACATCTTCAGCTTCCGGGAGGACAGCAACCGTCACCGCTGAGGTGTGCACACGTCCCTGGGTTTCTGTCTGTGGAACCCGTTGCACCCGATGGGTCCCCGCTTCAAATTTCAACCGGCTGTAGACGTTTTTCCCTTCGATGGAAATAACGATCTCCTTAAATCCGCCAATACCGGTAGGGCTTGAGCTCATCACCTCCACCCGCCATCTGTTTTGCTCGGCAAATTTGAGATACATCCGGTAGAGGTCCGCTACGAAAAGCGCTGCTTCGTCACCACCGGTTCCGGCCCTGATCTCGAGAATCGTATTTTTCTCATCATCCGGGTTCTTCGGTATCAGCAGTATTTTTGCTTCGTTCTGAAGCTGGGAAACCTCCTTCTTGAGCTTCAGGACCTCCTCTTTAGCCATTTCCCGCATTTCAGGGTCTTCTTCAGGATCTCTCGAAATCTCAATATTTTCTTCCAGCTCCTTCTGTTTCACCCTCAATTCATGAAACACGGACACCAATGATGCTATTTTGGCTTGCTCTTTGGATAAACTCTGGTAACGCCTGGAGTCTGAAAGGACCTCCGGCTGACTTAACAGGGCAGTGATCTCCTCAAAACGATCCGCAATACGTGCAAGTTTATCGAGCATATGACATTATAGGCGTATTCCCGGCGCTATTTTCCAACGTTTTTGTATTTCTTTCTAAAGCGTTCGATACGACCTTCGGTATCAACCAGCTTTTCTTTACCCGTATACTGGGGATGGCACTGGGAGCAAATTTCAAGCTTTACTTCGCCACCAAGGGTCGAATTAATTTCAAAAGCAGCACCACAGGCACAACGATATGAAGTCTGCTTGTATTTGGGATGAATATCGGCTTTCATAGTCAACAAAGGATTAAATAATTAAAAGAACAATCAAAACTTCCACCGGCTCTGCCTCAACCTGCCAAATTTCAGAATAACCAGCAGGGGATGGTTTTTCTGGCCACCCGGTCTTCAAGTCTAAGATTAGTTACTCAATCGAGGATCAATCGATCTCCTCAAAAGACAGGTTAATGGTACATTATCTACTAAAAATCGGGCTTTTTCAATATTCTTTATGATAATAACTTAATATCAATTATTTACCATATTTAGAAGCTCTTTATTGGTCGGGAACTTATCCAGTTTGTCCAGCAGGAACTCCATTGCTTCCTGGGCATTTGAAGCCGATAGAATACGCCGGAGTTTCCAGATCTCTGTCGTATCTTCCAACAGTAACTCCTCTTTTCTGGTATTTGACTTTTCAACGTCAATGGTAGGGAAGATCCTTTTTTCAAGGAGTTTACGATCCAATACCAGCTGCATATTACCCGTGCCCTTGAACTCTTCGAAGATTACTTCGTCCATACGACTACCGGTATCGATCAAAGCGGTTGCCAGAATCGTCAGGGAACCGCCAAATTCAATATTTCTGGCTGCACCAAAAAACCGCTTGGGTTTGTGCAGGGCATTGGCGTCAACACCCCCTGAAAGAATCTTACCACTGGCAGGAACAACCGTATTGTATGCCCGAGCCAGTCTCGTAATGGAATCCAGGAGAATAACGACATCGTGCTTGTGCTCAACCAGCCGTTTTGCCTTCTCAATCACCATATCTGCCACCTGAACGTGTCGGGAAGCCGGTTCATCGAACGTTGAACTGATCACCTCACCTCTCACCGAGCGGATCATATCGGTCACCTCTTCCGGTCTTTCATCGATCAGCAGGACAATCAGCTTGACATCCGGATGGTTGGCGGTAATGCTGTTGGCAATACTTTGCAGGATCATCGTCTTACCGGCATGGGGGGGTGCAACGATCAGTCCCCGCTGGCCCTTTCCAATCGGGCAAAACATGTCAATAATCCGCGTGGTTTTGTCGGCGTCCTTTCTTTCAAGATTCAACTTCTCGTCTGGGTAAAGCGGTGTCAGGTTGTCAAACAGGGTTTTGTCCTTTGCATGATCGGGATCTTCAAAATTCAACCGTTCAACTTTCAGGAGCGCGTAGTAGCGTTCACTCTCTTTTGGCGGTCTGACCTGCCCTTCAATGGTATCACCCGTGCGAAGATTAAACCGTCGAATTTGAGACGGTGATACATAAATATCATCCGGCCCAGGTACATAGCTGAAATCAGGGGATCTTAAAAAACCAAATCCATCGGGCAGGGTTTCCAGCACACCGGTGCTGTAAATTGCCCCCCCTCTTGCAGTTTGGGCGTTGAGTAGAGCGAATATCAACTCCTGTCGAAGCATTGATGTGGCATTTTCGATTTCAAAGCCCTTCCCCAGCTGTTCCAGTTCCTTGATATTCATCCCTTTGATTTCAGCCAGATTGAGCGATGGGACAGTTTCATCGACCTTGACAGTCGGGCTAAAGTTCGTTTTTTTTCTGGAATTGCTGGGTTCTTTTCTGGGAACACTTTTACGGCGGGGGGTTTCGGATCTTGAATTTTGAACGACCATATTTATATTAAAGGGTTGAGTTATTTAAAGGGTGAATATCGGAGACGTTTTTTCATCTCACCAAAAACGCGTCCGCTATTCACACAAAAAACCGGTGAAACAGCGTTTCACGATCCCTGCTTATGATAATTTGCTGGATCATTTAGAAATCTGAACAACTTTTCAGTACTTTAGAATCAATAGCATACCCCAAAGCAGACTGCATTTGCTTTACTTCCGTATCGGGGCTTCAACTTCCATAGTATTTTTGTGTACCGAGAGTAATGAGGACCGGTTTGGACCAAGCATCAAAAAAAGATACTCTGAAAAGGGAAAGCGTGGCTAGTTGATATCTAACTGATCTATTTGTAATTTAAAGCAGATTTTGTCTTGAATGTTGGTGTTGTTCGTTCGTCTTGAATCGGGACTTTACGGAGGCGAGTTAATTTCGTGTCTATGGTCTAAACGCTACATCCCAGTAAAGACATCAGTCAACCTTTATTTTTTTTTTTTTAGATTCATTCTTTTTGTGAATGGGTCTTTTAAATCGGGGATGTTCCTGAACCCGAGCTTATGCATTTTCAGAGAGTGTGCGTTTCTTAAATTCCTCAATCGTGCGTCTGAGGAGCTTTCTTCTGGCCAGTTCATTCGAAATTTCATCTGTCTGGGGCTCGATTTCAAATTCACCTGATTTTTCCAGCGGCAATCGTTGATACGGATTGATCTCAAGCAACCTGTCGTTCAACTTCCGGGTAAAACCAGTCCAGTTTCTGACCAATCTGGCTCTCACGGATGACAACGACGGTTTCAAGATCGTCAGGAGTGGATGGAATCGTTTCTGTAGGCGCCTCACCAGCTTGTTGATCCGCTGCTGCCCCATTCCCCTGAACCGCTCGGTCAGCAGTAGCAGTATTCCCGCAATCTGCTGAAGCAGCGTCACAAAATGGTGATTTACGGTGTAGTGTTTCGCGTAGCGGAGGATAAAGCCGATAACCACCAGCATCGTGATCAGTTTACCTGGGAACTGCGCCAGCCAAATGTTTGATACTGTCCCCAGAAAACCCGTCCAGCGGGCTAACGGCCCATCGGGATATTGGAGTAACTGTGCCAGGCCGATCGTCGTCAGAACAATGACAGCCCCATCCAGAAAAAAAGCCTGGCTGCGACTGATGGTTGTTTTATGGCTGAAAACCAGGAGCAGGATAGGAAGAAGGAAACCGCTCCATCCAAACAGGTCGAATAGAAACCCGGACACCAATGCCCCCGGCAGACCGAGCCAGTTGTGAATGCCTTCGCTGGGCCATAAAAGATTCAAGGGACTTGGGTCCAATCCATTATGACTGATCATGGCAACAGCCAGTATCAATCCCACCAGAATCTTCAGGTAAGGAATCGTCGCAGTATCCCGATCGGTCTGGGAAAGACTTTTAAAAACTCTCATGGGACAATTGCCTGCGGAAAAACATTAATTTTTGGTGAACTTTAAAAACCGGTCGTAGTACTGGCCAACCGCTTCCACACGATGCGCATCAGAGCCATAGACCAAATCGATATTCAGCTTGGCGATCCAGAACAGCATGGGTGCCGTCAGATATAGATCTTGATACCACTTTTGATTCAGCCCGGCAACATTGAAATCAAGCGCCCACCCTTTGGATTTTATTTTTCTAAAAAGCGGCTCAAAAAACGTAATGGACCTTATCTCATCTGCCGGTTTCTCGAACAGACCCGCAAACTTGTTGATCAATCCCAGATGACCGATGCGCTTTGTCGATGGCAGTCTCAATCCGGTATCGATCATGTGTTCAAGAGCCCTCCAGTAGGCCCTGTGGACTTCGTCAATAGTGCCATAATAGTCCAGTAACGCCTTTTCAAAAACATCCGGCTGGTAATCCAGCGCTTGAAATCTGTCTTTCCCTTGAATAAAATGCAGGGAGAGAATAACATCATCCAGCTTTCCAGAGCAGGCATCCACCAGCTCAGCGGTGAAAGACTCCATACCGGCAAAAAAATCGATCTCCAATCCAGAGAGAATTTCAATGCGACGACCATATACCCGTTTCAATTCATCCAGGTGACTGAAATAATCCTCCAGTTCCTCCCAATTCAGACCAAAATCCCGCCGTATCTCCGGATCTTCAATAATGCCGTCCGGCAGCGGGGCATGCTCAACCACTGAATATCGATCAAATCCCAACAAAATCGCTCTTTCAATCATGAGGGCCGTATCTTCACCGCTTCCATGTTTGCAGAATTGAGAATGTGTATGCCCGTCCCACTTCATTGGTCCCCTTTATATCCTGATGGTTATTTGTGCTCAAATGCCCGCTTTACCAGTGTTCAATTCAACATCAGGGCATAGGCAAAAAGAGAGAACCCTGAGTCCCTTCAGATGACTGCCGTCTGGCAAGGTGTCATATTTTCCTTTCCTGTTTCTGGACAACGGCAACGACTGTTTTCATCCCAGTTTATAACAGACAAAGCACAATTCAAATGATTTCTGTTTTTGATCCTGATCTCTAACAGACAATTGATTTTAAATTATTTCTGTTTTATGATTGGGGAGCAAGAACCGGTAGTCAAGAACAGCGACTACAGGGATGCATGACAATGGAAACGGCTCGAAAAGGGCTCTGAACCGACTGCTATGCCGCAAACCAGCAATACATGGTCTTTGTTCCCGGCAGCCGGACCGTTTTCTGATAAAAGCCCAAAAGAATCTGGGCCTGAACCGGGTAAAAAGAAATGCGTGATTATTGCAGACAGACATCAGGGCGATACAAACGGAGCCTCAATATTCCAATTAGCAGCTACCGCGTGATAAAAAGCGTTTCCCTGGTTATTATATCCTTTCTTTATCTTCAGTCACTCCAGGGCCAGCCCATCGATTTGCAGTCACTGAATCAGAACCTGAAACAACTGTCGGCCCTGTCTGGATATTTTACCCAGGAAAATGTTGATTTGCTGCAGGATCGAAATTCAAAGGCATCTGGCCGTTTTTTCTTTCTCAGACCCGGGCTGATGAAATGGATTTATGAAAAACCGGATCCATACAGCATTATTGCAGGAAAAGAACGGATCTGGATATACGATCCAGTGCTAGAAAACGTGACCATTCATAAAGCAGAGGATGTCAGCGGTGTCAAAATCATCTCGCTGCTTCTGGAACCTGAAAAGATCCAACGTTCCTTCAGAATCATAAAACCCAAAAAAATGCTGCTTGATGTTGCCCCCGGTGATAAGCTACTATTTTTGGCACATAAGACTGAAGATCCCAATATTGCTGAAATTCAACTGGCTTTCAGTGCCACATACCAGATCAAACAGTTTGTCATCGTGGAGATGAATCGAAACTACCGGAAAATTACGCTGCAAAAACTGAATACACAACCTCAACTAAGCCAGTCTGATTTTGAGTTCAAGATCCCGGATGGCGTCGAAATCATTGACAAAACCCGCGTGGAGCCTTAAAACCAATTGAATACACTGATGCATGTCTGATTCACCTGAAATAAGGATTCACCGCCAACAATAAAAATTCGACCGAAAAGTCCGATTGCGTTTTAATTTTATTGCAATTACTGATACAATTGAACTCATTATTTCTCAATCAAAGATAATAAACATGAGAGTTTCGACCATGGTAAAACATTTCATTCTGGTTTTGTGGATTATCCTGACACCTCTTTTTTTTACCGCTGCCATCGCTCAGACTTCCGCTAAAGGCACACGCAGCGTAGATGGTATTCTCAGTATCGATGATCATTTCCAAATATTCCCAGAAAACCAGCCGGGCAATACCATCTATCTCAATAAAAAAAGACTTGTTTCCCGTGACGATCTGACTCTGGTCGATATTGTAGAGGGACCGGATGGATATATTTACCATGGCTTAGATGAAACCGGACATTCAGTGCTTGGCTATACAGGTAATCGTGATGCCAAGTTTATTCAGCTGAAAGGCGGATTTTACCAGCTGATAACTGATAGCAACAACAAGAAAAAGATCTATTGGATCAATGGAAACCGTAAAATTGAAGATCTACTGCCAAAACGCAACACAGGAACCGGACTGGTCTTTAATGATGTCGATAAGGCTGCTTTCTATCATATCGCCAAAGGAGAAACCATTGAGACAGACGAGGGCAAAGAACGGTATCAGTACACGTTCAGACTTCATGTTGTCGATACCAAGACCCGACAATTGAGGCATCTGCCAATCATAGTCAAGGATTTCTCGCTGAAACTTCGCCTTGAATGGATGGATGAAAATACTCTAAAATATACCCTGAGCAACGGTCAAATTGAAACAGTTGCCATCCGGTAGTTCGTCCGTTTTCTTACCGAAGATCGTTTGTGAAAGTATCTGAGAATTAGAAGTAAAAACATAATGAGGAAAAAATGGAGTTTGTGGATTCGAACAAGATCAATAAGAAAGAAAAAAAATACTACCAGGCAAAACTGGAAAGTATGCTGAGCGAGTTACTGCAGGGATCCGGAGAAACTGTTCAGGAGATGAAAAGCACCAATCAGGAATTCCCTGATCCAACTGATCGCGCAAACTATGAATCTGAGCGAAATACAACTTTACGAATAAGAGACCGGGAGCGGAAACTGATTAAGAAGATCCGCAGTGCGATGGTCCGCCTGGAAGAAAGCACCTACAACATCTGCGAAGAATGTGGGGATTATATCCGGAAACAAAGACTGGACGCCAGACCGGTAACGACATTGTGTATCAATTGTAAAGAGATTGAAGAACAAAAAGAAAAAACGCAACAGATTTAGGCTTTTGTACTGGTTCTCTTAAATTTTTTGGAACGGGTTATGATCATATGGAAAGGGGTTGCGGTAGAAGAGAAAATCTGTAGAATGAACCATTTTAAGATTCCCCTTTGAGAAGGCACTGCTTTGTCTCTGCAGGTTGTATATGTTCAGTAACTTTAAAGAAGAGCCCCACCTGAGTGTGTTGGGACGATCTCTATTTAAATAATCCCAACCACCGGTATCCACTTCATTTATAAAATTGCATTTAAGTCATAAGTTCGCCCAAATCCGTGCATGAGCATCCCCGAAAAACTTGATCATCTCGAAGCCCTGCTAAAAGAGCAAAAGAGCAGTCTGGATCCTGATCTTTCCGGTTTTTTTGAGCAACTGAAGAGCGACATTGCTGAACACGAAAGACAGTTGGAGATTCTTTCTGTTGCTGGAGCGGAACTGAGCAAGGAGCAGGAGCAGAGTTCAGCACTGGCTTTGATTCTCTATACGGCCCGTGATTTGACGAATGCCGATGCCGGGACGGTCTACAGCGTTCATGATGAATTCTATGACGACCCCTTCAACCCGGGGGAGATAAAATCGAAGTCTCTTGTTTTTGAAGAGATGCACACAGAGTCCAGCAACATCTTCATTACGAAGCCCAATGTTCCCCCGGTACCCATGGAAATTGACGGGCAGCCTAACACACATAATGTCTCAGCATACTGTGCAAACACCGGGAAGATTGTCAATATCCCGGACGCATATAACGAAAAGGGGTTTGATTTCAGCGGGACGAAAAAGTACGACAAAATGAACAGTTACCGTTCCAAGTCCATGCTTGTCCTGCCGCTTCGGGATCATGAGAACCAGATAAACGGGGTATTGCAGCTGATCAATCGTCAAACCGCCGATGGAGAGGTCGTGCCATTCACCAAGCATGACCAGACCATCGTACAGGCTATGTCCTATCAGGCAGCCATATCGTTGACTACCCAAAAACTACTCCAGGAACAAATCCGCCTCTTTGACGCATTTGTCCGTGTTCTGGCTGAAGGGCTGGGTGAGAAATCGGCCTATACCTTTGGTCATATCAACCGGGTTTCAGCGCTGTCGCTTTTTCTGGCAGAAGAAATCAGCCTCTGGGATGAAGGCCTTTATCAGCACATCGAATTTAACAAGACGCAGATGGAGGAACTCCGTCTGGCCGGATGGATGCATGATATCGGAAAACTGACGACACCAGAACATGTCGTTTCCAAACCGATCAAGCTGCAACTTCTGCAAGACCGTTTTGAAATGATCCTTCAACGCTTTAATTCCAAGATCAAGGACCTTGAAATTGAAGCATTGAAAGAAAAAATAGAAGGTCTGGAAGCGGGCGCATCCTCGGATTTCTTTGACCGAATCGAACTGGAGAGGAAAACAAAAGTCCGTGAACTGGTGAAGGATTTGCAGGTGCTCAATAGTTGCAATATGGGTGGCGAATTCCTCAATCCGGAAGACCGTGATATCATAATTAAAAACAGTCTGATAGAGACTGAACAGCACCTCAAGGTCGACACATCTATGGTCGCTGGCGAGGAACGGATCACCCATGTCGAGGAGGACCCGGCGGCAACAAAAGAACCCCTCATCAGCGATGAGGAAAAAGAATATCTCTTGATTTCAAAAGGAACACTGTCCAGCGCGGAGAGGAAAATTATCAACGACCACGCTGAAAGGTCCTGGCGATGGCTCATGAGTCTGCCGTTTCCCAAGAAGAAAATGAAACTGCCCCTTTATGCCGGCGCGCATCATGAAACGCTGACAGGCACAGGCTACCCCAACCGGCTCGTCGCAGCGCAACTTCCGATTCAATCCAGAATTATTGCCGTGGCAGATATTTTTGAAGCGCTGACCGCAAACGACAGACCCTATAAAAGCCCGATGCATCTTGAAAAAGCATTGGAGATTCTGGGGGGTATGGTGAAAAAGGGAGACCTCGACGCGGAGATTGTCAGAATATTCCTTAAATCGAATCTATATAAGAAATATGCCGAGAAATTCCTGGACAAAAACCAGATATCAGATATCAACACGGATGAATGGATTTCAAAATACTACCCGGAAGATTTCTCGAACACCCTTCCCAATTAATTGTCGTTTGAATCAGAAAATTCCGCTTGTTCAGCCAATGACCTATTCGGCCCGTATTTTTATTCTGTTGTTTTGCGTCCTTTGCTGGGTCATGCCGGTGTCCGCTCAGCAGACAAAAACATACCGCAGCACCGCCAAAACACCTATTCTCGAAAATGATATCGCCTTTGCAAAATCGAATGCGTTTCGGCAGGCACAACAAAGTGTCATCATCGCAGCGATTCAGGATCTGCTGGAACCCCAGATTTTCGCAGAATATCAGAAACAGATATTGCACAGACAATCCCTGCAACCCAGAAACCATTTAATATCCGTCAAAATCCTCAATGAAACAAACGAAGGAGATGAATACAAAATTGAACTGGAGGCCAAAGTTCAAATAAACACCCTGCGCGATTCTTTGAAACAGATGGATCTTATTCTCAGAGATGATCCGTGGATCCCAATCACGCTGCTCGTTGAAGACACTCTGGATATCCCGACCGAACTGCTGGCAACGAAACTGGCCAATTTCCATCTGAAAATCGAGCCGTTAAAAAAGGTCAACTTGAACGGGATATCGACCGGCGAGCGCATGACAAAGGTGTTTATTGAAGATCTCTTTCTCAATTATCCCCAGAATCGCATTATCTTCATCCTGGAAACCACGGACGGCGATTTTCAGAGAGCTGGCAGCTTGCCCGAAAAGGACCTCTCAGCAGACGTGTCGGACCAGGAGCAAACACTGCAGCCCGGCGGTTCGGTTCGTGGTATTTTATTAAGAATTCTCAGAAAATCAGATTTGGAAGAGATAAACAGGCTATCCCTGAATGTGCCACCCCCTTCCCAGAAAAATCCGGAGAGTGATAAGGAGGCTTTGCAGGATTCGATGTCCCGGCTGATATCATTGCTGACAATTCAGTCCATTAAGCGAAATACCTATGAAATTGGTCAGGATTCATCTTACTATATTGAAGTTGCTGGTTTAAATGCGCCCTATCTGCGTTCTGCCTTCGAACTCCGCGTTCTCAAGGAAAATCAATCTATTAGTTCTTACTCATTGATTCAGCTTTCCATGGATCAGTGTCGATATATAATCAATTCGAATTCGGATTTAAAAACCCTGATCAAAGAACTGCAGAAGGTCAATCCATATTTTGAGCTGCTTGTTGAAGACTCTGAATTCAATACGATTCGTATTTCCGCATTCTATCACTATACGCCAACTGCCACTGAACCTGCTTCATGGATCCCGGATAAGAAAACCCTCGAAAAAATCAAGGAATCGATCCTGGAAAATACCACACTGCCAGTAACCGACGACAGCGGCGATAAACAGTCTCAGGAAAGAGATATATCCAAAGAGAAACTGGATGTCTTTTACATACCAACCCTGATTGAGAGGGAACCCAACAATTCAAGCATTCAATTTAGCAGGATCCCGCCAGCGACCTATACCATCGGAGAAATATCCAACCGGGCAGATGAGGATATATATCAAATGAAAGGGGTTGAAATTTCTGATGTTCAGCTGGAAAATGTACTTTTCCCCAGTAAATTGAACAAACTGGATACAAAACAGCCAAACCGCCCGGAGCCTGCTGATGGCAAGGCAACAGCTGATGCGGCACTTCCCGAGAAACTGAATCGAAAAGCGACCATCTATATCGACTGGATACAGCTTGGTAAAACGTCATTATCCCCCCAGATAAAACTTTATGACGAAAACTTCAATTTTATCATCGCATTTAACCTGATCCTCACACAAAAACGACTTCGTTTTCGCTATACGTTCTCAGAGCAATTGCCTGAGAAAGTATATGCCCGGATTTCAGACAGGATTGGGTTTATACAGGGCGAAACCGGCGGTTTCAAGCAGTATCAATACTTAATCCGGTATAGTTGGACCGATGAGAGGGACAAAGAACCGGAAAGCCCGGTCGTATCTGTTTCACAATGAAAAACAGCCGGTGATTACTCTGAAAGAATCGGAATCTCCGGGAAATAGATGGCTTGATCGCTTTGAAGATTATCGACAACCAGCTTCGCAATCAGTCTTGGATCCATCATTTTTTCCGGGGGGATATGGTTCGGCAACCCATTGAAAAAACCAGTTCTCACACTGCCCGGCTTGTAGAGCCAGACCCGTCCGCCATCAGGCCTGATCTCTTTCTGCAATGATTTGGCAAACATCTCCAGCCCGGCTTTGCTGGCTCCATAGAGACTGTTTTTTGGCCATACCTGATCGACGGATGCAGAGCCAAAATAGACCAGTTCAAAACGGTTATCCGCCCTGAATTCCCAGGATAGCTTAAAAAAAGCGAATGCCGAGTTCAGGTTAATGTCCATCATGGCCTGCCACTCTTCCAGGCTGATCTTGGAGGCGCGTCTTACCATTCCCTGACCCGCAGCATGGACAGCCACTGGGAACGTCTGATTCAAAGATTCGAGCCACTTCCGGGTCTGTATATACCCGGCAGGGGTTGTCATGGAAGCGGAACAAAAAATGTGCTCTGGGGGTAGCCGGAACTTTTTTTTCAGCTGATTCAGCTTCTCGGCTGATCGACCGATCAGATAACAGTCAAAATCCTGTGCGCACAACTCCTGGCAGATAGCTTCCCCGATGCCTCCAGTCGCACCGAATAACAATGCATTGCGGTTTTTCATCTTTAGAAGTGGTTTATGGTTTATTCAAATATTGCACTCAATCAGATCGATTCCGAAGATCGACTGTTTTACCTGCACCATCTTGACACTGCCACGCTCGATTGGGACGGCCGTCATAATCTGTTCAATCCGATCTGGCTGCAGGAAAAAAGACCGCGCAGCTATAGAATCGTGGATGGATTCACAGTATTTCAGCGGGCAAAAGCGATGGAATTTCCTGGACCGATCCCGGCACAGGTTTTTCCTGAGAATAGCAGTCTGCCGGAACTTTGGAAACTGCGGGTCCAGAAAAGAAAACGGGAGAACAATCTCTCCTGCATGGCTTACCTTCAGGGATTGGCCAGCATGATGATGATGTCAAATTTGACTGTTT
>JAHJRI010000429.1 GCA_018830885.1 bacterium | reverse complement strand
GGTATCCCTGGCGGTAAAGGAATATGTAGAAGAAACCCGCCCTAAACTGGCACGCAAGAAGAATGTGCCAGCTCTATTCCTAGATCCCCGCGGAGATAGGCTGACGAGACAGGGCTTCTGGCAGAAGCTAAAAGAGTACGCCAAATCAGCCCCTTCACCGCTGCAGGATAAACTGGTCAGTGCCCTGTCGAGACTTTCCAATCAGGAACAGTCTGCCATATCCCAGTCTCTGTCTAAAATTGTTGAGTTGATGGAGGCTGAAGAAATAGATGCTGGTCCAGTTCTGGAGGCTGGACAGATCATCAGCGAATAGCGCTTTTCAACCACCTCGGTAACTCTTTTTCCTATCATCCGGCTCACTCTCACGATTCGAAGGGACCACAAGAAAACCTTCCAGCGCTTTTCTGGCGTGAGTGACAGCCTTTAATAAATCGCCAATTCCAGTTGTTACGATTTGACACATATATTATCATATGTAACAATTTGTACTCAAACTATTACTAATTTTATAATCAGTATAGGTATATTCATGTTCTCCAACCAAAGAGATACTGAAAAACCAAGCGGAAACCAAGTAAACCATGACAGAAGAAATTATAAGAGTCGAAAACCTGTATAAGATTTTTGGTCCATCTCCTAAAAAAGCGTTGAAGCTTTTAAAACAGGGGATGGACAAAGATGAAATTTTTAAGAAAACAGGAATGACGGTTGGGGTCCAGGATGCAAGCTTTACTGTTAATGCCGGTGAAATTTTCGTCATCATGGGTCTGTCCGGATCTGGAAAATCAACGCTTGTGCGCATGCTGAACCGTTTGATCAATATTACGGCAGGGTCCATCTTTGTGAATGGACTGAATGTAGCGGATCTTGATGCCAAAGGCTTGACGGAACTGCGCCGAAAACAGATGAGTATGGTATTTCAATCGTTTGCATTGATGCCACACCTCAATGTGATTGAAAATGCCGCTTTTGGTCTGTCACTGGCCAAAGTGAATAAAGCAAAACGGTTGGACCGAGCCATGGAGGCATTAGCCCAGGTAGGCCTGGAAGCATATGCACAAAGTCTTCCGTCTGAGCTTTCAGGCGGCATGCAGCAGAGAGTTGGGCTTGCCAGGGCTTTGGCAGTTGACCCGCAGATATTGTTGATGGACGAAGCGTTCTCAGCGCTTGATCCATTAATTCGCACCGAGATGCAGGACCAATTGCTCAGTTTACAGGAAGAGCACCAACGGACCATCGTCTTTATCTCCCACGATCTTGACGAAGCAATGCGCATTGGTGACCGGATCGCCATCATGGAAGGGGGTCGCATTGTTCAAGTAGGGACACCGGACGAAATTCTGCAAAATCCGGCAAATGATTATGTTCATGCGTTCTTCAGAGGTGTTGACCCGACCAGTATTCTGGTCGCCGGGGATATTGCACGGGAAACCCAGACAACGGTGATCAATTACCCTGGGAAAGGACCTCGAGCCGCACTTCAAAGATTGATCAGCCACGACAGGGAGTATGGCTACGTTTTAGACAAAAAGAAGCGTTTTATGGGTATCGTCAGTACGGATTCTTTGAAGGAGCAAATCAACAATAACAGTGAAGCAGTAGATTTTTCAGACTCTTTTTTAGAAGATGTCAGCCCGGTCAACATCAATCACTCGATGCAGGAGATCATTGACGAAGTCGTTACGCGTTCCTGGCCCATTCCTGTCATCGATGATCAGAAGCAGTATGTTGGTGTTATTTCAAAAAATATTTTTCTCCGAACGCTACAGAGAAACAACTGAAACTATTGTAATATTTATGAGTTGGTACACTTTTGAAGATAAAGTAATCCCCATGGATGATTGGATCCAAACTGGCGTGGATTGGCTGGTGGAGAATTATCGAGAGTTTTTCCAGTTTATCAAGGTCCCGGTTGAACAATCGCTGGAAGGCCTGGACTGGTTGTTCAATACCATCAATCCCTGGGTGATCATCCTGTTCTTTGCGCTCGCGACAATCAAATATGCCGGGAAACGGGTTGCGGTGTTTGTCGTGATGAGCTTTGTTCTTATTGGTCTTCTCGGTCTTTGGGAGGATACCATGACAACCCTTTCCATGGTTGTCCTTTCTGTTCTGTTCTGTGCCACTGTCGGCATCCCGCTCGGTATTGCCTCCGGTCGCAGCGATCGTATTGAATCCCTGTTGCGTCCATTGCTGGATACCATGCAGACAACACCTGCTTTTGTCTATCTGATTCCGGTGGTCATGCTGTTCAGTATCGGGACCGTTTCCGGTGTAATCGCAACTTTTGTTTTTGCCATGCCACCGATTGTACGACTGACAAACCTGGGTATCCGGCAGGTTCATCCTGAACTGGTGGAGGCGGGTGAAGCCTTCGGGGCCACACCGGCCCAGGTACTGCTCAAGGTTCAAATTCCCCAGGCATGGCCTTCCATTATGGCTGGTTTGAATCAAACCATCATGATGGCGCTGTCGATGGTGGTTATTGCGGCACTAATCGGTGCGGGGGGACTGGGAATGCCTGTTTTCCAGGGATTGAACAACCTGGATATCGGGTTGGCGACAACTGGCGGGCTTGGCATTGTGCTGTTGGCGATGGTTCTCGATCGGATCACACAGGGCATGGGGCAGAATAAATCTTCATCATAATCAAGATGCCCCGGTGTCGGGGCACAACAAAGCATGAGAATAAGACTCTGTAACCATCCGTGGCTGGTACTCAGGATTGTTACATGATGTTCTCATACAAACCATATTTCTGGAGGTAAAAATGAAGCAATTGATTGTCGGAATAATCACACTGGTGGTGTTGTCTTTTCCAGCTTTGGGTTATCAGAAACTGCCCGGAAAAGACAAATCAGCTCAGCCCGCAAGAGCAACCTGGAACACGGGCTATTTTCAGGAGGCACTTATTCGCAAGGCACTGGAAACACTTGGCTATGATGTAAAACGAACCAAAGAACTGCAGAACTCTCTTTTCTATAAAGCAGTCACCCTGGGAGACGTGGACTACTGGGCAAATGGATGGTTCCCAAACCACTACAGTCAGGTT
>JAHJRI010000006.1 GCA_018830885.1 bacterium | reverse complement strand
CAGCAGCAGGGCCTCGTTGCGATGACCCACGACGCTGCCCTGCCGATCCCAGGCTGCCAGTTGAGGACCGCAATCCGGACATGCATTCGGCTGCGCATGAAACCGCCTGTCACCAGGGTCCTGATATTCAGCTTCGCAAAGGCTGCACATTCTGAAGCGTTCCATCGTCGTATGGGGACGGTCATATGGCAGGGAGCGAATGATTGAATACCGTGGACCGCAGAGCGTACAATTGGTGAAGGGGTACCGATACCGTCGGTTACCAGGATCAAAAATCTCTGCCAGGCATTCAGGACAGGTGGCTATATCCGGTAAAACCAGGACCGTTTTTTCCCCTTCACCCCGACTGTGGCGGATGGAAAACCCAGTGTAACCCACTCTGTCGAGAAACGAGGCTTCAAAGCTTTGAATGTATGCAGGGCCGGGTTTCTCCCCCGGAATCCGCAGCATGAACCGATCAAGACTCCCTTTCTCACCCTCCACTTCGATAAAGACACCCTGGGCGGAATTCAACACCCAGCCTGCCAGACCCATCTCTTGTGCCAGGCGGAAAATAAAAGGTCGAAAACCAACTCCCTGGACAGCACCCTGAATAGTGATTCGCAAGCGGTTGATACGCTTCATGATGTCAGTGGGTCGCTTCCAACCGTTGTCAGACAGATTTTTTGAAGTGATTGATCTGGTCCATAAACCAATCATGAAAGGCGGGTATCCCCTCTCCTGTCTTAGCCGAAACAGGGAATATTTCGATCAGCGGATTAACCTTTTTCGCAAGTTCCATACAGTTCTGGAGATTGAAATCGAGATAGGGGATCAGGTCGATCTTGTTGATCAATAACACATTGGCTGTTATCAGGAGATCCGGATATTTTACCGGCTTGTCTTCACCCTCCGGTGCACTGATAATCGCCACCTTCAGATCTTCACCCAGATCATAGGCTGTCGGACACACCATATTCCCAACATTTTCGATAACCAGCAGGCGCGTTTGCTGCAGGTCAATCCGATGCAGTGCATGATGAATCATACCGGCATCCAGATGGCAGGCAGCACCGGTATTTATCTGGACCGCCTTAGCACCTGCCCTGATAATCCGCTGGGCATCGTTATCCGTCTGCTGGTCTCCTTCAATGACAGATATGGGCAGTTCCCGGCCATAGTCTTGAATCAGCCGTTCCAGAAGGGCCGTTTTTCCGGATCCCGGCGCACTGATCCAATTCATGCTGAAGATTTTTTTAGACTGTAGATGCTCGCGGATATGTTGAGCCAGTGCATTGTTCTTACTCAGTATATCACGCTGGATAGTGATCTCTCTACCAGCTTTGATTTCTGTATGATGGGAGTGACCATGGTGATGGTGGTCATGATCATGGTGGTCATGATCATGGTGGTCATGATCATGGTGGTCATGATCATGCTGGTGCGGGTCTATTTTCTGACCGTCGATGGTCACTTCACCTGTTTCCGAACATCCGCATTCCAAACACATTACTCTACCTCAATAGATACGATTCGCAATTCCTGGCCCGAAATGATTTTTCCAAAATTTCCACATTTACTGCAAATGAGAAACCCATCACAATGAAACTGAAAACCACAGGCAATACACTCCCCCTTGTAAGGGATTGAATGAATGACGAGGCTGGCGCCTTCTGCAATTGAGTTTTTGATGACTATTTCGAATGCAAATTCAAGGGCGTCAATCACCACACCCGATCTTTCGCCCACCTCCAGCGAAATCCGCTGAATCCTTTCAGCACTGTTTTTTCTGGCTTCTTCAATGGCCAGATCCAAAATACTCATCATGATGGATACTTCATGCACGGCAGCCAGATCCTGATAGGGTTTATTCACCAGACAACGCTGATGGTGATGAACCATCGTGTCCGGTAAACAGGTCATTTGTCATCAGCAAAGGATTACGCCCAGGGAATTTGGAAAACACCACTGTCGTTAACAGATTCTCGGCAGCTGATCTCCAGAGGGCATGTCCACGACACGCCTTGTGCCAATCCGGGTCTGTAGAACCACCCGTTTTCTGTGGTCAGCAGTAACGACACCGATAATCGATGCCTTTTCGCCCTCCGGGTATGTCCGCATTGCTGCCAATACCTGCTCCGCTTGATGTGAAGGAGCAAACACGATGACCTTCCCCTCATTGGCAATATATAGTGGATCGATGCCCAACATATCACTGACAGCAGCCACCTGCTCATTGATGGGTATCTGCTCCTCTTCGATTTCAATCCCAACATCCGCGGCATCTGCAATTTCATTCAGTGTTGCGGCAACGCCTCCCCGCGTTGGGTCTCTCAGCACATGAACATTAGGCGCCACCCTTAGAATCGCTTCAACAAGATGGTTGAGTGAGGCCGTATCGCTGACAATATCCGACTGAAATTCAAGTCCTTCTCTTTTTGACAGGACCGCAATCCCATGATCCGCAATCTGCCCGTTGATAATAATCACATCCCCTGCTCTCGCATTTTTGGGGGAGATACACGTATTGCCGGTAAGTTGCCCGATTCCTGCGGTATTGATGAAAATACCATCGGCACTGCCTTTCTCCACGACCTTCGTATCTCCGGTAACCATCAATACCCCAGCTTTCACAGCCGCCAGTTGCATGGAATGCACAATCAGTTTCAACTCTGCCATGTCAAATCCCTCTTCCAGAATAAAACCGGTGGAGAGGTATAACGGTCGTGCACCACACATGGCAATATCATTGACCGTTCCATTCACAGCCAGATCGCCGATGTTTCCTCCAGGGAAAATGTGTGGTTTGACGACATAGCTGTCCGTTGAAAAAGCAAACCGCTGCCCCCCTATCTCGAACACGGCCCCGTCATGTGCTTCAGCCAGCAATGGGTTGTTAAACTGGGGCAAAAATACCTGCTGAAACAACTCCGCAGATGGTTTCCCGCCGCTGCCATGAGCTAACAGCACTTTCTCCCCGTTCAGCTCTCCTGCCAAAATTGGATCTCTCACACGTTTTTACCCGTTTACTGAATTAACCTTTCTGTCATTGAATCCTTTGGGCGACAGTGTGTCAAGCGGATCTCAGTCTGTCGAAGGTTCCGACTACCACTTGTGATAAGCGTCGGGTGATTGTGCCATTTCATTGATCAATTCAAGATTTTCCAGCGCCTCTTTTTCATCCAGGACACTGATTGCAAATCCGGCGTGCACGATCACATATTCTCCTACTTTTGCTTCAGGAACCCATTCTATGCAGATCTCTTTTATCATTCCATTGAAACTGACACGTGCCATTTTCAATGGTTCCTGTTGTTCGATGGATTCTATCTTCCCTGGTATCGCCAGACACATACTTACACTCCCGGCCAATCTGGATGGATTTATATTGAAAGTCTGATGATGCCGCCTATATCTAGAAAGCACCCGCTGAATACAACCCTATTTTTTTTATCAACAGTGCCGGGTATCTCGGAAAAAGTCAAAGGTTTTACCTAAAATTTCCATCAATCACATAAATCACACCCGGTCATTCCGCCAAACTTTTAAGGGGTCGAAATATGGTTGCGCTTCAGTTTACCACTGTCCACTGCGATAGCATGGGCAAATACCGCGCTTAACCCGGGTATTTGGATAAACCGCCTCCAAATGTGCCATATCCGGATTCTTGAGCTGATACCTGGATGAAGGTCCATCAGTTCGAGCCCCCTAAAAAGGATTATTTTTTGCAGAAATCAATTCATCCCTTTCCCAGAAAGGTTTCATCGGACATCTGGGATCGATCGGCATGGGGTAATTATCGAAAGCGCTTTCAAAGACTATTTCACTGTTTTTTATAAAAATATTTAAATTCATATATTTACATTCTTTCCAGTCATCTGTCAGGAATTTCATTTCAAAAATTTTCATTTTTTTATTTACAAATATTTATTTTTATGTAAGGTTTCGTCACAATTCACGCAAAGAAAATCCTGCAGATTGGGGGTACAATCGGATAGCGCAGTTTTCCGCATCTCGTTCACGGTCAATTAACAATCATAGGGAGGGAAAAGCAAATGATCCTAGGTAAAAATCCACTGGTTGATAGTAAAGTCAAAAGGCGAGACTTTTTGACGCTTTCAACAAAAACAGCCATCGCTCTGGGGCTGTCCCCTGCTTTCATACCGAAAATGACTAAGGCTTTGGAAAAAAAGGAAAAGCCGGCTGTCATTTGGCTTCATTTTCAGGAGTGCACAGGATGCACCGAATCACTATTGCGGGCGCGAGGTGTCGATCTGGCGACATTGATTTTGGACGTTATCTCCCTGGAATACCATGAAACCTTATTCGCTGCAGCCGGTCATCAAATTGAGGATCAGCTTCAAGCCGCAATGAAACGATACGCGGGAAAATATGTCCTGGTTGTTGAAGGATCCATTCCGACGAAGGAGAATGGCCATTATTGCATGATCGGGGGTCGTACGGCGATGGAAATACTGAAAGAAACAGCCGAGAATTGTGCCGCCATCATCGCGATCGGATCATGTGCCTCATGGGGCGGTGTCCAATCAAGCGGACCCAACCCGACTGGTGCCGTAGGGGTTCAATCCCTGATCACCAATAAACCCGTTGTGAATATTCCCGGCTGCCCCCCCAATCCCTACAACTTTCTCTCGACCGTTGTTCACTATCTGACCTTTAATAAACTGCCAACACACGACAAGCAGGGAAGACCCAAGTTCGCTTACGGAACACTCATCCACGATCAATGCGAACGACGGGGGCACTTTAATGCTGAGCGGTTTGTCAATGAGTTTGGCGATGAAGGACACAGGAGGGGCTGGTGTCTCTATAAAATGGGGTGCAAGGGCCCCATGACGTTCTCCAACTGCCCGGAAATCGGCTTCAATCGCTATCTCAAATGGCCGGTCGCCATTGGTCATCCCTGCTTTGGTTGTACTGAAAAAGCAGTCGGATACACGATTCCCCTGCATACCAAGGCAGAAGTGCTGAATCCCAATCCACCACAAGTTTATGCTCGACCCCAGGAACCCACCAACCAGGGAACCAGCCTCGTTGCAGCAGGAGCCATCGGAGCCGCCATCGGTGTCGCTGGAACTGCGATTGCGGTTAAAGCAAAAAAACTGCCGGATTCAGAGGAGGAATAGCATGGAAATAAAACGCCGCAATTTTCTCAAGGGTCTTGCGGGTGCTGGTGCCGGTGTGGCTGCCGCGCCACTGATATCCGGAACCGCCCTGGCGAGAGAGAGCAAAAAACTGCAGGAAGACCATGTCGGGATGCTGTATGATAATACACGGTGTGTCGGCTGCAAATCCTGTGAGGTGGCATGCAAGCGCGCCAACAACCTGCCGGTTGAACTGGACGCCTCTGGCATTTACGATGCCCCGCGGGACCTGTCCGAAAAAACCATGAATATCATTAAAATGTACAAGGATGAAGAGGGACAGGCTTACGTCAAACGTCAATGTATGCATTGTGTCGATCCGAGTTGTGTATCCGGGTGTCCTGTCAGTGCCCTGAACAAGGAACCCAACGGGATAGTCACCTGGGATCCAGATGCTTGCTGTGGTTGCCGATACTGCCAGATGAACTGTCCGTTTAATATCCCAAAATTTCAATATAATGATTTTTACGGCAGGATCGTTAAATGCGAAATGTGCATCAATACAAACCTGCCCAAACAGGGGCAGCCGGCCTGCACAGAGGCCTGCCCGAATGATGCTGTTATTTTTGGCAAGGTCACCAGCCTGCTGGATGAGGCCAAACGAAGAATCAAGCAATCACCTCACATTTATGTCAACCAGGTCTACGGCGAAAAAGAAGGTGGTGGCACTTCTGTTATTTATCTCTCCAAAGTCCCATTCGAAAAACTGGGTCTGCCCAACCTGCCGGACCACTCGCAAGCCAGTGTCAGCGAGAGCATTCAGCATTCCCTGTATCAGGGATTGATTGCTCCGATAGTGATCTATGCAGGGCTGGCCGCGATTGCTTTTAAAAACCGATCTGGCGATAAGGAGGAATAATGGATCATGCAAAACCCACCGGCGGCAAGATTATCACACCGCCCATTCTGTTTTTGTCATTGCTGTTCCTGATAGGGTTCTATTTTCTTGTCATCCGTTACATTTACGGGATTGGCCCCGTTTCCAACCTCTCCCATCATCAAGCATGGGGTGTCTGGAAAGTGCTGGGTGTTCTTGTTGGTGCCGCCCTGGTAAATGGTGGATACGTAACCGCCTTTGTGGTTTATATCATGAACAAAGGCGAATATCACCGTTTTGTCAGACAGGCGGTTCTGTTTTCTCTACTGGGTTACTCATTCGCCGGGATATCACTTGCATACGACACCGGCCGCTATATCGGGTTACTCAATTTCTTTATCCCCAAATACATGCAGACCAACTCGGTCCTCTTTGAGGTCGGTATCTGTATCACAGCTTACATCGTTATCCTTGGCATCGAGATTTTGCCCGCTTTTCTTGAGAAATTCATGCCGGAAGGTAAGCAACAGAACTGGGCAGGCAGCCTGCATGCTTTTTTGAACAAGATTCTGTTTTTGACGGTTGCCTTTGGTGTGCTGCTGCCAACCATGCATCAGTCGGGACTGGGCGGTCTGGCCTTTTTGTTCGGCCAAAAGCTGAGCCCGCTATGGCAAACCCCCTTAATTTCTCTGCTGTATGTGATATCGTCCATATTTATGGGATTCTGCGTTGTCATCGCTCTTGAATGTGTCACTGTGGCCGATTTCAAAAACAAGTCCTATGTCAATATGCTGGGAACTATGATGAAAATGGCTTTTTATGTGGCAATCCTTTATGTCATTCTTCGCTGGATTGAGGTGATCAGAAACGGCGGTGCCGGTCTGGCAGCTGGATTCAGTTTTGAAAGCGGATTTTTCTGGTTAGAATGGGTCCTGTTGCTAATCGGTTTTTATCTGATCAGGAATCAAAAAACCAGATTAAGCCCCAGAAACCTGTTTCTGGGATCCTGTTTTCTTTTAGCCAGCGGTCTGCTTTACAGGATTAATACATACATCATTGGTTATGAATCGGTTCCGGGTCTGACCTATTTTCCTTCATTACCGGAGCTCATGATATCGATCGGTATGTTTTCGCTGCAAATCATCATT
>JAHJRI010000428.1 GCA_018830885.1 bacterium | reverse complement strand
TTAATACGGCTATCTCGCAGTTGATGATTTTCTGCAATGAGTTGATCAATGCTGAGAATCAGAATCGAGACCAGCTGAAGACATTCGTTCTACTTCTGAGCCCATTTGCGCCTCATATCTGTGAAGATCTATGGCAGCGCCTGGGCAGCGAGACCAGTCTGGCCTATGAACCATGGCCCCGATATGACGACACCATGTTGCTCAATGAGACCTACCAGATTCCGGTCCAGGTGAACGGGAAAGTAAGGGATAATATTACCATACCTAATGATAGTGAACAGGATCAGGTTTTTCTGATGGCAAAGGCGAGTTCCAGAGTGCAGAAGTATATCGATGGCAAAAAAGTCATCAAAGTAGTATTTATCCAGAATAAGATTATAAACATTGTTGCCAGGTAAAATTTTGGTTGAGACGACCTCATTGATAAAAAATAAAGCTCAGGAGAGACACGGAAAGTTGCAGCGGAACGATCTCTGCTGGTGTGGTAGCGGGAAAAAGTACAAGAAATGTCATTTGGTGGCTGACAAACAGGAAATGGATGAGGAAAAAGAATCCGGCAAGCCGCTTGACAGGATAGAAAGAAGTAGTGAATACATTGAGGGGATGAGAAAAAGCTGCAGACTGGCTGCGGATACCCTGGACATGGTGGCGAACCGTATCCGGATCGGCATTACGACGGACACAATCAATACCTGGGTCCATGAATATACACTCGATCACGGTGCTATACCTGCTCCCCTTAACTATAAAGGTTTTCCAAAATCAACCTGTACATCCCTGAATGAAGTTATCTGTCATGGTATTCCGGATCATACGGTTATCAAAGAGGGTGATATCATCAATGTTGATATCACCTGCAATCTGGACGGTTATTTTGGTGATACCAGTAAAACCTTTCTGATGGGAGAATGTTCCCCCGACGCCAAAAAAATTACGGCCGTTGCGGAGGAGTGCTTGAAAAGGGGTATCCAGGCTGTAACGCCCTATGGTAGAATGGGGGATATCGGAGCGGCCATACAAGCCTACGCTCACTCACAAGGATGCTCAGTAGTTGAAAAGTTTGTAGGTCATGGAGTCGGCAGGCAGTTCCATGAAAATCCACAGGTTCCTCATTTTGGGAAAAAGGGAACCGGAGTCCGTTTACTGCCTGGAATGTTTTTTACCATTGAACCCATGATCAATCTGGGGGATAAGGACCTGTATATACTGGAAGATAACTGGACTGCCGTCACGATTGACGGTAGACTGTCAGCCCAGTTCGAACACACAATATTTCTGACTGAAACCGGTGCAGAGGTGCTGACCTGATCCACAAGCGTTTACGTTCAGAAAAGAGATCCAAAGGATGAGATGGATCTCCTGCTTATTATCAAAAAAAAAAAGAGCAGCATCCATTTTCTTGCACCAAATCGGAACAGGCCCGCGAAATGGATATCTGAAAGAAAGCAATTTCAGAAAGTCCAGATTGATTTCGATTTCGCCTGGGCCACAAGTATCGTCGGTGACAATACGTTTACGGGTAATGTCCCAACGCAAAAAACGGTGATCATCAAACGGCCAAAGCCGGGCAAAATGCTGTCTGGCTGGAAAGCGGGGTCGCCAAAAAAAATTGAGAAAAGAGTCGCAATTATCGAACTGTTTCGATGAAATGAGCGGCAACCAAATAGCCCATATTCCCTTTTTTAACGATTCGGAGTGGGCCTTGAGGATCTCAGGAGAACATCTTCTGAATAACAATATCAGAAACAGCTGTTTCAACCAGTCGCAAAGAAAAGGTGATTAAATTGAATTACCAGACATCGCAGCTAAATGATATTAATGGTAGGTGCAGTTTAAAAACGATGCAGGATAAATTGAAAAGCCGGTCCGTTTTTGTCTGTTCCAGATGGAAAATCGATGGTTGACAGGACTGTTTTTGAATACCTGTCATTTCCCCCATCCACCCCTCCTCCCTCCAGGTCTCAATCCGACAAAAATCGTTTTATTGAATGATGACCCCGCCCTGTAACGGATCGGTCCATATGACAAATCCAGTATCAAGACTGCGGGAAATCGAAAAAACACAATGTCGGAGAATTAATGACGAAAAAAATGATGCTCATCAATGAAACTGATGATGAGACAAGAGTCGCAATTGTTGAGGATAGCATCCTTCAAGAAATGCTCATCGAGCATCGAACCAAGGAGCAGACCAAAAATAACATTTATCGGGGGACCGTTGTTCAGGTCCAGTCCTCGCTTCAAGCTGCATTTGTTGACTTCGGGCACAAAAAACACGGGTTTTTACCCAGCAGTGAAATCAACCCCGCCTTTTACCAGAAGAAAAGTCTGAATAACAACAGTCCTATTCAGCAGAAGCTGAAGAAAGGACAACCTGTTCTGGTCCAGGTCACGCGCGAGGCCGTTGACCAGAAAGGGGCCGCTCTGACCACCAATGTCTCTCTGCCGGGACGCTTTATGGTTTTGATGGCCAACTCCAATAAAGGGGGGATATCGAAAAGAATCGATGATCCAGAAGAACGTGATCGGCTGAAAAGTTTCATCTCAGCCATAGAAGTTGAAAAACACTCGGCGATCATTCGGACAGCGGGTGTCGGAAGGGATCTGGTGGAACTGAAAAAAGACTACACGACTTTGAAAAAAACCTGGGAGGATATTCATCGGTCTTTTAAAGAGATGAAGAAGTCAGGACTGATTCTCGAAGAGTCGGACGTCGTTACACGAACCCTGAGGGATTATTATACCGAAGACATTGAAGAGATCTGGGTCGATAACCCGGAAACCTTCCAGAAAGTACTGGAATTTCTTAAAAAGGTTGTTCCCAGGAGACAAAAGGACCTGAAGCTGTTCGTTGGTGATCGGTCACTCTTTTCCTCCTATAAGATCGAACGGCAGGTTGAACAGCTGACCTCCCGGGATGTTAAACTGCCTTCCGGTGGATCCATCGTAATTGATCAGACCGAAGCACTGGTAGCGATAGATGTGAATTCAGGGAAATCGAATCAGGAGGGCGATATCGATGCGACTGCCTTGCGAACGAACCTGGAGGCAGCTAAAGAGATTGCACGACAACTGCGATTGCGAAATCTGGGCGGTCTGATCGTTACCGATTTTATCGATATGGAACATGAGAATTCCCGCAGAAAAGTGGAGGAGGAGCTGCAAAACGCGATGTCCAGGGATAAAGCCCAACGGAAATTCAATCCCATCTCCCAGTTCGGTCTCTTGGAAATGAGCCGACAGCGATTATCTGTCGGGATATCCAGTACTGTTGAAAGTGTCTGTCCGATATGCAATGGCAAAGGCCGGATTCCCTCCCTGCTCGCTTCAACCAATCTCATTCTGCGATCCATCCGTGAGACTGCTGCCAAGGGGAACCTGCTGCAGATAGAAGGCGTATTGCCCCTGGAACTGGCCAATCACCTTCTCAATGAGAGGCGTCAATCCATCACCGACCTGGAACTGGAATTCGGAATCGATATTATCCTTCGTGGCAATCCGGACGTCACTGTTTTCGGAGAAGCCCAGCTCAAACCGACCTTTGAGTCGAAGTCTGATGGCGCACCAGAAGAACCCGATTCCCGGAAGGAAGAGCAGAGGAGCGATAGCGATAAGAAGCGATCCCGGCACAGAGAAAAAGACGCAGGTCGAAAATCGGAGAAGGTGGACAAAAAGCGGGATTCCGTTGACAGGAAACCAGACTCCCAGGACATAAGCCCCGAACCTGTTGAACCGCAGTCTGAGGAACCGGAGACCATATCCCTCGATCAGCAGCCTGTTTCTGAGCCCCCTGCTGTTGAAGCGGAAGTCGGGAAGGCAACACCGGCAGTCCCTGAGATAGCGGACAAGCCAAAAACTGATCCGCCAAAAGCGCAGCAACCGAAGACAGAACTGCGGAAGACAGAAAAAAAACCGGTCCAGACAGGTGGGACATCCATCCACCCATCATGCCTGTTTTCCGACATTCAGGAAATCAATCCCGAGGAACTGGCAGAGATTACCACGGCCTTTGAAAACCGTCTCAAAGGAAAACCGAGCAACCAGCCACCGCTCATGATCGATCAGAAGTATCTGTGGAAAAACAGGCAGAATCAGGTCGAAAAAGTGGTGCCACCCGCTGGCGCAAATGATTTGACTGATCCTAAGGAAATAGTCGGCCCATCACCTGAAGCGCTTCCGCAAGAGAAACCGGTTTCAGCAGCAGAAAAACCCGCAGAGACGAAACAGGATGCAGGGGAAGTTCCGGCTGATCAGTCGCGCAGGCGCAGCTCCAGATCGAAAAGACGGTCATCCCGAAAACCGACATCGTCTCAAGCCAAGACAACCGGGCAGGAAAAACCCGATTCCGAGCAACAGAAAAATGCAGTCGAAAAGGAAGATGGTGCAGCCGGGAAAGAATCGGAAAAAGAGAAACCGGTTCAGCCGCATAAAAAGCGTCAGAATAGGAGCCGGACAAACAAAAACACTTCAAAAAGCACCCAGGGGGCTGAAAAATCCGTGACGGACCAGAAGAGCATCTCCGAAGTGGCAAAGGCAACCCCCGAAACGGCTGAAAAAGAGACCCCGGAAAAAAAGAAAAAGCCACGCTCTTCATCCCACCGGTCCAGAAAGTCTCCGGCGAAACAAGAGTCTTTGAAAACAGTTCAGGAAGACAAAGCCAAACCAGAGAAAAAAGTGGGGCGACCGGCAAAAGCAAAAAAAACAGCCGCAGCAGCAAAAAAAGAGGCTGACCCCCAGGGGAAATAAAACAGTGCCAAAGCCCTTTTGAAAGGGATTTGAGGCAAGATGCCACTGGCCATGGGTTATCCTTTGGAAGATCAGATATCAGTTTTTAGCCTGATTCCTGCATTTCAAAAGGAAACTATAGTTTGTTGCTTGTCTACCATCTACCGACTCCGAGAATCACAAGACACATCGGGGTCGGGATGATGGAATCGGAAAGAGCCGGGAGACGAGAAACAAAAAACTGACAATTCAGCCAGCTGATCACCTATGCGCAGAAACCGAATAACGAAACTGAATATTTTCTGGTTGCTTTTGATCTGGAGTACTCTACAGCTGATCTCAGTCCCCGTTTTCGCCCAGACAAATCCGGAAGAGATCATACAGAAGGTCCTGGAATCACCAGAAAGTGATGACCGAAAGCTTTTTGTTCTGCAATTCAGCTCCACCGGCATGACGGAATCCGCCGCAAGAGCTTTCAGTAATATGATTTCGCGAAATCTGGACAATACAAACCGTTTTCGGATCATCTCCCTGGATGCTGTGGAGGAAGAGATTCAGAAACAGGCGCCGGCTCTGCTCCCCTGTTTCGAAATCGGGTGCGGTATCCAGATGGGCAAGATCACGAACCTTGACTGGCTTCTGTCTGGGCACATATCATTGACCCCCGCCGGTCTTTTCAGCCTTAATGTCAAACTGGTCCACATTTTTGATAATGTGCTCGCTTTCGAGGATACGATCCGGTTTTCAGACGAAAACATGGATCGACGTTTTTTTCAGCTCTCCAACCGAATTGCGAACAACGCTCCCCTGAATGGAAATGTGATCAGTGCCAATAACAAAATCGCCGTTATAGACCTGGGGGAAAAAAATGGGATTTCTGTCGGCGATCAGGTTGTGATATACCGGAATAAAAAAGTGGGTGAAGGGGAGGAGGTCCGCTCCACGATTGTCAGGAGACATAATATCGGTATCCTGAAAATCACCCGGGTGGGTGAAAAAGTCAGCGAAGGCGTTTACTTCCAGACCATTGAAACAACCAAACCTGGTTATCGTGTTTCATCCTATCTGGACAAGCGAAAACAGATTCAACTGATCGATGAAGTCCGGAAAGAGCTGGATACACAAGAACGCAATGTGTATGAGATAAAAAAATCCGTTGTACTTTCCCCGATCCAGCTGGAAGATATTGCCCGAAAAAAATGGGTACTCAGGGTCAGACAGGTTGAATATGAGAAGGACTTCTGGCAATTGGTCCTGTTGGGATCCGGTGTTGTGTCCGCCTATTTTCTGAGTCAGTTTCAGTCCGGGGATGACCTGAAACTGCTGGCTTCTCTCGGCGTTTTCTCCTACAGCACTTTTGAGTATTTTACGACGAGAAACCGCTACAACGAGCTCATAGACGAAGGCCGTTACAAAGGCTACCTGGATTTGAAGATCCGACCGACCATGGGCGAAATCAGCATCGGATACCGGTTCTCATTTTAAAGCGGATAACCGGTCAATCACAAAGACGGTGTCTAAAAGAGGCTGATGCCGTTGCTGACTGCATGTACACAACCGGGACCCAATTTGAGGAAGTATTTTGCCAGCAAACGATTGACAGAGTTTTTAATTTCCATTATTCTAAAAAGATTCACTTATTCGGCAGTCATCACTATCGATACTCACCCACATCAGCAGTCAAGATATGTACGCAATAATAAAAACGGGCGGCAAGCAGTATCGCGTCGCGAAAAACGATATTCTGGCAGTCGATTTGATCGACCAGGAAGAAGGTTCAACGTTTGAATCGGATCAAGTATTGTTTGTTAAAACTGGAGAAAACGACTATAAAGTTGGGACTCCGTTTATCGATGGCGCAAAAGTCAGCGGGAAGATTTTAAGCCATTTCAAGGATAAGAAAGTCGTCATTTTCAAGAAAAAGAGAAGAAAGGGATATCGGAAATCTGCGGGTCACAGGCAGAATTATACCAGAATTCAGATAGCGGATATTCAGGTTTAACAGGATTTATCGTCAGCGGTAGACCCGGTCCTTTTCAGTGGGCGGATACCGTTTTAGTCTGTAACGCCTGAAAGGGTCCGGTCAGATAAAATGTACTCATCATCAGCAATTCGAGGGAAAAATGGCTCATAAAAAAGGTCAAGGTAGTGTCAAGAACGGTAGAGATTCCAATGCGCAGCACAGAGGTGTCAAGAAGTTCGGCGGAGAAAAAGTGACGGCAGGGACCATTATTGTCAGGCAGGTTGGCAATACCTTCCACGCAGGGAGAAACGTCGGTACAGGTAAGGATTATACGTTGTTCGCGTTATGCGATGGTGCTGTCGAGTTTGCCAGAAAAGACAAGACCCGGAAGAAGATCAATATTGTTCCGGTGGAAGCTTAGTCACATATTCAGTTGCTTGGCTGGCCTATTCAGCTCTTGATCGGTCAAGCACGCTCAGCTATCATAGGCTCCTTCCAGACCAATCCGCACCAACAGTTTTTTTTCAAAATCGAGCATCACAGCTTCGTCAGCATCACTTTCGTGATCGTATCCCAGCAAGTGCGTCAACCCGTGCACGGTGAGTCTGAGTAGTTCATCTCCGATCTCCCAGCCGGAAGCAGCGGCCTGTTTTCGGATTACCGCCAGGCAGTATACCATTTCTCCCCAAGGTTCTTCAGGTACGTGCGGTCCTGTTGTATCATCCTGATAAAGCCATGACAGCAGATCGGTTGGTACTTCTCTGTTTCGATAAGTTCCGTTCAATTGAATCATTGTCTCTATTGAGCAGAAAAATAAGGAAATAGACCTCGCACCCTGGTTCAATTCGGTCATCAAAAAATCAAGGGTCTCCACAATCCGTTTTTCAATGGGTTGTGGCAGGGTGTCTGTTGAATCCTCGTAGGTGATTTGAATCAAGTCTGTCTTCATACCTTTTTATGGATAATCTAATCCTGGGTTACCGGTATATCTGTGGTTGATGGACCAGATGATTCCGGGTATTCGATTCGTTGATGGTGAATGCTGATCAGCAATTTGCTGTAGACCTGGACAACCTGGTGAAAAGTCTGCAGTGTAAGTCCGGATTCGTCCAGCTGACCGTCCCTGAGCAGGTTCCAGCAGACTTTTTTGACCATTTCTGTGATGGACTCAGTGGTGGGATTATCGAGGCTTCTGGTGGCAGCTTCGGCGATGTCCGCCATCATCACGACTGCGGCTTCCAGACTCTGGGGTTTTGGACCGGGGTAGCGGAAGCGGCTCTCGTCAATCGACGCTTGGTTCTCGGACGGGTCGGGGTTCTGTAATGCTTTGTTGTAGAAATACTCAACCCGGTTGGTGCCGTGGTGTTGAATCATAATATTTTTAATAGCAGACCCCAGGCGATATTTCTCGGCGATTTTGGCTCCTTTCTGCAGGTGTCCGATAATCGTTGTTGCAGAATCAAGCGGGGCCATCGTGTCATGGATATTCGGCATGTTCGGGGCCTGGTTTTCAACAAAAAAGTGGGCGGCATCCATCTTCCCTATGTCATGGTAATAGGATGCGACGCGGGTTAACAGTGAATTGGCGCCGATCTTCAGGGCCCCCGATTCTGCCAGATTACCCACGATGATCGAATGCTGATAAGTTCCAGGGGCTTTGAAAATCAAATCCTTCAAAACGGGGTTATTCATATTGGATAGCTCAAGCAACTTGAGATTGGTTGTCACATCAAAAATCGATTCGAAAAATGGAAGCAGGATGGAGGCGACAATGGCTGTCAGTAAACCGCCGCACAGAGCGAAAAAAATATCCAGCCAGATCATGTTCCCAATCTGGTTTCGTTCAATCAGGTAGATGATGATGACCACCGGCAGATTTATCATGGAGATTTTGAGACCGTGAATCAGCAGCGAATAACGGGACTCAAAACGGGTCACCGGCAGGGAGGCAACGACACTCCCCATCATTGCAAAGAAAAAATAGGTGAGGCTGCCCTGAAGCATGATCGCTGCATAAAGACCGGTTAGCAGACCTGCAACCACTCCACATTCGAAATTGATCAAAATCCCCACCAGCATTGAACTTAAAGCGATCGGAAGCATGTAAGTATAGATTTCGCGGGGAAGGTCCGTATACCGGGTCTCAACGATTTCACCCAGAACGACGCCGCCTTTGACCAGAATCAGTGTTATCAGGACGCCAGACATAATCAGCATCTGATTTTTAAATGAAAGCGACGGGATCCCGTCCTGGATCTGAAACACAAATGAAACCAGGAGGAGTGAGATCAATACGATCAGGACGACCCCCACCATCTGGGGCAGCTTGTCTTTATTGGAGACCATTTCATAGTAACTTCTGATCAACTCCACCTGATGGCGGGTACCGCGATCTCCAGCCCGGGCGATTATCTCCCCTTTTTTGACACTGAAATAGATCGGGCTCATGTTGGCAATCGCATCCGACTTTTTCTTCTCAAATTCCAGCTTGTTTTCGGTGACGGTTGGTTTGATCAGCTTTAGCGCCAGCATGATGACGAGACTTTTTTTCCGCCCGGTTTCATCGTCTGGAAAAAAGTTTTTGGCCATCTCGGGTACAAGATTGCGGATATCCTGCAAATCCTGCAGATCCTGAATGCCATCAACTTTCTGGACGTCTCCGCTGACCAGGTTCCGGATATCGATGCGATTGTCCGTATCCTGGGAGAGCGCGCTTTTTGAAGCAACAATTCTTTTGGACAGCAGACTCTGCATGAGCGTCAGCAGTTTTTCTTCAATCTCTTTAGTAAACAGGGGAAAAGCGAGCAGCTCCTGTCCGGTCTCATCAATCTCCATGTTCAGTGACGCTGCGAACTCGCGGGCCATTAATACTTTCTTTTCATTGATGCTGTTCTGCAGTTGAATATTGGCTTCTTCCGCCTTTTGAAAACGTTCTTGAAAGCTCTTCTGTTCCTTCGTGAAAAAGTCCAGTTTCCCCTGGAGGTCGGAGAGGAGTCGGTTTACTGTATTCATGTCCGCATCCAGTTTTTTCTTTGTCTCAAACCCCTTCGCCGTCAGTTTCACCCCTTTTTGGAAGGCCTTTAACTGGTTTTGCAGGATGTTCTGGTACTTGCTAAAAAACGCAAGCTGACGGCTAATTTCATGTTGCGAGTGGACTGCGTTGAAATAGTCGAGTCCAAGCAACCGGTTCTTGTTATCCAGATCCTTTCTCCGGTCGTCCTGTTGCTTCAACCCGGAACGAATGGTCTGAAAGGACTGCAGGATATTCTGACGGGTTTGTTCCAGAATTTTGGGGTCGAAATCATAGGTTGGACGCTGTTCTTTAATCAATTTCTCCTGTTTCAGCTGGGTGGAGACCTTGTCTGGTATCAGCAGATCCTCTTCTACCACCAGGGTCTGCATGATAATATCCCCCTCTTCATAGACTGTCGGGAGAAAAATCATGCGGGGAGAGATCAGGTAGCCGATTGCTGCGCTGATACTTAACAGCAAAAGGAGTTTATAAAGCGTCCGCCGTCTCAAAAGGTCTGAGATTCTCTGAAAGTTGGTCGTGTTCTTTTTTATATCGCTCATATTATTTTACATTCACATGCAAAACCCGTCCCTCCCGATATCCGCGGAGAGGAACATGGCTGGCAGAGACTCTTTATGAGTCCCGGGAGGGATCCTTGATCAGTAATACAATGGCTTGTGCTGCAATTCCTTCCTCTCTGCCGATAAAACCCAGTTTTTCGGTTGTTGTGGCCTTGATTGAAACCTGTTCCTTATCGATTTGAAGGTTTTCTGCGATGCTTGTGATCATCCTCGGAATAAATAGCTGCAGCTTTGGCTGCTCGGCCATAATAATTGTGTCAAGATTGCCTACCTGCCAGCCTCTTTTCTGAATCCGATCCAGCACCTGTTCCAGAAGTTCAAGACTGTTAATATCTTTGTACCGGTTGTCGGTATCCGGGAAAAGCTTCCCGATATCTCCCATTGCCAGAGCCCCGAGCAGGGCATCAATGATGGCGTGGACCAACACATCCGCATCCGAATGTCCCAACAGTCCTTTATCGAAGGGGATCCGGACTCCTCCCAGAACCAGATTGCGTCCTGATTGCAGCTGGTGAACATCAAATCCGATCCCGACTCTCATTTATTCACCCCGTTGGTTTCCTGCGGTTTTAAATCCTTATTCATGCCTGGAACAGTGTCATCATCCGTTACAATCAGCACAAATCCTCTGTCAATAGTGCTTCAGCGCCTGAATGGCTTCGGCATAGTCGGGTTTTCCAAAAATTGCTGAACCCGCAACAACAATGTCAGTCCCGGCGTTGACAACATCCCTGATATTTTCGGGGCATACCCCACCATCGACTTCAATTTCCACGGATAGCCCTTTTTTCAGAATCATCTCTTTGAGAAGCTCAATTTTTTTCAACATTCCTTTGATAAATGACTGTCCTCCGAATCCAGGGTTAACCGACATGATCAGAACCATATCCAGGTCTTCCAAAACCCATTCCAGAGTGGACAGGGGCGTCGCGGGATTCAGGGCGACTGCCGGTTTGATATGGTGATGACGAATCAGTTGCAGCATTCTTTGCAGATGAACGGTCGCTTCAACATGGACAGAAATGCGGTCAACACCGCTATCCAGAAAGGATTGAATGTTGTTTTCAGGTTGTATCACCATCAGATGGGCGTCGAATTCAACCCCGTCATATTTCGGAATATCCTTGTATATTAAGGGGCCGAAGGTGATGTTAGGGACAAAGATACCATCCATGATATCAAGATGTATCAGGTCTGCTCCGGCCTTGATAACTTTGTCAATTTCAAGTGCGAGGGTATTAAAGGAAGCAGAAAGAATTGAAGGTGCCACTTTGACCATAAAAACCCTATTGTTGAGTCTGCTCCGAAAAGTCGGAGAGCTTAAAAAATGTTAAGATAATACTTGCAATAACATATAAGTAAGATATAATAAACTAATATAAAACAACTTATCTGTAAACCTGCAAAAAAAAACGCGACATGTTTAAAAAATCC
>JAHJRI010000427.1 GCA_018830885.1 bacterium | reverse complement strand
TTTTCGAGGCTATAAAGCATTCCTTTCACCTTTGGAACCATTCCGCCTGAGATGACCCCCTGGCGAATCAGATCCAGCGTTTCCTCCCGATTGATTTCGGAGATTAACTGCTCGTCCTGCATGATTCCCCGGACGTCCGTCAGGAAAATGATTTTATGAGCTTTCAGGGCAACGCCAATATGAGAAGCGACCGTATCGGCGTTAATGTTGTATGTATTGCCGTCTGTTCCCATTCCAATGGGTGAAATAACCGGAATATACTTGTTTTCGATCAGAATAAATATAAGTTCGGGATTGATCTGCTCAATTTCACCGACATAACCCAAGTCTGTCTTCGGGTGTTTCAGTTTTCTAGCCTGTATCAGGCGACCATCCTTGCCACTCAATCCAATGCCGAGACCGCCCTGTACGTTGATATTTTTAACAATTTCCTTGTTTATAGTTCCCGATAAAACCATCTCGGATATCTTGAGGCTTGGCAGATCCGTCACCCTCAACCCATCGATAAAAGTCGTTTCCAGACCATATTGCTTGATTGCCGCTGTTACTTCAGGCCCACCGCCATGGACAATCACAGGTAACATGCCCAGTGATCTCAACAGAACGATATCCCGTGCAAAGGAGACCTTAAACTCCTCCTGGACCATGGCTGCGCCACCATATTTAATAACTACAATTTTCTGGGAAAAATCCTGAATATATGAAAGTGCCTCGATCAGGACTTGCCGTTTATCAACCGGGTCGAGATGGGAAAGTTGTTCTTTTTGAAGTTCCATGCGTATTACAGTCTTTGGGGTTGAATCACTTTGCAGTGTTATTGTCGTTCATTTGATAGGATCAAGATAAACCAAATCCCTGGTTTAGTTAATCGATTTATTATGTTTTTTTGAAAAACGGTAAACCGCATGAGGCGCTGACTGAGGGTCGCCGGGATGTTCTATTCTGATCCGTGTATTTGCTCTTTCCACCTTTCCTGCCGGCGCTTTTTGTCTATAACCCCGCAGGTTTTTTTTAATATTCGGTTTCTATTTGCTATACTTTGTTAAACCAATAAATTAGAATAAAAGACGTCATCCAACTTATTGATGCTGTTTGAGCAGAAAATAGCAACCGCATCTAAAACTATAATGGAGATCACTATGCCTGTTGCGGATTTCAAAACATACTGCCGGATGCTGGATACGGCAAAGCAAAACCGCTTTGCCTTTCCGGCGATCAATGTAAGTTCCATCGTTACGGCAAACGCGGCTTTAAAAGGTTTTGCCGACGCGAAGTGTGACGGTATCATTCAAGTTTCCACGGGAGGCGGAGAATTTGCTTCCGGGACAGGAGTTAAAGATATGGCGCTGGGTGCCATATCCATTGCCCAGCATATTCATCTTCTGGCTGAACGATACAACGTTTATATTGCACTTCATACGGATCATTGCACGCCAGGAAAACTGGATACATTTGTTAGGCCGTTGATTGAGGAGACTAAAAAAAGACGAGCCAAAGGGCTCCCGAACCTGTTCAGTTCTCATATGTTCGATGGATCTGAACTGCCTTTGGATGAGAACATGAAGATAGCGGTCCCGTTATTGGAGGAGTGTGCCGCCTGTGAAATCATTCTGGAAGTTGAAGCGGGTGTCGTTGGCGGAGAGGAGGATGGTGTCAATAATGAAGGTGCTCCTGCCGAAAAGCTCTATACAACACCTGAGGACATGCTTTTTGTCCATGAAAAACTGAGCGCAATCAAAAACGGTCGGTTTATGTTGGCAGCAACCTTTGGCAATGTTCATGGCGTATACAAACCTGGGAATGTCAAGCTGACGCCTCATATTCTCAAAGATGGACAGGCTGTTGTCACCAAGAAGTATGGTGCGTCAGCAGCGATGGACCTGGTGTTCCACGGCGGGTCGGGGTCGGATTTGTCGGATATCCATGAAACGCTGGATTATGGGGTGATTAAAATGAATGTGGATACGGATACCCAGTATGCCTTCACCCGCCCAATCGTCGAACATATGTTCAAAAACTACGATGGTGTGCTCAAGATCGAAGGCGAGGTTGGCAATAAGAAGGTCTATGATCCAAGGAGTTATAATAAAAAAGCAGAAGCCGGGATGGCCGAACGGGTTGTCAGGGCAGCAATGGATTTGCGGGCTAACGGAAAAACGATATACGGTTCATAAAAGAAATAGAACAATAAGTTAGCAGTCTTTTAGGTAACTTCTCAATAACCTCTGGCGATTTCGTTAATGGTTCAAAAAAACTGTAGACACAGGGGAGTTTTTCTGTCACAGTTTGCTACATGAACATTCCAAAAAGAAAAATTCCCGAATTACCGAACAT
>JAHJRI010000036.1 GCA_018830885.1 bacterium | reverse complement strand
TGCTTACCTCAAAATAGTCAAGTTCGCCCTTTGAGTTGCGACTCAATTGACGAGACGAAATATGTCCGAAAACATATCCCGTTTACTTCTTTACTTCTCTATCTACGCTGTCTATATCCCGATTCTGATGTCAATGAACTTTATCTGTTTGGTTTGTACCAGATAATATACTAGAATTCCTTTTTTTTAATATTGTGTCAAGCGAATTATAAAAAAATAATTTTATATTTTGATAACAGGAATTTAGGATAGAAGATCCGACTCTTCTGCTGCGAATTTAAGCTAAAAAAGACACCTATTTAAAAAAAAGGGGATCTAAGGCGAATATTTAACATCATGGTTGTGATAAAAACCCGCCTGACCGTTTGGAGAATGGATCAGCAGCTATATGAGAGGAAGCGATATCGCGCAGTTTCCGCAATCAGAAGGCGCCCCCTTTCGGGACCTTCTCTACCCGACATCCTGTATCAGTGAATGGGTTGGTGTTTTTCCGCAGGTTTTTGGTTGAGTGGAAAATGAACCTGTGGATCAGTCTATTTCAATTTCCATTTTCACTGGAATATCGTCCACACCTCTGATGATACCCTGATTGACCTTAATATACATTTTGATCCTGGCCGAAGTCACCTCAACCTTATTGTCTTCCTTGACATAGGCATTGCCGATCAACGTCACTTCTTCCTTTGCGTATTCAAACACCGCTCGATCGGATCTGGAGACTCTCCCTGGCTGGTTCATGGAAAAATTCCCATTGGCGATAATAATCTCGATCTCCTCCTGTTCATTAAAAAACAGTTCAGCGCGATCTGCTCTGAACTGGGATTGATCAGAGTAGTCAATGATATACACCTTTCCCTGCAGGACCATTTTACGGGAAGGGCGATTGGCCAGAATTTCAGTGGCTACACCGGATACTTTCTGGCGTACAGGGGCTCTTGCCGTAGGCTGCATCCCATTGGTGGTCGGCTTTTTATAAAACACAAACTGGACCTGCTCTCCCGGTCTGGCTGTAATTTTGCCTCTTTCGGCACGATAGTCATAGCGGATTTTTTCTGCCTGCAGTTCGAAATCTTTTGACAGGATATGAACCCTTCCCTGTAGTTCAGCCAGGGCTGTTTTTCTACTGAAAGTTGCCAAATCGCAAGTGACAACACTATGGGGTTCTTGGGGCAGATTCAGACGATCCGGGGGATTACCTTTTTCTTCACTGACCTGATCCAGCTTTTCTTCACTGACCTGACCCTGATAGTAAACAGCATGGACACTTCCGTTCGCTTCCGCCCAGACAAGTTGATCACTGGTTGTATCCCTTTCAATGGACAACTGATCTGTCATCAATGTGGATCCGGTCGAGCGTCGAATTACGTGAACATTTTTCTGCCACACTGCTGTTCCCTTGCTCCTGTCAATGACTGCTGTTTTGCTGGCAGTAATAGTAACAAAATCTCTGGCATGAACCAACCCTGTGGCCAACAGACCGATCATGAGGCTTGTGGCGAACAGACGAACAGGGAGTGTCGTTTTTTGGTGAAAGATGAGCCGGCAAACCAGCAAAAACGCGTTCCTTAAAGGCTCCATATCTACAGAAATGAATGGTTTGACCATCTTTAATGTCCCTGTCCATTTTTTGGTGTAACCCGTTTCCTGACAGATCAGATGCGGAAAATCGTTACCATTCACGAATTCACCGCTAACTGAGCCCGGAGGAGGATGCTGAAGGCATGTTCCACATGAAAACCAATAAACGAGTGATACCATCCATTTTTGTGCACCCCTTTAGAAGCCTGTTTCAATCCATGCCTTGGGTCCTGAAAGCGTGAGAATTCTGGTTTTCAAGTCGTAGAGCATATCATCAGCATTTATTTTATCATGATCTGAAACAACAAGTACCGCCACGCGATTATATAATAGTTGTTTATTCTGATCCAGATTCAGCTTCTCAGTATAGAGTCGCTGCCCATTGGCAAAGACAATTCTCACATCTCCCCAGACAGTTATCAGTTTTATTTTTCCATTGATACTGCCTGATTGAGCAAAAATCCGGGTAGGGGGCTCCATCTGATTTTCAGAATAGACAGTTCCATCAATCTGGGTGAGAAGCGTCAAATCTGTACTTTCATATACTTTGGCCATTTTTGCTTTGATTTGTGAGGACAGCCTGTTGTTTCTATAATCGAACAACTCAGGATTCTGCAGAATGATGGGCTTTTCTTCTCTCAAATCGGCATCCTGGGTGTCTTGCTGCGGTCCTTCTGCAAACCAGTTAAAATAAACAGCAAGTACCAGCAGGATAACGATCAATCCCGAGGTCAATATTCTCATTTATCGTGTCCGAAGGTGTAGCACCGATCGTTTTAAGACATACAGGCAACTGGCCACAGCAACCGAGACCGTCCCATTGGCATCAACTCCGGTAATTACCAATGCCTCACCTGCTTCAGTTATCTGGTCAGGACAGCAAAAAACAGTGTAAACGGGAGCCCATGTCGTTCGATATCCCATGGACTTATCAGCTATCCGGGTCATCTGGCTGTATTTTCCATCTGCGGTGGAACCAGACCCACTGATCCGGATAGGCCCGAATATGTTTTTCCAGCTGTGCCGTATAGTGCTGGGTCAGTTCCCATTCTTCCCTCTCATCACATCGATAGGGGGGTTGGGACAGGAGTTCAAACGTATACAGGTGAGAACCATCCGGCAGACGGGCGCCGAAGGCTGAAACAACCGGGGCGCTGAATTTCTGGGCAAATGTAGCTGCGCCTTTTGCAGTTGATGCTTTATGGTTAAAAAAGTCTACAAATACACTCTTCACTCTCGTATCCTGATCCATGGCAAACAGGAAAACCTTGTTATTTCTAAAACAGTTCAGAATCGATCTTGCCGAGGACCGGTCTCCCCTGGGGACCATAAGGATGTTGTCCGATTTTCGTACTGAGAGAAGCAGATCATCAAGTTTATTGTCTCCCACCGGACTCTCAACAGCAATTCCCTCAATATTGAGCATTTCATAGATAGTCGGCAGCAACTCCCAGTTCCCAACATGTCCAAAAAGCAAAACGAGACCGTGACCGGCCTGCAGCGCATTGTGCACCACTTCTTCATTTTCCAGCCGGATGTATTTACCCGGTGTTTTCCGGATTCTTTGAACAATCAACGTCTCAAACAGTGTCTTCCCCGTACTCTGAAATGTTTTCCGAACGAGCTGATCTCTTTCATTTTGAGACAACTCGGGAAAACAGAAGCCCATTTGATAATCCGCGACGCCTCGATCCTTGCGAGCCAATAGATATGCCAGATTCCCGAACCATTTACCGAACCGCTGATTCCTTTGAAAAGACCAGAGGCCAGCGAATTTTTGCATCAATATCAGTATGATATACTCTGAAATATGTCGGACTTTTTTCAGCGATGATGACTTATTTTTTTTAAATGCATCGTAGGTATTGTTTCTGGCCATTGTTTTTTTTATGAAGACAACCAATTGCTGGCATATTTTACATATCTGTCCGGGGTATTCAGAATCATATTGAGTTCGTTTTCCCGCAACGCACGTAAAACCTTCCCGGGTCTTCCCATAATAAGTGTGTTTGGCTCTTCGAACCGCGCTCCCTCGGGAATCAGAGACCCTGCCGCAACCAGCACTCTATGTCCGATATAACTGCCATTCATCAGAATTGACCCCATGCCGATAAAGCACTCATCAGCCAATTCGCATCCATGAAGAAGACAGCAATGACCGACAGAAACCCTGTTGCCGATTTTTGGCGCCCACTTATGCAACTGACCGTGAACGACGGTATTGTCCTGGATGTTGCACTGAATTCCGATATGGATAGGTTCAACATCTCCCCGTAAAACAACGTTATGCCATATGGATGTTTGATCCCCGATGATAACGGTTCCCGTTGTCACAACGTTCTGACCTGTATAAACATCTCTACCGAACTGAATATTGTCTTTTTCCATTATATATCTGATTGTTATACTGATGATGGACGCCCTGACAAACCCGAGGAGCAAAACCTGTTTTTCTCTCTTTACATACTTAAAATCCCCTTTTTTGTCCAACCGCAATCGTCCGCAGGCTCATAGGGTCTTATTTTCAGCATTCGATCTCATCCTTCTGCTGGTTTTTTGCCGTATTTTTTTTTACTGTTTATAGACGGCATCAATATGGTTTGATATGGCTAGACGAATAAGGTGAAAACATAAAGCCACGCAGGATGAACATGCAATATGGATCGATATTTCATGCTTTCTGGACAAGACCACCGATTGTGACGGTTGAAATTCATCATGAAAAGCAATTATCAGATCACGCAACAGCCAAATCCAGACGTTTCAGGACTGGACAATCAGGTTTCAGAATCCCAGATTATTGAAGCCGTGCTGTTCAGTTCCCAACAATCACTAACCATCCAGCAAATTTCCAAAATTACCGGAATTAAAAAGAGCAAGACAATTCGCCGTCTCCTTGAAGAACTCAACCGTTTTTACCAGGAACATAAACGGGCGTTTTTCATTCAACAGGTTGCAGGCGGATATCAGCTCAGAACTGAGTCCCATTTTCAGAAATGGATCCAACGAGGAAGGCTTGTCAAACCCATCCAACTTTCACAGAGCGTTATGGAAACCTTGTCAATCATTGCATATCAACAACCGGTCACACGAGCAGAAATTGAAGATATCAGGACCGTTGATGCGACTTATGCGATCCGTACACTGCTTAATAAAAAACTGATCCGGATCCTGGGACGTAAGGAGATCATGGGGCGACCCATCCTATACGGAAGTTCCAAGCTTTTTCTGGAGGTATTCGGCTTCAATTCCATTTCAGATCTTCCCAGACCTGAAGATTTCGATATCATACCGGTCCCGAACCAATCTGAATAAAAAAGTTGCTTTAGAGAATATCTGCATGAAACAGAAGATACTGATCAAGGTAGGAACCCATGTCCTCGGACGTGAAAACGGGCGCTTGAATTACAACCGCATCTCCGACCTCGTCGATCAGATTATGACACTCAGAGAAACTTACCAGGTTGTTCTGGTGAGTTCAGGAGCGACGGCTGCTGGCAGGGAATTCTGCCAGTTCGAAAATGAAAAAGACCCGCTGATCAAAAGACAGATGCTGGCCAGCATTGGTCAAGGTCGATTATTTCAGGTTTATTCCGATTTTTTCAGGGAGCATTCTGTGATAACCGCTCAGGCTTTGTTGACAAGTGGTAATTTTCGCTGGAAAAATTCGTTTGAGAATATGAAGTCCTCCCTCGAAGGACTCCTGGACAATGGCATCATCCCGATTATCAATGAAAACGATGTGACCAGTCACCGGGAATCCAGCTTTGGTGACAACGACCAGCTGGCCGCTCTAACAGCCGCCATGCTGAATGTTGATCTCCTGGTTCTGGTTTCCGATATCGTTGGATTTTACACGGCCGATCCCAAAAGAAACCCGAAAGCCGAACTTATCCGAAAGGTCGAGCGGATTACACCCGAGTTGTTGACCCTTTGTGAAAACTCACTCTCGGAAGGGGGAACCGGTGGCATGCTCAGCAAATTAAAAGCGGCAGAACTGGCTACCCAACATGGGATACCGACGATTGTCTGTTCCGGGAAGGAGCAGGACTGTCTGCTTAAAGCGGGTCGATTCGAGACATCCGGCACCTATTTCATCCCAGTCAACACCAAGAAAAAACTGAGCCTGCGCGCCAGCTGGATGACAACCGGGGCTAATGTCAAAGGGGTCATTACGATCGATTCAGGGGCAGAGCAGGCCCTGAAAAATGACAAAAGCCTGCTGGCCGTGGGAGTAACAGGGGTGGATGGAAAATTCAGTGATAAAGATGTCGTACTCATCCAAAACAGTGAGGGGATTCGCATCGGCACCGGATTGGTAAACCATACTAACAACGAAATCAAAAAGCTGATCAAGGCAAAGCATAAACCCAAGGGAGTTGTGGTGATTCACAAAAACCATCTCTATACACTATAGACAACTTCGGTTAGATTTACGGGTTGGCTGGGAATCAGTCCAACCAGCGTATTGGCGACTTGAATTCTTTTTTTCAGTTGGACCCAGGGAGACGTGATCAGCCAATCAAAACGTAACAATTACAGATAATCAGGGTAAGTGGCAGTCCTGCTTGTATGCAAATGGCCATGACACCGCCGGACTGTCAGTTGAAACACCCATTGACAACAAATATCCCCAATGGGGTCAATTTCTGACCAATAATTATGAGTAATTTCAGACGTCCATTCAGATCCAAAAAGCCTTCCACTGACCGATTAGAGACGCTGTTGAAAACATTTTTTTTGAGAGGTCTCTATTCAGCCCTTATCTGTGGTATTGCTATTGTCGGATTTCTCTTTTATCTGTCCCTGAATCTCCCCTCCCTGGAACAGATGATCAATCCGACTTACGATTTACCGACTCAGATCTATGACCGTGACAACAATCTCATCCGGGAGTTTTATACCAAACGCAGGGTGCTGATTCGTTTCGAACAGGTCCCTGATGTCGTGGTTAAAGCACTTATCGCAATCGAAGATAACCGCTTCTATGATCACTTCGGTGTGGATCCACTGCGAATAATGAAGGCGCTCTGGGTTGATATTACAACAGGAAGTTTTGCCGAGGGCGGGAGTACCATTACCCAACAGACGGTTAAAAACTTTCTCCTGACCCGGGATAAAAAAATCATCCGAAAAATCAAGGAAATGCTTCTTGCCTTGAAAATCGAAAATCGGTTCACCAAAAACCAGATCCTGGAACTCTATCTAAATGAGACCAATTATGGTCATGGTGCATATGGCATCGAAGCTGCTGCCCAGGGTTATTTTGGAAAAAATGTTGAAGAGTTGACGTTAACAGAAGCGGCTCTGTTAGCCGGTATCCCCCAGGCACCCTCCAGACTGGCTCCAACAGCGGATATTGAAGCTGCAACCAAAAAACGAAATCTTGTCCTTAAAAAAATGAATGATTTCGGTTACATCACCACAGAAGAGAGGATACGCGCACAACTCACGCCTATCGAACTCAGGCTAAACAAAGAGATCGATTACAATGAGACCTCCTACTATGCCGAACATGTCAGACGCTACCTATATAATCAATATGGACAGTCCCTCCTGTACAGAGGTGGGCTTAAGGTCTATACCGCCATGGATTTGCCCAAACAGATCTATGCCCAGAATGCACTGCAAAAAGGATTGATCGAACATGATCGTCGACAGGGATATCGGGGTCCGCAAAAGAACGTTTTAAAGGAGGTTGATGAGGAGTTAGGTCTCAATCTGTATTCAGATGAAAAAGGCTGGAACCGGACCGAGTATAAAATTCTGGATGAAGAGATCAAAACAATGGCCAGAAAACTCTTCAAAGAAAAGATTACTGCAACAACGGAACAAAATGAGTTTGTTATCGGAGGCAGCGTGCTGGGCGTCGTCACCAAAGTCGACCAGAAACAGGCAGAGGTCGACATGGGGGAGTTTCAGGGAAACCTGCTTTTGGAAGCCATGAAATGGGCCCGTCCTGTCGATTTCAAACACAAACAAAGCTGGGAAAATGTGCTTAAGGATTTGAATGAAATTCTCAAAATCGGGGATGTCATTGAATTGGAGATTCTCGATTATGATAATGAAAATCAGGAATTTATACTGACATTGACTCAACAACCCATCGCCAATGGTGCCGTATTCGTAATGGATCCGAACGACGGGTATGTTCTGGCAATGTCAGGCGGTTTCGACTACCGGGAAAGTGAGTTTAACCGGGCCATTCAGGGTAAACGACAAACTGGATCGATCTTTAAGGCGATTGTCTATTCGCTGGCACTGGAAAGCTCTTATACAACCGCCAGCATGCTGGATGACACCCCTTTTGTCGGTGAGGGGGAGGACAAATGGAAGCCTCAGAACTACTCGAAGAAGTACGAGGGCAGTATTTCATTACGCAATGCACTGGTGGAAAGCAAAAACGTCCCTTCGACCTGGCTCACGAAGGAGCTAGGGACAGAAGCCGTGATCGCACATGCCCGTAAACTGGGAATTACCGGGTATCTACCAGAAGGCGAGCTTGGCATTGTCCTGGGGTCCGCCTCTCTGACACTCGAGGAGATGACACGAACATTCAGCATTTTTGCCAATGGTGGCAAATTGATAGAGCCAGTTTATATTACCAAAATTGAAGATCGAGATGGAAATATTCTGGAGGAGCACACAGAGACTATCGCAAAGCCGGTACTCAGTGAAGAGACCTCATTTCTGATGACCGACATCCTGCAGGATGTCGTCAACCGGGGAACGGGCTGGCGGGCCAGAGCTATCAATCGTCCTTCTGCCGGTAAAACGGGAACAACGGACGACTATGCGGATGCCTGGTATCTGGGGTATATTCCCCAGCTAATTACCGGAGTTTATGTTGGATTTGATAAAAACAAACATACTCTGGGCGATAGTGAAACAGGATCACGAGCAGCCCTGCCGATCTGGGTTGATTTTATGGAAAACGCCACTGCCACCATGCCGATTCTGCCTTTTAAGCAACCGGACGGGATCAACATGGTCCGAATTGTCACCGACTCAGGCTTACTGGATTGCAACAGTGGAGGGAACACCCGGTTTGAGTATTTTAAAAGTGGAACCGAACCGACCCAGTGTCACCGGATTCTCGGGAATAGACGTATCCCCCCTGTCAGCAGTGACCCAAGCAATGAGAATGGACAAGCTCCAGCCGGACCTCAGGAACAGCTATGATTCAAATCCAGAGGGCCGGGGATTGAACAGATCGCAGACATCACACCGGTTGAGCCTGCCGCAGGTTTTTAGGGTACAGGAAAAGGGGGTTCCTGTCAGACCATGGACCACCCTTTCCATATGGGCGCTTCGCGACCCCTTAATACCAACGACCGTTCCCCGATTCAGCAACGGTTTCAGCTGTTGAATAATTTCATCGACGGATGCAGCGAATACCGTCTTCAAGCCTGGTTTTCTCTTTTGTATCAGAGACGTCAGGATTTTCCCCGATTCACCGCTCAGAATAAGGGCGGTCAACCGCTCCGGCAGATTTGAGAGGATATAATCCGCACTCTCAATGAGGTCTGCATCCAGTTCTGCCAGGTTTCCGACCACGCCAATATACTGTTCCATTTGCAGGGTACAGATGGTTTCCAGCATATTTATCGTCGATTCCGGGTTGGCGTTGTATGTGTCATCCAGCAACAATCCCCCATTGGCTCCCTCCAGAAACGTCGAACGGCCTTTTTCCTGGGGCAGGGTTTCCAATTTTTCGCCAATATCCTGCCATGTCAATCCAAGATTGTAACAGACCCCCAGAACAGCAGACAGCAATTCACCCACATGGCTCCCGATCTGACCAACGAGAGCCGTTTTATCCCCAAAGGGCGTTCTGAAATGGATAATCTGTGTCATCTTCCCCGGATCTACAGATACAATGCTGTAGGAAAACTCCGGCGAATTTTTACCAAAGGTTTGAATGGTCCCTTCTGGCAAATATCGGTTGATTCGCTGATCCCCGAATGGAACAATGGATACAGCCTTATCTCTCTGGTGTGAAAATATTTCCGTCTTGGCTCGATAGGTATTTTCAAGGGTTCCAAACTTTCCCAGATGGGCATGGCCGACATTCAACAGCACCGTAATGTCCGCGGGCGCAATAGCACTGAGACTCTCCAATTCCCCCAACCCGGAAGACCCCATTTCCAGAATCAATAGATCATGACTGGGTTGCAGGGACAGAATGGTGATCGGGCAACCGATATGATTATTGAAACTACCAGGATTGCTGAGCAGATTAAACCGATCTTTCAATAAATGGGTCAACCAGGTTTTTGTCGTTGTTTTACCTGATGATCCGGTAATACTGACAATCTTCCCTTGAAAACGCGCTGCCAGGTGCCTCGCCAATTGATGAAGGGCAGCCAGCGAATCCGGGACCTTCAAGATAGCAACCCCATGCAGCGGCGGAACCTCCTTTTCAACAACAGCCAGTTTTACGCCGGATCCTTCCAGTTTTTGAAGATAGGAGTGACCGTCACTGTTCTCCCCCTTCCAGGCAAAGAAGATCTCAGCAGCCCCTGGTGAGCGGGTATCAAAAGTACCTCTTGAAACTTCCATGTCAAGTGCTGATGGTGGTGACAGCCAATGTCCACCCGTCAACTGTTCAATTTCAGAAAATCGCAGGATCCCGTTCATTATCAGTTATTTGTTATTATTAATACAGTGACTCGTTTTGGATATCACCCGGCAGTTTCAACCGGACTTCAAAAAATCTTCTTACAGCTCGCTGTTCTATGAGGCATCTATTGAACCGGTATTCAGAAAATGGAACATGTCCAGCTGGACGTTGTCATCTCCGGATAGCGATTGTTTGACAAAATTCGATAGAGAGAGACCCAGAAGCCGGATTTTCCTCTGTGGAAACTCAAACAGACAGATTTCCTGCAGTTTCTGATGCGCTACTCGAACGATGGCCGCTTCGTCAGCATCGATTGAATTGGTTGTGATGCTTCTTGTTATCTGTTTGAAATCCTCAAATTTGACTTTTAAATGCAGGGTCCTGCCTTTTTTCCCTGTTTTTTTCAGCCTTTTAAATAAGCCTTCCAGTAAATGGTCCAACTCCCGGTTTAGCTTGTCACCCAATAGCTGATCCTTGGAAAAGGTCGTTTCAATACCCACCGATTTTCTTTCCAGGGAGGCCTGGACCTGTCTTTCATCAATTCCCCTGATGATTCGAAACAGATACCCCCCCAGCTTACCAAACCGTTGAACCAAATATGATTCGGATTTTTCCAGCAATTGATAACCCTTTTCAATGCCTAAATTTTGCAGTTTCTGATTTGTTACTTTCCCAACACCCGGTATTTTTCTTACAGGAATGGTTTCCAGAAAAGCGGATGCATTCTCAGGGGTGATAACAAACAACCCATCAGGCTTTTTCTCATCAGATGCAATTTTCGCAAGAAACTTATTGTAAGAAACACCGGCTGAGGCAGTCAAACCCAGCTGATCTTTTATCTCCTTTTTGATATGCATGGCAATCCAGGTCGCAGAAGGGATGCTGGCAAGATTCGATGTCACGTCCAACCATGCTTCGTCGAGGGATAATGGTTCAATCAGGTGGGTATATTTTCGGAAAATGCCATGAATATGCATTGATATCTCTTTGTAACGATCAAACCGTGGTGGTAAAAATACCGCCTCTGGACACAATCGCTGAGCCCGTGAACAGGGCATGGCTGAACGTATCCCATATTCCCTTGCCTTATAGCTTGCTGCCGAGACAACACCCCGGCTTTGCGGACTCCCGCCGACCAAAACCGGTAATCCAGCCAGTTGTGGATTATCCTTTATCTCAACAGATGCATAAAAAGCATCCATATCAATATGAATAATCTTTCGGACCCCTTGTCGCTGGGTGCTCCCTGTCATCTGTCCGTCAGCCCGTTAAAATGGACATGTGTCCTCGTTCTATGTACCTGGATGAGATCCTTTGAGCCGTATCATCCTGGAAACACTTATCGGGTGCCCGCAATTGAGTATGCACCCCGTATCAACCAGATTAATAAATATAGCGAGAATTCAGCCTGCAATCCTATATCAATCACCTTACCTGACTGCGTCAATAAATGAAAACGGCAAAATCACTGAAGAATCAGAAAGTTCATCTCCATCATGAAATGAATCAGCCAAACTTGATAATGGACAAGAAATTGAATAGGAGGGATAATTGAAGACCAGGATGTAAATCATCATTATCTGAATAAAAGATGGGTAATCATTACTAAAGAAATCGCGTACTGGTCAAAATAGAGAGGCCCCTGGGCGGTTCACAAATTTGATTGAATGGAACCATGAAAATCAACAAAAAGACTGTCGAAATTCTTGACACAACGCTGAGGGATGGAGAACAAACCCAGGGCGTCTCATTTTCCCCTGCGGAGAAAACCAATATCGCAAAAGCCCTTTTGCAGTCACTGGGGGTCTCCCGTATCGAGATAACCTCTGCCAATGTTTCGGCAAGGGACAGGGAAGGCGTGATCAATATCACACAATGGGCTAAAAAGGAAAAATACTTGGATAAAGTTGAAATACTGGGTTTTATTGATCACACGAAAAGCGTCGACTGGATTGTTGGCGCCGGCGGCAAGGTCATTAATTTACTGGCAAAAGGGAGCGAAATACACTGCCGACAACAACTTAAAAAAAGCCTCAACCAGCATATCAAAGAGATAAAAAAAACAATCTTGTATGCTCAAAAAAAAGGGTTGCGGGTCAACATCTATCTTGAAGACTGGTCAAATGGATTCTACAAAAGCCCTGACTATGTTTTCAAGCTGATGGACAGCTTGCTGGATTCGAATATTCAGCACTTTATGCTGCCAGATACGCTGGGGGTTTTGTCACCCGACGAGGTTTTTGAAAGCCTTTCGGAGATGATCAAACGATATCCTGCTGTGGATTTTGATTTCCATCCCCATAATGACTACGGGCTGGCAACAGCCAATGCACTCATGGCTGTCAGAGCCGGTGTGCGGACAATTCACTGCACGATCAACTGCATGGGTGAGCGGGCCGGCAACGCATCACTGGCAGAGGTTGCCGTAAATCTGAAAGATAAAATGAAAATGTCCCTCACGATCAACGAATCCCAACTGGTCAAGTTGAGCGACATGGTCGCTTCCTTTTCAGGTAAACGGGTTTCTGATAATGCCCCGATCGTGGGCGAAGACGTATTTACCCAAACTGCCGGGATTCATGCCGATGGCGACAAAAAAGGCGCGCTTTATCATGGCACCATGAGACCTGAGCGATTTGCCCGCAAAAGAAGCTATGCTCTGGGAAAACTAAGTGGGAAGGCATCACTTGATAAGAAGTTGGAAGAGCTTGGACTCTATTTAACCCCAAAAAATCGTAAGGCCGTTCTCGCAAGAGTGATCGAACTGGGTGATTCAAAAAAACGGATCACCAGTGAAGACCTGCCCATCATCATTGCCGATGTGCTGGAAAATGACAATTATGGATATATTCGTTTGCTGACCTGCACGATCACAAGTGGACTCAACCTGGAATCCACTGCCAGTATTCACGTCCAGTTATATAACGACCGGTTTACAGCATCAAGTGGTGGGAATGGGGGTTATGACGCCTTTATCAGAGCTATGAAAAAGGTCATCAGCAGACAAAAAATCAGTTTCCCCCAACTGATCGATTATGAAACGCGCATTCCCAAAGGAGGGAAAACCAGCGCTCTGGTAGACTGTGTGATTACCTGGCATGATGGCAAAGAGCGCTTCAAAACAAGAGGTGTGCATTCAGATCAGGTCGTCGCTGCCGTGGAAGCCACCATGAAAATGCTCAATCTGCATTTGCATGGACAGACAACTGAAGATATGAAATAAAGGGTAAGATTACAGGGCAGCGATTCACCTAACAAACAGGAATGATTGCTCATTGTCAAAATAGCGACTGCCGGCAGAAAGAGATTGCAGACATCGCTGATTTTCAATGCTGAAGACCCGAATTTCGGTTTTACACTTTTATTCCCATCGCGTAGACTAAGAGACGGAGTTGATTTTTTAAGTACTTGTTTATCTAATCCAACATCGATTGCGGAAAACAACCGCAGACCCTAATCGATCAAACCAGAGGAAACACCCGCAATAAATACTGACAAGACGAGGGCGGATATCCATGACAGAAGACTCAAAACCGGTTCGGGCCATACTCAGTATCAACCAACTGAAAAAGGGGATGACGATTATATCCTATGTTGGTTTCAATGAAAAATACCAGTCCATCACTGAAGAGACCAGCACCTTTATCAAGCACAATTTCAAAAACTCCAGAGCCCGCATATCCAGGCAGAATAAGGAACTGGATATCGGGGTCGAACAGATCGCACCGGGGGATACGCTTCATCGGATATACAAACTCCCTCCCGAATTAAAAAAGCTGACCGCCGTCAATGAAAAACTGGTTCAGGCACTAATGCGTCGCGGCTTTATGAAGTTTGAGGTCATAAAACCGGTCGAAACCCAGGAGCCTGCCGTAAAAAAGCCCCTGACGAAAAAACAGGAAGCATTTGAGCGTTCAAAAGCCCAGGCCAATAAATTTGTTAACCAACTGAAAGAAAACGTTGGTACCCACAATCAAGCGTCTCAGGCAGTCGAGAATATCATGGATAACGCTCGCAAGGGTAAGGTGAGCTACAGCGGTGTCACTGAATATGTAGACGTCATTACGACAAATTCGTCTGCAGAAGCGATGTCGGCAATTCTGAGCCTTAAGGAGAGCGACCAAACCTATGACCACTGCATCGATGTGGGGGTCATCTTTCAAACCAGCTATTTAAAGATTCTCAAATCAAAAGGCCGGAAAAGTATCTTCGAAAATGAGGCTCAGGCGCTACTGGGCGCATTTCTGCATGATTTCGGCAAATCCAAGGTTCCGAAAGATATTCTGGACAGCACCGTGCGGTTTGAAAGAGACAGTCAGGAGATGCAACTGATGCAGTCACATCCCGTCTTCGCAGTGGAACTGCTCGCAGGTATGGGGATGACGGACGATATTATCAACATGGCGCACTATCACCACATCAAGCAGGATACCAGCATCAACTCATGCTACCCCAAAGGTGTCAGTTATGATGAGGTCATTTACGAGACCCGCCTGATTGCAATTATTGACGTTTACCAGGCACTGGTAGGCAAGCGAAAATACAAAAAATCCTGGAACCCACCCGCTGCCATGCGTTATCTGGATGCATTGGCAGGTGTCGAATTTGATATGGATGTCTGGGACGATTTTATGCAGGTAATGGGACTCTACCCCAAGGGATCGCTGGTGGAGTTGAATGATTCTTCAGCTGCTTTTGTGATGAGTATTTCGGAAGCGGATCCGGAAAAACCCCAGGTGGTGGTGGTCCGAAACGCTGCCGGAGAGGAACTGACCCATCACACCCTTCTGGATCTCCAGGAGGAGAAGGATATTGAGATCGTCAAAGACCTGGATGTCATGGAGGTTTTTGGTAAAGATGCGATGGAGGTTTTTACCAAAATTAACATCTCCTGACACCGGACTCTTGAACGTCTGCTTCGACCTGGTCAGTCTGGTCCGGTTTTCAAAACCTGCAGCAGAATTCCCGCATCAGAAGATTGGGCAACCAGAAATCAGACACGCTTCAGATGAGCCACGATCTTGTCCCCAAACACATCCGTCCCGATCATCTTGATATTGCTTCCAGAATTGGAAAGATCCGGCGTTGAATAGCCTTCGGTAAAAACACTTTGCATGGCTTTCCAGATGTTCCGGGACTCCTGTTCCAATCCCATGACCATATCCAGCATCATCGCCACTGAACCGATCATCGCATAAGGATTGGCAATATTTTGACCGGCAATATCCGGTGCTGATCCATGTGACGGTTCAAAATAGGATTTCTTGTCACCAATACAGGCAGAAGGCATTAATCCCAGGGAACCGAGAATTCCACCGCCCTGATCACTTAAAATATCTCCAAACATATTCTCCATCACCATCACATCAAACTGTCCTGGATTCAAACACAGAGCTGTGGCAGCAGCATCCACCAGTAACGGCTTAACAGTCACTTCGGGGTACTCTGGTGCAATCTCATCCAGAATTTCATTCCACAAGACGCTGGAAATCAATACATTGCTTTTATGGATATTATGCAGAACCTTTTTACGTTTCATCGCTGTTTTAAAAGCAACGTGCAGGATTCGTCTGATCTGGTCTTCATCGTATTCGAGCGTTTCCTTCACCCAGCGTTTTCCATCCTCAGTTACACCTCTTCTCTTTTCTCCAAAGTAAAGTCCTCCGACAAGCTCTCGAATAATCATGATTTCAATACCCTCACCGATTATCTCGGGTTTCAGGGGAGAAAAATGGGATAATCCGGGTGGCAGGGAAACCGGACGAAAATTCGCATAAGTATTGTATCGTTTTCGCAAGGGCAGCAAAGCCCCTCTTTCAGGACGTTCCTCCACCGGAATCTTCTGTGATTCCGCGTGCCCCAAACCAATCGTTCCTTTAAGGATAGTATCCGCCTCATCGCACATGGCAATGGTTTTATCCGGAAAAGCTTTCCCATCGCTAAAATAGGCACAGGCTCCAAAATTTCCCTGCATCAGCTCGAAACTGACATCATTTCTTTTTTCTACAAGTTCTAGTACTTTGAGAGCCTGGTTCATTATTTCCGGACCAATCCCATCACCTGCCAGCACGGCGATCTTAAAGTTCTTCATGATTCCTCTAATGCATTTTTTGTTAAATCACCGATTTAAAAAATCAGTTGCCTGAATATCAGTCTATATTTTTTTTAACGGCGAATATGCCCTTCCAAACACCGGTCCTTGTTTCAACTTCTGTGTGTGAGTCGATCTTTTATCTCCGCCCGAATTTTCTTTCGCCGATTGACGTAATCCAGGGTTGACTCTTTGGAGTGATTGACAATTAATTCCACCGGAAAATCCATGCTATTCAAAATAGACCGAATATCCGCATCAGCTCCCAGCTCATTTGCCATATGGGCATCCGACGACAACACAATCCGGCATTCTTTGAGCGCGGCCATTTCAAGCAGCAGTCGAACCTGCTCCGGATCCGACTTCCCAAGCTGAAGCGATGAATTATTAACCTCCAGGGCTATTCCTTTTTCAACCGCAGCATCAACCAACAGTTCCATCATGGGGCCATAACCTTTGTGCAATGGATGACCTATGATATCGATGGGATGATCCATCGCCCGAATCATCCTGTCTGTTACCTGCAGACTGTTTTCAACAGTAAAAATCGGAGGAATCGGATGAACCGATGCAATCACGATATCAAACCGGTCAGCGATAAAAACAGGAACATCCGTGGGCCGGTCATCATGACTCAGAATATTGCATTCAATCCCTTTAAACAGGTGAACTTGAATGTCCGCAGGCGGTTTGTAACGCGACAGTAGATTCATGAAATACGGAATATCAGGTCCTTTAATATTTTCTTCCCAAGGAACGTCGCCGGTTCTGTTTTGTGAGAGCCAGATGGTATTATCAATACCAGGACTATGGTCAGTAATGGCCATCCCCGAAATTCCATTCCTGTCTGCCTGGCGCAGCAATTCCTCAATGGTATTGAATCCATGCACCGAAGCAATCGAATGCGTGTGTAAATCAACTGTCAGCATCTTTGTCTTTAAAAATGATGGAAGGTATTTGAAATCGGGACCCGGTCATCATTATGACCGTTCATTACCTTGGGATTGATGTCACTCCTCGGTGGACTGAATTGCCTTCAGGATCTTTTTTTGTGTTCTTTTGAAATCGTCCAGGCCTTGACGGTCCCTGTCCAAAGCTCGTTCAACCGTTTTCAGGGCTTTTTGATATTCTTTTTTCTGGTAGTACGCCTCGGCCAGGGTATCCAGATTGGCCGGTGATGGACTTAGCTCAACTGCTTTCAAGGCAAGCTGCAGCGCTTCCTCTACTTTATGCATTTCCTTGTTTTTGGCAGTCAGATACATCCAGGCCAGGTTATTCAATGCCACATTATCTTGAGGATTAATCGCAAGTAACTCTTTATATACGGTTTCTGCTTTTGCATACTGCATCGAAAGATCGAAATTCAAGGCCAGGCGCAGCTTCACCCATATGTTCCGGCCATCGGCAAATTTCTTGAGGTACTTTTCCAACAATTCAATCGCAGGTTCATGCTCTTTTAACTGCTGATGAACATAAGCCAGTTTGACCATCAGCCATATATTCCGGGGGTTAGAAGCCAGGCCTGCTTCAAATCGCTGTTTCGCTGTCTGCAACTCCATCCGCTGCAACGCATTCATGCCAAGATAGAAATAGTGCCAGGCAGACAGTCCCGGTGAAGTCGTATCGTAGCCATCCATGACGGTTTTCGTCTCTTTTCTGAGCAGCCGCAACAGTGCCTTGAGAAAAGGAAGATGGATGCTGTCCTTCAAATCGGGTTTCTGCAAAAGGGATTCGGCCAAAGCGAACCGTTTGTGCATGATAACATCATAGACTTTCGATTCCGGACTACCTTTCTCAAATCCCCAGTATGTCTGAGATTCTCCTTTCAAATACAAATACAGTTCAATAGTACTGATGTCGAAATCTTCGTAATCGAGTGCTTTTTTAACAGACACCAGCGCTGCCTGTCGATCCAGATGAAGTTGGACGTAGCCAAGGCGGGTCAATAGATAAGCACTGTCAGGAGTCTGTTTGAGAGCGATTTGAAAAGCTGTTTCTGCCGGTCCGTATTTGCCGAGGCTTTCCAGCGCCTGTGCCTCGATCTCCTTTAATAAGGGGGCGTCAGGACGGAGTGCAATTGCTTTTTGAATAGACTGGAAAGCGGCCTCATCATTCTCCAGTTGATGTTCAATCTGGGATTTTTTTGCATAAGCCCAATAGTCTTCAGGAGTCAATTCGATGATACGATCAATCTCAGCCAGGGCCTCTTCCCAGCTCTCCATATCCGACAACAGCTCAACATAATAGGCCCGCACCCATGAAGCATCCGGTTTCAGACCAATCGCACGCTGAAAATACTGTTTAGAGATATCGTAGTCTTCCAACAGACGATGCAAATTTCCCAGCTTACCTAGGATGATATAGTCATCCGGATCATTGCCCTGTGCTTCTTCATAGGCTTTCACCGCCTCTTTGTAGTTTGCCCTTTTTTCCAGCAACCCCCCATATTCAAGAATCAGGTTCTGGTTTTTACGGTTGATTTCCAAGCCTTCCAGGATAATCTGTTCCGCCTCAAAAGTATCATTCTGTCGATTATAAAATTTTGCCAGCGTTTCATAGACAAAGGGATCCCGCGAGTTTTCCTCCCTGGCCTGTTTTAGATATTCGATCGCCTTGATTCCCTGTCCTGCCTGAAAACATACCTTTGCCACCTGAACTTTTGCCCAGGTGGAATCCGGTTTCTCTTTCAAGCCAACCTCAAACAGCCGGATAGACTCCTGCCAGTTCTTTTCGGTTGCCAGGATCGTAGCCAGTTGGAAGATCAATAGGTAGTTCCGGGGGTGCACCTCAACAGCCTGTTCCAGAACAGCTTTTGCTTCGGCCGGCTCATTGTTGGCATAGAGCAACGTGGCATACCGCATACTGACCCAGGCATCATCTCGAAATTGAACGTAAAGTGCCCGGATGTGGCGATCCGCTTCCTCCTGTTCCTTTAAAAATCCTAGAATTTCAATATAGAGTTGATGATATTTCAGCGTCGTGTCAGAAAGCTGGAGCGCCTGCATGCTGGATTTTTTTGCTTCCTGAATCAGGCTCTGGCGAAGTTCCAACTGGGCTTTGACAAACCAGAGTTCATGATCGTTCGGATTCAGTTTCAAGGCCTCGGTTGTGAGATTCAATGATTCTTTTAGGTTCCCATTTTCTCTTTCAATCACAGAGAGTAATTTTAAAATCTCAAATGAGCGATAGTTCTTTTCATAAGCATGCAAAAAATCGGTTCGCGCCGATTCAACATATCCACTATCCAGCAGATATTGTCCGCGTGCCACAATCAGCCCTATATTATCGGGATTCTGGTCAATCTGCTGTGTCAGGTAGTCCAGTGCCTGTTGTTCCTGCCCCAGATCCTTGAGGATTCTCGCTTTTATTAAATGGTAGTCCGGGACCTGATCATCCTGATGAATCAACACATTAATTTTTTCCAGAGCCAGATTAAACTCACTTTTCTTTACATTCTGATCAATTTCTGCCAGCAGGAGCTTTGCATCAAATGTGGCTTCAGGAGCGGATATGTTAACGGTGTGATCTTTGCCAATTCCAGCAGGAACTTCTGACTTGGAAACACAGGCGGATACTAGCAGGAGGAAAACGAGAAAAAGGGACAGGTAACTTGGTAAACGAATGTATATTTTGGCCATATTTATACCTGTTGAGGCAAGCATCCTTATTGGCGCCGTTAATTTGGCAAACAGACTGGATTCAGAGCATGATTCCGGTATCTTGCTATAGTCTACATGCTCTTTATGAAAAGCTGCAATCTCTGGAACAGTAAATCATTGAATAAAAAGGGGCTCTGCCAATGTCCAGCTGGCTTATGGGGTTTGATCACATTTCCCTGAATCTGAACCGAAACTTCGCTTACAATATTGTTCCATATTCTATTTCATGTATGACCATTTGCCCCGATTTGTTTTTTCTAAGTTGTAAGCGCTTTATCCAGATCGGCTCTATCAATGGCAACAATTCAGAGATCGAAATCAACATGGACTCATTCTGAATATCTGTTTGAATGACAGGATTTTTGAAGGCTTTTAAATATACTTCCCGCACAACCGAATCCAGCAGTGCCAATTGGGAAGTCTCAATATCACTTAAAGCAGGTTGTTCCACTATTTCCCCTCTCGGGCCCTGAATAAAATGGAACTTGCAGTGGGAATAATTACCCTGTTCATAGGTTACAACCTGCCACAGAGTCTGCTGGTGATTTGCCGGGACAATATTCACAATATGGGCGCGCGGGAAGATTTTTTGAAGCTCTTGATTGATTCGATAGTGACTGATTCCGGAATAGGCGACAAATGCAACCAGAAAAAACAGCGCCAGTATACTGACCATCGTCTGCGGAAGTTCTGACCACATCAAGGTGATCCACAGAACAGATAAGACAATAACAGGAATCAAAAATCCAGAATTTACCCAGCCTAGGCTGAAACGGGCAGATGAAAACGGGGCAAGAAAAGAGAGACTCTCCATCCCGAAAATAGAAAACAGCGCGTAAAAAAGCAATCCTGCCAATGGCAGCAGCAGTTTTATGGCTTTTTTAAGATCCCGCTGATATACCCAGTTGAGTAGTGCGGCAACTCCCCAGAACAACGTCTGGTAGGCCAGACTATGAAAAATCAGACCTTCAGTCTGAAACCAGATTTCACCGACGATAAATCGCAGAAGATAGTCCCCCGCCGGCAGAAAGATCCCAAAAAAGAATAGAAATCGAGACCACCGAGAGATCGTGACCCTCTTTTGGATCAGATTGGTCACGTAATATCCAGCAAGTGCACAAACGAATATATTCATTTGGAAATATTCAAAATGTGAATCCTTATAGACCGAAAAACCCGCCCAGATATTCTACAGTACGTTCCGTGCTGCTTCCATGACGGCATCGACGGTGATTTCAAAATGTCGGAAAAGATCCTTTGCAGGTGCAGAGGCCCCAAAACCGGACATTCCAACAAACTGACCCCGTTCACCCAGGTATCCTTCCCAGCCCCTTTTTATACCTGCTTCAATCGCTACGCGCGCTTTGATATGGTCTGGCAGAACCTTTTTTCTATAGGACTCCGGCTGTTGATCAAAGAGTTCACAGGATGGCATACTGACAACCTGAGATCGGATCCCTTCAAGAGCCAGTTGTTCATGTGCTTGAACTGCCAGAGAAACTTCCGATCCAGTGGCAATCAAGAGTACCTGGGCTTCAGCATCCGGAATCAGGATATACCCCCCTTGTGCCACCTGTCCGGCAGACCCATATGTTGATTGGTCCAATACAGGAAGACCCTGCCGCGTCAACGCCATCGCCACGGGTGAATCCCGATGGTTCAGAACAAATTTCCAGACTTCAGCAGTCTCATTCGCATCGGCCGGTCGGAAGAATATCAACCCGGGCATCGCCCTGAGGTAGGAGACATGCTCTACTGGTTGATGGGTTGGGCCGTCTTCCCCCAGACCAATACTGTCATGCGTAAAAACGAAGATTGATGGATATCGGGATAGCGCAGCCACCCTGATCGCGGGCAGCATATAGTCGGCAAAACAGAGAAAGGTGGCGCCATAGGCTCTTAAGAGACCACTCAGGGAAATACCGTTTAAAATAGCACCCATCGCATGCTCCCGGACACCGAAATGGATATACCGGCCTTCCGGTCGGTCTTTTTGAAAAACCGTTGCTTCGGAGAACTTGGTATTGTTTGACGGCGTCAAATCGGCTGATCCCCCCAACATCAGGGGAAAATGCGGCATAACGGTTTCAAGAAATTTCCCTGATGCGACCCTGGTTGCAATGGCAGTTCCTGGCTCAAATTCGGGGATCGCAGCCGACCAGTTTTCTGGCAATTTCCCCTGTATGGCATCCTGGAAAACTTTTGACAATTCCGGGAAAGTATTTTCGTAAGCCTGAAACAGTCTTTTCCAGTCATCTGCGGCCTTTTTCCCTCTCAGTCCACTTTGATCAAACACCGCCCTTACTTCATCTGGAACGTGGAAGCTGTCAAATTCCCAACCCAGGGCTTTCCGGGTCAGTTTGAGTTCCTCTTCGCCCAGGGGGGAACCGTGAACTCCTGATGTACCCTGTTTGTTGGGGCTTCCATAGCCGATAATGGTCTGAATCTTGATCAATGAAGGTCTGTTCCCCTCCGCTTGTGCATTTGCTATTGCCTGGTCGAATGCCGCCAAATCATGACCGTCACCGGCTATCTCCTGCACATGCCATCCGTAGGCTTCAAAACGTTTTGCGACATCCTCGGTAAAGCTGAGATCCGTTTTGCCATCAATGGTGATTTTATTGTCGTCATAGATCACGATCAGATTGCCCAGCCCCAAATGCCCGGCCAGGGAACATGCTTCGGACGAAACGCCCTCCTGCAGACAGCCATCACCCGCCAACACATAAACAAGATGGTCCAAAATCGTATATTCAGGCCGATTAAAATATGCCGCCAGATACCTGCCTGCTATCGCCATACCAACAGCGTTGCCGATCCCCTGACCCAGGGGGCCTGTTGTTGCTTCAACCCCGGGTGTATGGCCATACTCAGGATGCCCGGGCGTTTTACTTCCCAGTTTACGAAAATTCTTCAGATCGTCCAAAGAGAGGTCATATCCGGTCAAATGAAGCATTGTATAGAGCAACGCGCTCCCGTGTCCCGCAGACAGTACAAATCGATCCCGGTTATGCCATTTTGGATTATCCGGGTTAAATTTCAGATGGTTCGTAAACAAACGGAAGATGATTGCAGCCATTCCCATCGGTAGTCCGGGATGCCCGGAATTCGCTTTTTGGATGGCATCCGCTGAAAGAAAGCGAATCGTATTGATGCATAATTGATCAAGCTCAGAAAGATCGCTGTATTGTTGTTTTAAAGACATGTTAGCATTCCGGGAAAATGGTTGACTTCTTCGAATCCTGTAAATTCAGGACAATCACAATACCGAATATGAACTGCAACCGCTTGAATGGATAAGACAATAATCTGCCAGCAGCAGGCCGTGACATTTTCCAGATTATTTGTCCGGTATATCGATAAAATATCCTATGAGTCTGCTCCGAAAAGTCGGAGAGCTTAAAAAATGTTAAGATAATACTTGCAATAACAGATATATAATATATAATAAACTAATATAAAACAACTTATCT
>JAHJRI010000426.1 GCA_018830885.1 bacterium | reverse complement strand
TGGCACCGGCGCCGGGTCCACAGGCTGGTATACCTTGACGATGGCGGTCCCCCGGGTCACATCCATATATTTGCCCGCCGGAATGACATGGGTGGCAGCACCTGCCAGGATCACCAGGATACCCAGAATGACCAGTGTTGAAATCACCGATCGCATTGGAATCTTAATCTCGATTTTGTCTTGCAGCGGTTCTGTTGTCATCCCCCCAATCCCCGAAAGCCGTTATGCAAAATGGTCCGCGTCATCCACCAAAACACTGAAATACATACACCTGCAGGCCCATCTTGTCCAACACAAAACCGCTTTTTCACCGTTTTCTGAACCCCTGGACCGATTCTGTTTTCCCCGAAATGACCGAAATCCACTTGTATTGGCCTCAAACGCGTGATGCTCGACCAGAGCGGTTTTTTCAGTCACCGTCGGAAGGACAGATCCGTGCCCCACTCCTGCCAGTATGTCCCCAGTAGTCTTGTGTTCAGGCAGGCAGTGGTTTCGAAATCTGAACGATCCCGGGACAGGCGGCTTTCACCCAATAAACTGCAGCAGCCACGGTTCAATTGGTATCCGGTAAATGGCTGTCATGAACCGGAAAGGAGAAAGTGAGAACAGACTCAGTGTCACAGCATTCCGGCACGAATCGCACCGGATTTTAACACTATGATTAACCACCGATATAAATTATACTTAAAGGATAGGGTTTATTGGTTTTCAAATTCTCTCGCCGAATGATGAGACTGAACCCATTTTAATAACTCAAGATGTCCAATTCATCTCAACGCATCCACAACTGTATCAATGACCAACCCATTTTACAAACTGATTCAAATCGATCATTTGACAAACATGACCTATCGGCTCCGGCTGACGCGTAATGATTTCAAATTTACCGCCGGTCAATGTGTCAATCTGGGTCGACCTGAAAGCGGCGTCAACCGGGAATATTCAATCTATTCAGGTGCAAATGATGACTACCTGGAGTTCTTAATCCGTGAAGTCGAGGATGGTATCGTCAGCACCGATCTTAAAAAGCTTAAACCCGGGGATCTGGTTGATATCGATGGTCCCTACGGGGAATTTACCCTCGTCAACCCGGATGCAGACAACAAATACCTGTTCATTGCCTCTGGTACCGGGATTGCGCCGTTTCATTCATTTGTCAAAACGTATCCCGATCTGGACTATACGATTCTGCATGGCATACGGCAACTGGATGAAGCCTATGATGCAGATACCTACAAAACAGGACGCTACATCTCCTGCGTGTCCAGGGAAACAAGCGGAAATTTCCATGGTCGTGTCACCGAGTATTTGAAACAGAACAGGGTGTTTCCGGATACCATTTGTTATCTGTGCGGCAATCGGGGCATGATCAGTGAGGCCTACGATATTCTAAGAGCGTATGGTGTCTCAGGTGACAACTTGAACACAGAAGTGTTTTTTTAACCCATTTACCCTGCAACAACACAGGGGATGATTGAGCATCATTCGTTCCGGTGCAAAGTCGATATCCCGTCTGTTGTTAATATCCTGGAAAAAGCAATATGAAAGTCGCCATTTCTTACCCCCCGATTTTGAACACCCTGGGCCAGAAGGCCATGGTTTCACAAAACCGCAACGTACAGTACTTTAAGACACCCACCTATCTGCTGCCGGTAATACAGGCTCAGGCTGCCACCTGGTTGAAACAGCTAGGTTATGATGTATACTGGGATGATGGAAACTCCCAGCTGAAAACCTATGAAAACTGGTTACAGGACCTGGTCAACTGGAAACCGGACGTTGTGGTGTTTGAAAGCACGACGCCGGTGATGAATTTTTACTGGAAAACCGTCAACGAACTGAAAACCAGGTTACCGTCGGTTACCATCATCATGACCGGGTATCACTCGATGCGCAAACCTGCAGAGACCCTGGAAAAATCCAAGACGGATATCGTTCTGCGCAGCAATCACATCGATTTTGTGCTGGCAAAGCTGATTCCATGGCTGGATGAACACTCCGACTGGCATGTCAACTGCCCTATTGAAGGGTTAACATTTCGGGATGATGCCGGTGCGATCAAATATACAGGTAATTTTAAACAGGTCGAAGCACTGGAAAAATCGCCGGATGTGGACCGGGACCTGGTGCAGTGGAAAAACTACGCCTACGAAAACGGAAATTACCTGCAAACACCTGGAACTTACGCAACCAGTGTCATTCGGGATTGTATGTTTGGGAAATGCACGTTTTGCCGCTACAACGGCCCGGATCTGACATTTTCCATGCGTCCCGTTCAGCAAAGCCTGGATGAATACCAGAGATTGATAGAGGACTACAAAGTTCGAGAAATATTTGATGATTCAGGGGTCTGGTACCGGGGTAAGGAGGCCAGAGAGTTTGCCAAGGGCATCATTGATCGGGGGTTACACAAAAAAGGGTGTTACTTCGGGATAAACACGCGCTTTGAGTATCTGGATGAGGAAACCCTGCGGTTAATGGGAAAAGCGAATTTCCGGTTTATTCTGCTTGGGCTGGAGGCGGCAGACGAAGAAACCCTGCTTCGACTGAAAAAGGGATATCAGCTGCAGTATGTCGAGCGTGCATTAACCTGGATGACGAAGTATGGCATGCATCCTCACCTGACCATCATGGTCGGTTACTACTGGCAAACCCAGGAGCAACTGGACAGAACTGTGGAGTTGGTGAAAAGCCTGATGTTCCGGGGACTGGCCCGGACACTTCAGGTAACCTTGTGCACGCCTTTGGATTACACTCCCTATCATCAGGAGTGCATTGAAAAAGGGGTATTGTTGACGGACAATTATGATGATTTTGACATGAGCAAGCTGATCGTGAAAACCCCTATCCACCATGATCAATACTATGAGGCGGTCCGGAAAATGTATTCGATCGCTTTTGACCCCAGGTTTGTCGGGCGCCAGATGATTAACCTGACATCCTTTGACAAGAAGGATTGGCAATTCCTGTTCACATACGGGTTCCGCGCTGTACGTAGAGTGCGCAATCACATCTTCAACCTGACCCGCGGGCTGTCCTAGAACCGTCTTTTTTCCATGGGGGGGCAATAGTAAACGGCCGGGCTGGTTCCGATCTCAGG
>JAHJRI010000425.1 GCA_018830885.1 bacterium | reverse complement strand
CTCCTAAAAATAATAGGAGATCCTTTCCCATAAAATTTCTGGTAAGACGAAAATACAATTCCAGGGAATTCAGGACTTGTGGTTGTGTCGGGGTCGATCTCAAGACTCCCATAAATATTTTGAACCTGACCCAGAGAAGACCACCACGCCAAGCCGTTGTATCCGGGGAGTATCTTAACAGAGTAGGCGCTTTCCTTTTCAAGCACATTGATCCTTTTATCTTGTTTTCTTATCTCAGTGTATAATTTATTTAACTGTTCCCCATGTTTTGCTTCTGCCTCCTTAACGATTTCCGATGTTCTTTTGATGTCCAATGACATTTGTCTTGCAATATCATCCATTGATGGAGAGCATCCAACGATAAGAAATACAGCGACAACCGCTATTGAAATTTTTTTCATATAAAACCTCCAATTTAAGGATTAATCGTTGACAGAATATAGACGCAGGATTAATAATTCAAGTGTAATCTCTGATGCGTTTCATTTCATCAGTTTTGAGAGTCCTTATCAAAGCGGGGGCTCGTCGGGGTGGAAGCCGCAAAACGAAAAATGAAATGAGAAGGCCCCAGAGGTTTGGCAAGGCAGGATCCAACCTGCCCTATGGTGCTTTGACACCGCCAGGCTTCTGGGGTTTTCTCATTTTAGAGCCTCACGTCTGGCGGTGACCATGATTCTCTATTAATGGAGAAGATCATGAATCACCAACTCGCAACGATCCATCAAGATACATCCAGTCTCGTTTTCCTTCTCAACGGAACTCCGAAAACAACCTCCCTTGCTGTTGCTGAGACATTCGAGAAGCAGCACAAAGATGTCCTGAAAAAGATAGATTCCCTTGATTGTTCAGAAGATTTTACTAAGCGAAATTTTGCGCTGAGTGAATACACGGACAGCACCGGCCGCCCTCTCCCTATGTACGAAATGACCAGAGATGGCTTCACGATCCTGGCAATGGGGTTCAATGGTAAAAAGGCAATGCAATTCAAAGAGAAGTACATTGCCGCATTCAACGCCATGGAGCAGACAGTCAAACATTCTCCAAGTCCGGCAGTAGTCGATTCCCTCAGACTTGGAAAAGAACTGGCCGCAGAATTCGGTCTTGAGGGGAACCAGCTTCTCCTTTCCGCTTCCCATTTCGTGAAAAAGCAGCATGGTGTTGACCTGATGGACGAGCTCGGAGTCACCCATCTTCTGAGTGCAGATCAGCAAACCCACCTGACCCCTACCGAATTGGGGGAGCTTCTCGGGGGTCTTGGCCCCCAGCAAGTCAACGGGCTACTGGAAGTAAACGGCTACCAGACAAGCTGGCACTCAACCAAGACCAAAAACGGAAAGGAACGGCAGGTCAAACACTGGACCCCAACCGAAACCGGAAAGCCTCACAGTGTTCTACTGGATACAAAAAAGGCCCACACGGACGGAACCCCGGTCCAGCAGTTGAAGTGGAAACAGTCAGTGATCTCGTTGCTCAGATCGAAGCTGAAGGACGCAAATTCACCAAAAGCGACGTAGAAAGGGCAATGGATATCATTGATCGTAAGACAGCCCACCTTCTGAAGATTTTATCCTCTTAATTCACATCCCCAAAAAGCCGTGATTCGTTCGCGGCTCTCCTACTTTTTGACAACCAACCAGCACAGCAAGGTATAATAGAACTATATTTCAGGTTCTATGCGTTTAATCTACAGCCTTGCACCATGCCAGCCAAGCAAAAATACGATTGGGAAGCAATAGAAAAGGACTACCGAACAGGTCAATATAGCAACTATGCCCTTAGTGAAATTCATGGTGCATCAGACCCGGCAATCAGGAAGCGTGCAAAACAGTATAATTGGGAAAAAGATTTAGTTGATGAGTACCAAGAGAAGATAAAAAACAGGCTGGTGCGTGACGATGGTGCGCAATGCGCACTTAATAAAGAGCTAAAAAGCAATAGCGAGATAATAGAAGACAAGACCATTGTCGATAATGCTGTTGCAATCGGGATCGCAGTCATCAGGAACCATAGAAAGAAAATTAGACGACTTCAAGACATCGCAGATGCACTAGCAGACAAACTCTATAAAGCACTCGTTAAAGATGGGGAGATTGACCTCAAAACAGATAAGGACTTCGAGGTTGTGCTTGCATATAAAGGGAATAACGAATCAATCACTGATATGGCGTGGAAACTCGCAAGGATAGAGGCCGAGTGTGTCAAACTCGAAAGACAGGCATTCAACTTAGATAGTAAAGAGAAAGAAGGTGGCGGGGCATCTGACATTGACGAACGGATCAAAGCGAGAATGGAGAAGCTGAAAAGATGAGCCTCACAGCGGAACAATTTGACTTCATCACATCATCAATCGGCAACTACATTGAAGTAGGCCACGGAGATGAGCTGCAGGCATACTTTGAACCCGTCATCCAGGCTATCGACTCAGGCCGCTATCAACGAATAGCAATCAAAGCCTGTCACGCAGTTGGCAAGACCTTCTCATTCGCCCGGATCGGTGACGCTATCATGGGGTCATATGATGAGACAAAGCTGATTTCAACGGCTCCCACTTACCGGCAAGTTCATGACCTTTTATGGAAGGAATGGGCAACCGCTCACAATAACAAGCTCCCGGAACTGAAGCGGGGCAGATTAAATGAGACAGAACTCTGGATTAATTCAGAGACATTCGCCCGGGGGTTCAGTCCACAACGCCGGGTAAAGTCAGAGACAGGACAAGGGACTGATTCAGTATTTCAGGGGTACCACGGCAAGTTCATGACCGTGATTATCTTTGATGAGGCAACAGACGTTGACCCCCAATTCTGGGAGCAGGCAGAGGGCCTTTTGAACTCAGGATACCGGGTTTTATTCATCTGTATAGGAAACCCAACCAGTCGCAACTGTAAATTTCACGACTGTTTTAAAGACCGGCTCTGGAAGACGTTCTCAATCACCTGTTTTGATTCCCCCAACCTCAAAGCGAACGGCATCCATACGGTTGAAGACATCCAGAAAGAAGCTGACTACGTGCAAACCCTCCCTGATTATGAAGCAATAGAAAGACTGATGTCATACTCTGCCCCGGTCCCGTATCTGATCAATACCCGGTGGGTCATTGAAAAGGCCATAGAATGGGGCGTTGATCACCCCTTGTTTATGGGTAAGGTCCTGGGTGAATTCCCCAACGCTGACGGTGACAATCTGGTATCTGAAGCAGAGATCGAAACGAGCTGGAGCAGGGAAGCAGGAGATATTGAGAAGGAAACGGAAGGATTTATCGGTCTGGACGTTGCCCGCTTCGGAATAGATAAATCAGCCCTGTCCTCCATGATAGGCAATGATCAGATAGCCCGGCTCTCAATGTCTAAGAACGATACCAACCAAGTAGTCGGCAAGACCATCAACTTCATCGAAGAGCATCAGGAGAATTACCCGCAAATCAGAGAATGGGTGGTGGCTGTTGACGGCGGTTTTGGTCATGGTGTGATCGATCGGTTAAGAGAACTGCAGGAATCAGAAGAGGACGAGCGGGTCCATAAGATTCTGAAGCCCGTCGAAATACTTGAAATCAATTTTGGGTCATCAGATTGGGTTATGTTTCATTACGGATGGGTCGATGAATTCACCCGCCGGAAGCGCATGGATGACAGGAAGGTTCAGGAGGACCGGGAGAACTACGCAAACTTTAAAGCGAAGATGTTTGATCTGCTGGCCCGGGATATCAAGAAATCAATCAGACTCCTGAAGGATGACGTTTATCTGAAGCAGCTACCAACCATCAAGAAAGATGTTGATAGTAAGGGTAGACTGAAGATTGAGAGCAAAGAGGACTATAAAAAGAGGACCGGCGAGACATCACCAGACGACTCAGACTCACTCGCTCTTTGTAATTTTGGCAGATACTTTGCCCGGTCGTTTTCAAGCATGTCCTTGTTTGTTGGTAAAAACTAATAAAAACAAAATACTGGGATTTTCGAGAAATTGGAAAAAGCTAACTAAGGTATTGATATGGCAAAGAATCGCAATAAGTCACTGAAACGCGAAATAGCAGAGCTGAAGAAAGCCGTTTCCGGTATCTCAATGGACACCGCTTCCCCTTCAGGTGGCTGGTCAAATCCATTCAACGCATTCGGACTGCAGACAGACCCGACATTCGACACCAGCTTTCTGCCTCCCCTGGAATTCACCTACAGGGAATTGACCGACCTATATCAAAACCCATTGGTCCGCAGGGTGGTTAATCTCCATGCGAACGATGGGACCCGGAAGGGCTTCAAACTGAAGTCCAAAGATGATGCAGAGAAAGCAGCTGATATCAAAAAAGAGATGGACGAGCGGTTCAACTGGCTTGCCCTGATCGGTAAAATGATTGCTATCCGGCATCTATATGGTGGCGGGGTTCTGTTCTGTGATATCGATGATGGACTTGACCCTGAAGAGCCTTTAAATGAAGCAGGGGTCCGCAAAGTCTGGTCATTTCAGCCAGTAGACAGATGGTATGCACACCCCAGGACACATAGGCCATTATTTGGAGATGAACGACCCGGGCAACCGATGCACTACCAAATCACATTGCAGGGGTTCCGGGAAAGTAGATCCTTTATGTGTCATGAATCCCGCGTTATCCGTTTCCCTTCCTATGAATCGGACGATGTGATCAGCCAGGTCGAAAGGGTCAAGAGATTAACATGGCCGATCCCTACAGCTCAATTAATATATGATGCGGTCAAAAGATATGGAATCGGGATGCAGTCATCCAGTCAGATGATGCAGGGATTTGTCGAGGATGTGTTCAAAGTAGCGGGGCTCAAGAAGTTCAAAGATCCCGAAGCACTGAGGACATATATCAGAGAACAACGGCTCATGCGTAACAGTATGAGGGCGACCGTGATCGGTGATGAAGATGACCTTCAGAAGGTAGCCACTCCCTCCCAAGGAATGATCGAGATCAATCATGATATTAGAATCGATGTCGGCATGGTCTCAGAAATCCCGGTCCCGATTCTATTTTCTGAAGAGTCCGGGGCGTTGGGTGGATCCACTCTGGATCAATCAAGGGCGGTCTGGTTTGACTCCGTAGCGACAAAGCAGCCGAACCAATACACGCCAATAGCAAGGAGAATGCTCTATCTGACATCACTCGAAACCGGGTGGGAGATAGACGACATCGACTTTGATTGGGTGAATCTCTGGACTCCAACAGAGGCCGAAGAGGTCACAATGAGAAAGACCCAGGCCGATACCGATAAGACATATTATGACATGGGACTCGAAGCCAAAAACATATTTGACGTCCGTTTCTCCGGTGAGAAAACCAATCTTGATGGGGTCAATTATGACCCTGATGAATTCGAGAAGCACCTGGAAGAGATGGAAGAAAAAGACGCAGCAGATGCAGAGGCACAGCTTGAAGTCTTAAAGGCGAGACAGGCAGGAAACCCGCAAAAACCAAAGGCCGAACCAGCCAAGGAGAAAGCGGCAAGCTAACTTTTTGACAACCTATCAGCGAACAAATGTATAATACAAGTATGAAAGAAGAATTCGACATTAAAAAGTTTCTTGAGACAAAAGATCATTCCGGGGTGGATCTCCGGGGGGTGAAATTGGTCGCCCTGGATCTCCAAGACCATTCCTTCGCCGGGTGTGATTTATCCGGGGTTAATTTTCTCATGTCCAACCTGGCAGGGGCAGATTTAAGCAACGCCAAGCTGGACAATGCCAATTTCACCGGGGCGAATCTTTACAGCGTGATATGGGACGGCTCCCACAGGTCCGGGAAAGCGGTTGTCAAGGTCGCTACTATATTATGTGGTGATGCCTGCTTTTATGGCTTCCTGTCCCGGGACGGAAAGAAGACCTATCACCTGATCAACGAACCGAATAAAGCAGAATATGCGTTTACCCAATCCGGAGCGAGAACTGAAACCGCGATACTTGTTAATCTTTTGAATTCTTAAACATGAAAGAAAAGACCTTATACAACTCTGACGTATCTGGAGCGCATAAAAATGTCTCTGACCTGAAAGTTGTTGGAAACGGCGATATGTTCAAGTTGCTCTGCAAAGCTTCCTCTCAGGAGGAAGGCTGGATGAAGTCAACTAAGGCAATGGAAATACACGGTTTAGGATGTTTAGTACAGGTGACAACACAACAAAGGGGTATTGATGGCAGTTACAGCGTAGCCGAAGCACTTTCGTTTATCCCTGGTGTAAAAATTATTGAAGACACCAACAACGGGCGCAGGCTCTTAAAGAACACTTAAAGGGAATATGCCAAGTTTTGTAATATCAGAAGGCGGACCATATCGACCACCTGAATCAAATAAGCCTCTCCGCAATTCATGGGATGAGATGAAAAAGGCTCGCAGGAAAGCAAAGGGGTTTAAATAATGGCAACAGCTCGTTTATCTTCAATATCGGCGTGATATGGGTAAATTCAGAAAAAAGCCCGTTGTGATTGAGGCGCACCAGTGGAACAAGCAAAAAGACCACGGGCAAGTTGAACCGTGGATGCATGATCCAAACCTTCAACCTCAAATGATCAACGGTGAGGTCAACGCTAAGTGCAAGCAATGCGGCCATAAAATGAAGGATCACGGCAGGGTTTCAACGCTTGAGGGGTGGCATATTGTCTGTCCCGGTGACTGGATCATCAAAGGTGTGAAGGGTGAATTCTACCCATGCAAGCCGGATATATTTGAGCAGACCTATGAAGAAGTTGACGATCCGTTTGGACCAGTGAATTTGAACAATGAGCCATGATCATCAGCAAACACCGCAGAACCAAAGAATGAAGAAATCATCCAAAGCCTGGGCGAAATACCCGGTGCAAATCGAATCGAACTACTACCGGGACATCAAGCCGATCATTACACGGTTAAGAAAGCTATGCCGTGAGATCATCGAGCCTGAACTCTCCAGGTGGGCTAAGTTCAAGTATTTCTCGATGGATGATTCAGTCACGGAGAAGATCGGGCAGGTATTTCACCGGTTCAGGGTCAACCTGTACGGGGTCGATTATCCGATGGGGGGCGATCCAAAGACATTGGCATTCAGGACCCTGATTGAATATCAGGTAGATAAATCAGCCGGCGCCATGCAGAAGTTTCACAAAAACCGGTTTGTTGCTAATCAGAAGTTTGTCATTGGTGTCAATCCCCTGGAATCAGAACCCTGGATCAAGCCTTTCCTCCGTGATTTCACCATGCGGAATGTGGCCCTGATCAAAGACATCCCTGAATTTGCAATCTCAGACATGGAAAAGCTGATCACTGAATCAGTCATGAAGGGAGAATCAACGACCCGGCTCCGGTGGATCATCCAGGATAAATTGGGGATTGCTGAGAAAAGGGCGAAGCTGATTGCCAGGGATCAAGCTAATAAGATGTATGGGACACTGACAGAACTCCGGTCCAGATATAACGGGTGGGACTTTTACGAATGGGACACGGTGGAAGACGAAGCGGTCAGGCCGGACCATAAGAGATTGCAGGGCAAGATTTACGCTTTCAATGACCCACCAGTGACAGTGACCAGCGGGAAACGGGCGGGAGAAAAAAACAATCCCGGCCAGGATATTCAATGTTTCCCTGCTGGAACGATGATCAGCACCCTGGACGGAGAAAAGCCAATCGAGACAATCAGGATTGGCGATTCAGTTCATTCACATGGTGGGGTTAAAGAAGTGGTCGAGCTGCACAAAAACCACTTCTCAGGAGAATTAACCGGCCTTCAATTTTTCAATAAGACAGTATGGGTCACGCCAAACCATAAAATCTTCGTTAAGGGTCGCGGTTGGATCAGAGCTGATCAACTCAAGGTTGGTGATAAACTCGTAAAACTTGAGGAAGTTTTCCCTACTGGTTGCTTTAGTGAAAAAGCGGTTCGGGATATAGAACACCCGCATCCCCATTTGCTCAACCAGAACATTGTGACGGTCGGGATTGATTCGCGACATGGACCCCTGAACCTCAAGAACAGCGTTAAGGCGGTTCAGGTAAAAATCAGCGATATAATCAACACCATCGATCCTGTTTGGTTTTTCAAACTCCCAATGTGGGACGTATTCAACATGCAGCACATCAAGCCAAGTAGCGCAGTAGATTTCAGGCCTTGGAATAATACCAGTCTTGCCATATCCGGCCTTGACCCCTTGAGAAGCAGGAAAGCATGCTGCTCTTCTTTCAGGGTTATTAATCCACTGAGTTGCAACCGCTTCGCTGCCGTGTCTAATTCTGATTCCATAGCGTTCAAGTGCTTTTCGAACAGTCCTATCGTTAAGGCCGGTCAGTTTCTTGATTTGCCTATAAGACATTTTTTGAACTTCATAGGCATCGCGAAGCCAATCGCCAAAGGCTTGATTGAATCGTTCTTCAAGCTCTTTGATTCTAGCATAAAACGGTCCGTCATTACGGCAGGTTTTGGAGCAAAACTTTTTTCTTCCGTCCTGAAACGCACTCGGAAGGCACTCAAAGGTTTTGCCACAAGAAAAACATACAACTTCGATTCTTTCAGAACGTCGCATAATACCTCTAATGAAGGTGAAAAGAATAATCCAACTAAACACCTTCATTGTACCATCTCTGGAATTATACGCAAAAAGTTCGAGGGGGATGTCTATAACTTCGGAGTTGACGATAGTATGAGCTACTTCGCAGAAGGAATACTGGTGGCGAATTGCCGTTGTGTTGCCATGATCATATTTGACCGTCAGACCATTTTACAGCTCAAAAAACAACCGGACGGCTCCTACGCCATTCCGAAACAATTAGCCGCATAGAGGGGATATGATTACAAAAGTGATTAAAGTAAAAAACATCAGTCAAGCCATTCCTTTTGACGGCGATCCATCAAAGCAATGGTTTGTCGAGGTTGTCAACAGCAACTTTCCGGCTCCGAGAATCGGGACCGTCATCAATGGGGTCATGAATCTGACATGGGAACCGCGGTGCCTGAACTGTGAAGTGGAGGTTATTTTCCACACTGAGAAAGAGATAGCAGCAGTCAAGGAAAAAGCAGCAGTCCGCAGGCTGGCCCTTGGTATCGCGTCAAAACTGCCAGGCCTTATCAAGACTATATCGATCTCAATCATATCAATGATCGTTCTTGGTGTAGGTCTGGCCATCGCGTCGAACTTCATCGACACATCAAGCTTTCGGTCATGGTGGAAGTCATTCAACATCGTGGGGGTGGCTGAGAGTACAGAGCAGGCAGTCAGCAGCGAATATGCCGCAGTCCTGACCAACAGTCATGATCTCTATGGATCAGAAGCCTTTAAGAAGATCGAGCGTAAAACAGGGGTCAATATCAATGATAAATTCTGGTATGCAGGTTCCGGGATCTTCATCATGCGGGATCTGGTCACAGAGACAGTCAAGGGCGAAGACAAGCCGGTCCTGATGGATTATGACGATGCAGACAGCTATTGCGGGAAGTTCAAAGGGATTGTGCCAAGCCTGGAAGTACAGAAAAGCATACTCCGCCGGAAAGACCTGCCATTTATAAAATATAATGGGTATCACGCGGAATGGACCAGCACTAATGTCGGGGGTGATGATTACGCAATCAATTTAAAAGATGCTGTCGCCCCTCCTGCTGCCTACTATTCGGACGGGGGTCTACTTTCATCTGATGCCGATGATATCCATATCGCATTCAGGTGTATGATCTACGCTGAAACATTCAGGGATTAACATGAAAATTATAAAAACCATCTGGGCAGAGTTTAAGCTCCTGTTCAGGAATCCCAGGGACCTGCACAGGGTGCTGATGATCATCCCACTGGCCGCTTTGTTGTCACATGGGATTTATCTTTACGACAAAGTGAAAATCCCGGTCAGCCAGGACGAGATGATCACTTTTTGGCTGGGTGCTGTGATCTATGTTATGGTCTTATCATGGTGCTTTTTAAGCAACCCGATGAAGTTTGACCTGTTCTGGCGGTTCATGTTTTCGGCAGGCTTAGCAATACTCGCTCACCGAATCGGGGTCATGGATAACGAGACAGGCGGATCAACTTATTTTAAGGCATTCAGTTTTTTCTGCATCGGCATCATGGAAATATTCACCGTCACCGGGAAAACAAAAAATGAACTCAAGGAAATCTGGCATGGCCATTGGCAAAAACGGCGGCATTCGAATCTTGGTTATATTCCTCCTGCTGCTTCTGATTCCGACGGACCTTTTGTTAGCTGACGGTATTATCTCAGACAGTGCCGGCGCCTATGTGGCGATTCAGAAAATTCACCACTGGCAGGGGATGACGGCAGCCCTGATTGTTGTCGCAGCCCTGACAGCGATCTGGAAGATGAAACCAACGCCTTTTAAGGTGGTGGCATACGCAAGGGCCGGTGTTTTATGGACGGCTATCATAATGGGGTCTGGTTTTTTCTTTGCTGAATACTGGCCCGCATTTTCTTTCCTGGGAGAGCAAGTCGTTAACGTGTTCAAGGCAATGGCATCATGATTTTTACAACTCCATATTCAATCGATTCATACCAGATCGAACGGGACCGACACGGGCAGGCTTATGTCAATGCCCGAATCATGAAAGTGGGAAAGTTGAGATACACCAGCCCGGAGGGGAAGACTTACTACGGCAACATCAGCCTGGACGCTCTGCAAAAAGCTATCCCCACGGCCAGGATCAAGACCGTGACAATCAAACACCCGCCGGAAATGCTGACCGCTTCCAACCGGATGAAGTACCAGGAAGGAACATCAGCGGACGGGTTCAAGATTGAAGAGTATAAAGGTGAACAGTGGTTGACCGGTCCTGTTGTCCTTGCATCAGACAGGGCCTTGAAGACGGCTGAATCCGGTAAGCTGGGAGTTTCTGCTGGTTATTACAGAACTGCAGTTCGCACAGATGACCCGGAGGTTTTTGATTTCACGGATATCGACATCAACCACATTGCGATCGGGTGTGACAATCCGAGAGCAGAAGGGGCTGGCATCAGCCTCGACGAATCGGAGGCCGGGACTGTCCTTGTCTTCGAGAAACAGCAGCACAACTCCAAACAAAAGGTACAAATGAAAGAACTCCTACCCGCTGTTAAAGTCGGGGCGTTTTCGTTGGACGAGTCCCCGATTGAATACGCTGACGAATCATCCAGCGCAATCGAGAAATTCAAGGCCAGGGAAAAGCAATTGATTTCCCAGATCCAGACAACCCAGGGAAGCCTGGACGAAGCAACCGGCGAACTGAAAGCGGTCAAAGTCCAGAAAGAAGAGCTGGAAACCAAGCTGGAAAACACCATCTCAATGGACGATCTGAAAGCCCAGGTCAAGGCATTGTCAGAAGTCCAGGCACTCGCCAAGCAACACAAGATCGAGGCCGAATTCGATACTCCGCTGGCAGGTAAAAAGCTGATCGTTTCCAAGGTCTACCCCAATCAGTCTTTCGATGATTCGGAGATTGAGGGGGCGTTCAAGACCATCCAGGCGAATCCAAAAGACACCGCCGAGCGTCTGAAATCCAAAGAGGCGTTGAAAGGTGCTTCAATGGACTCCATGCCAGGCAAAAAGACCAGCCTGTCCAGAGTCGATGTTAATTCACTGAAACCCAAAAAGAAATAGGAGGATACAATGGGTCAAGATTCTTATAGCACTACCCTGACGGTAAGACGTCCCGGGAAACCCGTTGACCTCCAGTCCGAATTGCATTCGGATATTGTCACGGGAAGAAATGAACTCGCAACCGCTATTATGCCGGGTCGGTTTTTGACTCAGGGTGCAGCAGCGGACGATGTAATGATTGATGACACTGGGGCCACAGGTGGGGTTTATATCGGTCTGGCGGTTGACATCGATACCAGAGAACGCGCAACAGGTTATGACTACACCAGCGGGTATCCTCAAAACGCTCTGGTTCCAGTTGCCCGGTCCGGTCGCTGGTATGTTGAATGCGCTTCCGCCGCTGCAAAGGGTGGAACTGTTTACGTCCGGTTTGTGGCAGGGACATCAGGCGCGGTTGGAACAGCATACAACACCACAGACGCGGTGGGTGGTGTTGGTGCAAATGAAGCAACCTGTGTTGCAATCAAGGCGAAGTTTGCCGAGACCATCAGTGCTGCCGGTACAGTGGCAGTAGAACTTTTAATCGCTCAGGTATAGGAGGGATAACATGGGCAATTTAGCAGTTGAAACAATTGAAAGACTGAAGACCTCGAACGAGCTTCGCTTTCAAGCCGGTGTTGTCTCAATGGATGATACCCGGGTCAAAATGCTCGAAGATTCACTCACCCGGATTGAGATGGAATTCGTCGGGATCGATTCAACGCAATTCTCGGTTGATGACATCTTAGGTGATACCATCAAAGTAAAAGAAGGTGAGTCCCTGGATGATGCTTCCCGGTTCACGCAACGGCAACTGGAAGATTTCGACCGGGAAGTCAAAGAGGTCGAATATGGTGACATCGATTACCTGAAATGGCTACCGGTGACATCCGTTCCCATCGGCGCACAGAAGCACACCTTTTTCCTGGGCGACATGCAGGGATCATATAAACGGATCACAGGTTCCGCAATGGACCTGCCCGTTTCTCATATCTCAGGCGAAGAACATTCGATCAAAATCGAAATGGGCGGTGGCTCAATCGATTGGAATCAACAGGAAATGGACGCAGCAACTTTCGCCGGCGTTCCCCTGGAAATTGAAAAGGTCCGGTCTGTCCGCCGGGCATATCTGGAAAACATTGCCTCTCTGATCGTTTATGGCAATGACAATCTGATCGGGTTCGATACCTCCCTGATCACCGAAGCGGCTCTGGCTGACTCCGTTGCCAACCCGAACTCTGTATCCAGTACGGCTCTCAAGTATTGGGTCAATAAGATTGGGCGGGAAGTTGTGGCAGACATTGCCAGTATGCGGAGAGCCATCAGCAACGCCACTCTGGGTCGGTGGGGTGGACCTGCTATTGATACCGGTGTTGCCGGATCAACATCATCTTTCACCCTGATCACTCCCCTGGAATCGATCAACTATCTGTTTGATCTTTACATGCACACCACGGCCGGTGGAACGAATACGACTGCATGGGCATTTCTGAACAGTCCAGAGGGCAAACTGGCAACCGGTGTCACTCAGTACCGGGTGATCCATGCCTTTGATGCAATGTTTAATTCCAACACGGTCCCGGGAATCATGATGGTGCCGAACGATCCAGCGGCCTTTTCCTTTGTTCGCCCGAAAGACCTGACCCCGATGCCGGTACAATTCAGGGGCTTGTCAATGGTCATCCCTTATTATGACTATTTCGGCGGAATGAAACTCATCCGCGACAAAGCGTTGCTCAAGCGTTATAACGTCGAAGCCGCATAGGAGGGACGATGGCTGATGTACTGTTAAGATCAAAGGTGTCCGGTGAGATTTCATATGATATCTACCCGGACCCGAAGAAAGGAGCCGTCACCGTAACGATTATGCCGGGAGTCAATAAGATCCCGTCGAGTCAATACGACCTCTTGAAAGAGGATGCCGGTTTCTGCAATCAGATCAAAAAAGACCGTTACGAGGAATTGACCTTGAAAGAGGTCAAATCTGAATCCACGGTCAAGGAGTTGAAAGAGGCCCACAAAGCGGAGATCAACGCACTTCAGGCGAAGTTCAAAGAGACCGAAAAGAAGCTGAAAGCGGACGGCGACGCGATGCTGAATGAGGCTGAAAAGGAGTATGATGGCAAGTTGTTGATCCTCAAAAAAGAGAACAATGACCTGAAAGAAGCGGTCAAGGCTCTCGAAAAGGAAGTAAAATTGCTGACGAATAAGGTGGCAGAGCCTAAATGACAACTGACTTCACATTGAATCTACTGATCACCTTCAAAGACATCCAGGCGAGGGCGATTGACTTACGGGACGAACTTGAAGACCTCGATTCGTCACAGAGAGATTCAATTCTGCAGTTTGTTCATGACTTTTGCTATCTGCCCTCGGACAGTTCAACGCCGGGTGACTCTTTGTGTCCGGCTAATCTCATCAAGCAATTACAGATCAATGTCGGGGCGTGGTATGCCAGTTTTGCAATGGATAATCCAGCCGGCACCGGTTCGTTGTCCAGTGTTTCGATAGACTCTTTTTCGGTCTCAAACACGATGGCAAAGAACAACGCCACGGCAGACGATCTGATCAACGCGAATCAATACGGGACCATGGTTTATTGGATCATGAGCCAGGTCCCGCAGCGGTATATGATGATATGAAAGACCAGGAAGTTATCGACATGGGGTGGGAGAAGTATTGGGAAGAGATGGAAAAAGACCTCTCTTATGTCGATGTTGGGATTCTATCAAAAGACGGATCGGAGTCAGTGGACGGGGGGATCAATCTCGCCAAGCTGGCAACGGTCCACGAATACGGAACACAAATCAACGTCACGCAAAAAATGAGAATGTACCTAATGGCAACCGGATTGCCTTTGAAGAAAGAGACAACCCAGATCACCATCCCGGCAAGACCATTCATGCGACAGACGTTTGATGAGCAGGAACCGGAACTATCCCGGGCAGCTGACAGGCTGGAAAAGAAAGTCTTAAACGGACTATCAACCAAGCGGGACGCACTGGCAGAGTTGGGACAAAGGCACCGCCAAGCAATCCAGCGGAACATGAAGACCAAAGGCAAGTTCGAGCCGAATCATCCCTACACCCTGGATAAAAAGAAGCCCAAAACCACGCCTCTGATCGACACAGGCAGAATGAGACAGGCCATTGATTATGAGGTCGGATAATGCCGGACGATAGAGAGCTGAAGCACCTTGCCAAAATCGTAAAGAAAAGGATCAAGACGGACCCAAACGCACCATACAGGGTCAGGTTCAAAACAGGTGATGTCTCATCCAGGGGGCAGGGAGCATGGCAGTATAAAACGCTTGAACATATGAGAACACAACCTCTAGGGAGCCAGGAACTTGACCGGCTTCCTGATGGTCAAAGGCACCTGACCTGGAGATTTGCAGAAGTCATCCCGCCCGATTATCTGGACATGGGCGATCAAGTGGAATTCAAAAACCACTGGTTTGAAGTGAAAAAGGTCAACGATTGGGACCAGGTAATGTCCGCTAATATGGTGTTTGTTGAATGACTCAGACAATTGAACAGATAACGGACTTTTCCACCATTGAGGATGCAATCGAGGCCTGGGTTCTATCGGCTTCAGGTCTATCATCTCTCACGGCGACCAAAGACAGCAAGGGAAATACGATCCCCAAGGTCCGCTGGGCGGGTTTCGATCTTCCCAGAAAAAGACCTTATGCGGTGATCACAATTGTTTCCCAGCCGTCGCAGGGTCACCCATGGAGCAGCCGGGTAAAAACAGATGATTACGTTGAAAAAACTTATTCTCACCCGTTCGCATGGAACACCCAGATTTCATTTTTTACGGATTCATACGATGAGAACGGGGCAGCAATCAGGGCGACGGCTTACAGGTTCGCTCAAAACACATTAAACAGGGCTTTTCTGGTCCCAGCCAAGAGTCTTCTGGATGCGGTCAACATCGCATATGCTCCCATGAGCCAGAACATTCAGCCGGGGGTTTTGGAAGGGGTGGACAGCGATAAATATATCCACCAGGCATCAGTTGAGTTTACTTTTTCAGGCATCGCACAAACAAAATTGAAGGATACGGACTGGTTTGAAACTATCACGGTTCCGACCGAGGCAAACAGCGGCTTAACTTTATCAGGGGCATAAAATGACGGAATTAGATAATAGAGTGGCGATTACAGTATCGATCTCTGATACATCGGTCACAAGACCGGGGTTTGGAATAGCCGCAATTGTTCACAAACATGGAGACACGGCAAAAGACAGGGTTGAGACATATCTCAGTTTGACGGCTCTGCTGGTGGATTTCCCCTCTTACACGCCGGTTGGGTTGATGGCGACGGCCTTTTTTTCCCAGGCTTACACCGCGGAATCAATCAAGGTTATTTATCAGGCATCAGGCGAAACGGTCACAGAAGCCCTTGACGCTGCGATTCTGGTTGATTCCGATTTTTACGGGGTTCTGACGCCTGCCAGAGATTCGACTTCGATTCAGGCTGGTGCTGCTTGGTGTCTGGCAAATGACAGACTTTTTATTTTCGCCTCCCAGGATGCGGACTGTATCACATCAGCAACGACAGACCCGTTTTCAGTGATCAAGGCTTTGACAAATAACCGGGCTGCTGGATACTACACCGCATCGGCAGGGGCAGAAATCGACATTACATCTATCACGGTGTCAGGAACCACAGCAACGGCCTTAACCGATGCAACAGTAGTTGAGGGCGATGTTGTCCATGTATGGGGCAGTGCGGTCTCTGCCCTAAATGCTGCTTGGACCGTAGCCTCTGCATCAGCCGGGGTGAATTTTACTTTTACCGTTCCGTCAGGCACCAGCTCAGACGCAGCGGCATCAAAAGGTTATGTCAACGGGAACCATATTGACGCCGCTATTGCAGGCAAAATGCTTCCCCTGGATGCCGGTTCAAAGACGTGGGATTTACAGCAACTCTCGGGGGTCAGTACCGAGTCCTTGACTGGAACAATCCAAGGATACCTGGGCGGGAAATATGCCAACTGGTTCACGACGGTAGCCGGTGTCAATGTTACAGGCGGTCTGAAATCGGCAGGCGGTGGCGGCAAAACACTTTCCGGGAGATATATTGATATCCAGAGGGGGGCCGACTGGT
>JAHJRI010000424.1 GCA_018830885.1 bacterium | reverse complement strand
TACGCTATTGTGGAAGGCGCATCCAATCAAACCAAGAGCGGCATCGGTTTATTTGATGCAGATGTTTATAGCATTTCCAATGGCCATGTATCAGCGATTGTCAGTGATATTTCCAATCAGAAACTTCGGCCGGAACGCAGACACCTGGCCGCTCACCAGAGTGTTCTCAGATGGCTGTTGGATGGGTGCACGCCCTTGCCCATGTCTTTTGGTATCATTGCCGGCGGGGGCAAAGAGGTTGAACGGATACTTTCTCTTAACAAAGGCGACTTTAAAGAACAGTTTAAGCAGGTACATGGGAAGGTTGAGATGGGATTGCACGTCAGCTGGGATGTGCCGAACATTTTCGACTATTTTACCGATTTACACCAGGAACTGAGATCCGCACGCGACACCTATTTTGGAACCCATCGGGTACCCTCGTATGAAGACAAAATTGAATTGGGGCGCATGTTTGACCGCATCCTGAGCCAGGATCGGGAGAACCATACCGTAGACGTGGAAAACGCCTTGTCCCCGTATTGTTCCGAGATCAAGCGCAACAAATGCCGCAGCGAAAAAGAGGTCATGAACCTGGCCTGTCTGGTGCGCCGCAAGGCCGAGTCGGAATTTGAGAAGGGGATAATGCAGGCCGCCAACCTGTTCGACAACAATTTTACTTTCGACTACAATGGACCATGGGCGCCACACAATTTTGTGGAACTCAATCTTGAGTTTTAAGTGAATTATAAATTAAACAATTTAATATAACTTATTTAACTTCAAAAGGTCATTGCGTACATTCGTAAGTTGCGGCAGCAACCTTTTCGAAACCACGAGTGTTTCACTGCCGCTCGTGATGACGTTGGAAAGCGACTTTGTTAACATGTTGATCGTGGACGATATTTTATTTTTTCCAGTCCGCAGTATCTTGTGGATTTTCCGTGAGCTTCACAATGTTGCCCAGAATGAAATCGCAAACGAAAGCGAGGCGATTACGACGCAATTGAGCGAATTGTATATGGAACTGGAGACCGGGAGAATAACCGAAGCCGAATTTGACCAGCGCGAAAACGCGTTGCTTGACCGTCTGGATGAAATTGAGGCCGGAGGGAGGGACGAGGCTGATGAAACCGCTCCCTGACACAGGTACGCGATTGGCATATTCACCATCCTTCTTACATAACGATGCCTTGCGATTTCTGCTTTTCGGCGGTAAAGGTGGAGTTGGAAAAACCACGTGTGCCGCATCTACGGCCCTTCAGTTGGCCCGCGATCACCCTGAGCAAAAATTTCTTCTGGTTTCAACCGATCCGGCGCACTCACTAATCGACAGCCTGGCAGATTCTCCCCGCCCGGTCAATCTGCAAATCGATGAATTTGATGCCCAGGCCTGCCTGAATGACTTCAAAAATAAAAGCCAGGCCAAGCTGCAGGAAATCGCGTCGCGCGGGACTTTTTTGGACGATGAGGACATCAGTCAGTTCATGGCTCTCTCTCTCCCCGGGCTGGATGAACTAATGGCCTTTTTAGAAATCGCCAGCTGGGTGGAAGCGGAGAAATACGATCGAATTGTGGTTGATACTGCGCCTACCGGTCATACCTTGCGGCTTCTGGCCATGCCGGAGCTGATTCAAAAGTGGCTGGACGCCCTAGATGCCCTGCTGGCCAAACATCGATATATGAAAAAGCTGTTTGCCGGATACTACAAGCGCGATGAACTCGATGAATTTCTGTTGAGCCTGTCTGCTTCGGTCGGGCAGATGAAAACGCTGTTAATGGATTCGGTCCGCTGCCTTTTCGTGCCGGTGCTGCTTGCCGAAGCCCTCAGCATTCACGAAACCCTGATGCTGTTAGAAGAGTTACATAAGCTGCAGATACCCGTCAAGGATGTCATTATCAATCGACTGTATGCTGATAACACATGCAAGGTATGTTCGGATCGGCAAAGACTGCAACTAATTGAAATCGTTGCAAACTATCCAAAACTAACAGATTATGCCCTGACAGGCGTACCCATGTACCGGCAGGAGATACGCGGGACGGACGCACTTACTTTTTTTTGGGAGGGCGCATTTTCAGTACCGAATCCGCTACTTGCCGTCAGTGACGCACCCACGGATCTGCCGCCGAAAGTCAACCGACCGGCTGATCTTCCGCCTTTGGATATGAAGTTATTGCTTTTCGCCGGTAAAGGCGGTGTAGGTAAAACCACGTTAGCCTGTGCCTCGGCGATCAGAATTGCACAGGAGCTTGACGGCAAGGAGGTTCTTCTCTTTTCAACCGATCCGGCACATTCCTTATCCGCCTGCTTTGGCTCAGCCATCGGACCTGAACCAACGCGAATCATCCCGGGCCTGACCGCCATGGAGATAGACGCCATATCCATGTTCGAGGATTTTAAGAATCAATATGCCGCAGAACTGAAAAAATTTCTGAGCGGCATTTCCGCTAATTTGGATCTGACCTTCGACCGCGACGTAATGGAACGTGTTATGGATCTCGCCCCACCCGGCATTGACGAAATTATGGCGCTCACATCAATCATGGAATTTCTTACACAAGGGCATTATCATTTCTTTATTCTTGATTCAGCGCCGACCGGACACCTGATTCGTCTTTTGGAAACCCCTGAGCTCATCGACCAGTGGCTAAAAGTTTTTTTTAATCTTTTCCTGAAATACAAACATATCTTCAGGCTTCCGAAAATTTCGCGGCAAATGGTACAAATGTCCAAGGACCTTAAGATGCTGCGTAATCTGCTGAAAAGCAACGGATCCTCGGCCTTATTTGGTGTGACCATACTTAACGAGATGGCGTTTGAAGAAACCAGAGACCTGTCTGGTGCCTGTAAGCGCCTGAATGTCAATATGCCACAGTTGTTTCTCAACCTGGCCACTACCACCCAAAGTGCGTGTGAACTTTGTACGGCTGTCTGTCGGAGAGAGAAGACAATTATGCTAAAATATGCAAAGGCATTTCCCGGTCAGCGCCAAACGCTGGTTTATCAGCGGGGCGAGCCTCGCGGTATAGCTTATTTAGAGGCACTGGGAAACGCACTGTATAAAT
>JAHJRI010000423.1 GCA_018830885.1 bacterium | reverse complement strand
CCGGAGATTCTCGGCGCCGACAAACCGGGCGTTCATCCCCACACCTATCGTCTGGCTGGGAACACCTGCCTGGCAGGGGATATTGTCGGCGACTATTCGTTCCCGGTACCCCTGGAGCGGGGTTCCAAGCTGATATTTATGGATATGGCCCACTACACCATGGTGAAAAACAGTCTCTTTAATGGCGTCCGGCTGCCCGCCATTCGAATCCGGACAAAAACAGACCAGATCCGGACTGCCCGGGAATTTCACTACGAGGATTACAAAAACCGACTCTAGCCCGGCCTCCGTTTCAGATTGCCATTCCGGTCCCCGCCTGCTAATCTTTCTCCATCAAATAATGGAACACCAACGGTTCCACCCATTTTCCCGGAGTTCCCGTCCCACCCTGGCGGTGCGATCTGAAACCGGGCGCCCAAACGTCAATGAAAAGGAATTGATATGACCTATCAGCGCATCAACCTCGAATTTCGCGAAAACCTCGCTGTCATTGAATTGAACCATCCCAAGGTCCTGAACGCCATCTCCCAGCTGATGCTGGAGGAACTCAAATCCGCCGTGGCGAAAGTCGCTGCGCCGGAAAACGGGATTCGCTGCCTGCTCCTGACCGGTGCCGGACGCGGATTCTGTTCCGGGGCCAACCTGTCGGACAGGGCGCAGATCAAGGAAGAGAAGCCCGTGTCAGGCAAGGCGGAGATCCCCTTCTCCCTGGATAACACCTACAACCCGTTTTTCCTGATGCTGCGGGAGCTGAAAATGCCGGTGGTCACCGCCGTTCAGGGACCGGCTGCCAGGATCGGCATGACCCTGGCACTGATGGGGGATATCGTTCTGGCAGGGGAGTCCGCCTACTTTCTGCAGGCCTTCCGCAAGATCGGTCTGATCCCCGATGGCGGCATCACCTGGCTGCTGCCGAGGCTGATCGGTCTGGCCAGGGCCATGGAGCTCTCGCTGCTGGCGGAACGTCTGCCGGCTGAAAAAGCACTGGCGTGGGGATTGATCAACCGGGTGGTGCCGGATGACCAGCTCCTGCCTGAAGCGTTCAGGATGGCGGAGGCCCTGGCCAATGGCCCCACATCGACCCTGGGCCTGATTCGACAGGCTTATTGGAAGAGTTTTGATAACAGCTACGAGCAGCAGCTGCACCTGGAGAGTCTCGGTCAGCTTCAGGCTGCCGCCTGCGAAGATGCCGCCGAGGGAATCGCCGCGTTTCTTGAAAAACGCTCCCCCGATTTCAAGGGACGCTGAGGTCCTGCTTTCACCGGGAGCCCCTGATCAGTTGCCTTTAAATTGCGGTTCCCGTTTTTCCAGCAGGGCATTGATCCCCTCCTTGGCGTCTTCCATTTCAAAGGTGCGGGATTGACAGTGGGCCTCCCATTCTGCGGCTGCCAGGACATCCCAATTGAGCCCCCGATAGACGGAATGCTTGATCATGGAGACAGCCACCGGAGCGCAGCCTGCAATCTCCTTGGCCAGCTCCCGGGCCTTGGAAAGCACTTTTTCCTCCGCTTCGGCATAATTGACCAGACCCAGGGCCTGCGACTTGACGCCATCAATCAGGCGCCCGGTAAAGAGCAGCTCGTTGGCCCGGGGCAGACCGATCAGTCTCGGCAGCATGTAGGAGATGGCCATACCGGAATGGATTCCCAGTCGCGCAAAATTGGCCCCGTATTTGGCATTCTTGTTGGCGACACGGATATCACACATCAGCGCCAGCCCGAAACCGCCGCCGATGGCATGGCCGTTGAGGGCGCCAATAATGGGAATGGATATCTGCTGCAACTTCAGAAACGGCTCGTACATATTTAACAGGCCCGCATTGGGGAGGCGAAACAGCGGATTATCCAGGTTCGAGCTGAAATCAGCACCCGCGCAGAAGGTCTTGCCGCTGCCGGTGATGATCAGACAGCGCAGCTCGCGGTCCGCCTTGATCTCATCCACCGCCTCAATAAAAGCGGCCATCAGATCGGCATTCATACTGTTGCGATTTTCCGGCCGGTTCAGTGTAATCTGTGCAATATACCCGGTTTTTTCAACCAGGACGGGGGCATTTTCCATTGGCGTTTCTCCTGTTCATCCATATTCGCGGTCCTCATCATCCACACAAAAATCCATGATTTCTCAACTGACAGAATGAATCAAATTCAGGATTCTGTAAAGTTCAAGATGGCTGTTTGTGCTGAAACTCCCTGGCTACCATATTCCCATCGACCTCACACCTTCAAGGTCGCCCTTGCAACCACAGCCAAGCTGGTCCTTTCAGACCGGGAGCGGGGAGAGCGGGGGAACTGCTGACCCTAATCGGAATCGGCAGCGAAATGGGCGCATTGATTCCCGAAAAAGTCTGGTCGCCAGAATCCGACCCTGGCAAAATTCACACGGGATTTCCGTTGATGAGATGGTCAACAAAGATCGCGCAAAAAGCCGGTGCCTGTGCGGCTGGATCAGTTCAGCTGGAAATGGCTTAAGACCGACTGAATTTCGTTGGATTTTTCATTCAGGCGAACCCCGATATTAACGGTCTCATTGGCGCAGACGTTGGACTGCTGGGAAATAACCGATATTTCTTCAATCAGACTGGTCATGAACTGAGTCTGGTCAGACTGGGATTTGACAATGGTGGTGGTGGTCTGGATCATCTCGGCGACTTGTTCCGCATTCCGGGCGATCATACCCAGGTGTCCCTGGGCCACTTTGGACAGGTCTGAACCATCGATAACCGCCGACATACCCTCGCTTGACATGTCGACGGCCTTCTGGGTCTTGTCCTGAATATCCAGGATGAACGCTTCGACTCGCTCAGTCGCCGTCAACGTCTGCCTGGAGAGATTCTTCATCTCCTCTGTGATTACCATGAACCCCTTCCCGCGCGCTCCTGCATGGGCAGCTTCAATACTGGCGTTCATGGACAGCAGGTGACTCTTTCTGGCAATATCCGTAATCAGACCGATGATCTGCCCAATCTCCAGGCTGCTGACTTTGAGCTGCATGATCCCCTCTGAGAGCGAGGAAAAAATACCTTGAATGTCTGTCATCCGTCGTAATGCTTCATTCACCGTCTCAATACTGTCTTTGGCAGTCTGTTCAGCGCTTCGACTTTGCCGGGTCACTTCCTGCACTCTTTCTTCAATTGTTTCCGCAGACCGTGAAATGGCACCGATTTTATCACGAATATCGCTGACAAATAAAGCCTGTTCATTCATCCCAGCGGCTGTCTGACGACTCGCAACTGATATTTTCCCGGCGGTGCTAGCGACATCGTTCATGGTCGTGGAAAAGCGGAAAACCAGTTCGTGCAGGGATCCGGACATCTCGTTGACCGAGTTGATCAGCAGACCGATCTCATCTTTTCTGCCGTTGGGGATGTTATCCCTGCTTAAATCCCCTTTAGAAATGGCGTTGGTTCTGAGTGCCAGATTTTTGATGGGTCGTATAATGCGCTTGGAAATCCAGTTGATAAAGACGAGCGAGAACAGTCCTGAAATGATGGTTAAAAAAATAATCACCCATTTGATGCTGCTGATGATGCGCTCGACCTTGTGCCAGGTCTGCTCCATTTCTGTCGTTTGTGTTGCCACCCGGTGCTGCTGACTTTCAAACGCTCCGTTCAGCTGACCGCGCAGTTTTTTTATGACACCGAGGGTTGCCCCATTGAGAGGAACCATCTCTTCATTCAGAATTGTGCCGGCTGCGGATTGGGCCGCCAATATGTCCTCTTCACTCTCGATCACATTGTCCAGGTAAACACCAATGGATTTGGTGGCTGCCGGGAAAACATCCCGGTACAGTTTCCGGGCCTGGTCCCACTCTGACATCATGATATGCGTATCCAGTTCAAAGGCTGCTTCCCATAGTCTCTGATTCAATGGTCTGGTCTTTTCCATAGTCTCCAACAGCAAGGGTATCGATTTCGCCGATTCTACAAAAAGAGGATGCGACTGAAGCTTACCCAGCGGCGTATCCTCAAGATTTTCAAACAGCAGTTCATCAATTGAACTCTGTACAAATATCATATTGGCCACCTTCAACGTCCAGTAAACCATGGTGCGGCGAACTTCGTGCAAAAGGTCAGCCAGCCCTGCATGACTCTGTCTCCAGACCGTTGTCATCTTCTGCCGGGTTTGAATCGTTCTTTGATGAATCCCTTCCAGTTCCTTAAAATGGGGTCCCGTCTCCGGAAAACGAATGACCATATCCTGCCGTGCCTGGCTCTCCAGCAATGCTTTCAACGGATCCGCGTCTTCCCGGGAGACCACGATTTCCTCGGCATTCTGCAATTGTCGCTGATACAGCAGACTGATCATCCGGGTTTGTTCTGCCTCTGTCTGTCGCAGCAGCAGCATCCACTGTTCCATCTGCCGGGAAAGCGAGACTGAATACAGAGCACGCTGCTGCATGTCCCGGGTTTCGCTCTGAGAGCGTCCTATCATCCAGCTGAACCAGATAACAGTGATGCAGATAATCACTGTTATCATCAGGGTGACTGAAAAACCCAGACCCAGGGCACGGCTGATCGAAAGTCCACCCAGCATCCCCTTTGCCGATTGTCTGTTAACCATTTCTTGATTCTTCATAATCGCATGCTACCCTTGTTGAACGTGATGGTGCCGATTCACCAGTTTTCTGCTGGCATCAGCATGGCGAACAGAATGTGACTGAAACGCCCTTGGAGACAGACATGAATGTCCACCTGGAATGGTTTAAATGTCGTACCTGCCCCCGCTCCGCTGGAAATATGTCGACTGAACGGTTACCGTTAATTTGATCGTGATGGTCGATTCATGTGGGCTGCGTTGTGCCAGGGCAAACACTGCCTGTTGAGAGGTTTTGTCTCACGTTATCCTGACTTTGTACTCTAAACATGAGTATCAGGTTAGGAATGCGTTTAAGACCCGGCAGTTCTCGAGAAAGAAGGCCGTTTGCGCATAGGACTTCAGGGCCGCCTTCGATGCGGGGTAATCTCCATCGCAAATTTAACCGGTCACTAACGACCTCCTAACACCCCACTTATAACCTACAACCAGAGTAGATCTCGAAAGACGACCGACGGAACAGTGGCCGGTCATCTTCAATCAACGGTTACCGAAACGCTCCAGGACCTGGAGATCGGGTCAGAGAAGTGAAACCAATGGACGGCACCAACTCATCAGATAAAACAATGGATACTGAAAAACTGATTTACACTCCGGAAAAACCCGGATACGGCTCCCTGCCAGCGATGGAAGTGGGACCCGGCAAAAAAATACTGGTGGTGGACGATGAGGAAGATATTGTCGAACTCCTCAGCTATCATCTGAATCGGAAAAAATTTGACGTCATACCCGCGTTCACCGGCGAACAGGCAGTCAATCTGGCTGAAATTGAAGTCCCTGACCTGATCATCCTGGACTATATGTTGCCGATTCTGAGCGGGCCGGATGTATCGAAGATCCTGAAAGGCTCACCTATCACCCGCGATATCCCTATCATCTTCCTGACGGCGAGGAGCGATAGTGAGAGTATTATCAAGGGGTTGAAGACCGGCGCCTGCGACTATATCACCAAACCGGCCAATATGGTTGAATTGATGGCCAGAATTGAAACACAGCTCCTGCTGAAGGACGCGCTGGACCGCCTGAAGAAAACCGAAAACGATCTGCGTAGGGCCAATGCGGCCAAGGACAAGTTTTTCACCGTCTTTATGCATGACCTCAGAGCACCCTTCCATTCCATGAGCGGATTCATCCACAGACTGCATCAACGCTATGACAAAATTGATGAAACAGAAAGACGAAGGATTATTGACACAATTGAGCAGAGTTCCGTCCAGATCCGGAAGTTGCTTCAGAACCTTCTCCAATGGTCTTGTCTGCAAACCGGACTGTTTGACTGGCAGCCGGAACGAATCTTTCTGCAGCCGCTTGTCATGGAGATGCAATCCCTTCACGCCATTCAGATCGCATCCAGGAATATCACTGTTGAGATATCAATCCACAACTCAACCACTGTGATTGCCGATGTGAATATGCTGGAATCCATCCTGCGGAACCTGCTGCAAAACGCGATCAAGTTTACACCGGATCACGGCTGCATCCGGATTGATTCAAGATCACTTGGGGATGTTGAGGAAATCAGGGTCTCCGATACCGGAATCGGTATCCAGGAAACCCACCTGCAGAAAATTTTCAACCTGGAATCCTGCCACTCGACGGCTGGTTTAAACGGTGAAAAGGGAAGCGGTCTGGGGTTGATTCTCTGCAAGGAATTTGTTGAAAAATGCGGTGGAACCATATCCGCTGCCAGTGTACCCGGTAAAGGCACCGATTTTATCTTCACCCTTCCCAGGTCCCACGAAGTTAAGCATTCCTGATATTTGCATCGTCACGGTATCATCGGGCTCAAGAGTGCATGTGCTTTTACTCATTAAGAGGAGATGGATCGGATTCCCAAAACCGTCATCAATATTGGGGTGATTTGGAGTGGATCAGGCGTTTTAAATGAATTTCAGGGGATGCTGTCAGTGACGAATTGCATTTACAACCGGTTTTTCCTAATTCGAAGCAAACTTGACCGGTCTTCGCAACCACACTCATAGCACGGGACGATTATCCCATAATATCTGGTTGATGGGGTACCGACCATCCGGCATCGTCGACAGGGACCTACACAATCTCCAGGGATAACTGTAGCGTAATAGAATGAAACAAAGTGAAATCAAGGGAAGTCACAAAAAGTGCCACAAATTTCAGGAATGAATCTTAAACATTTGATTTTAAAACGATATAGTTTTTTTCTAATCGAGTCCAAATTAAGCAGCTTAGATTTTCCACTTTCAATTCCCTCAACCAACAACTGTTCAAGTTGTTCTTTATCATGTCTGATTAAATCTCTTAGATAGTCGCTCGCGCTCGGAAACTCACCCCTCCCAACTCTCAAATTTATATATATTCCCGAAGTTTATCAGGTAATGAAATATTCAAGGTGGCCATAATTTATCTCCTTCTAAATTTTTAGTAGGTATTTAATCAACGTTACCAGTCATGGCAAAGATTGCTAAAGTAAAATATCACGAAAATGAGTATTTCGCAGTTTTGCGCACACCAGGTTCCGGTTCTGCTAACGAAATTCTTTTGCGGCAGAAACTTGAACATGTCTAAGTTCTATCGCTCCGCTGCCGCCCTGGCCATTCTCAGGAAGGATTTTGAAATACTT
>JAHJRI010000422.1 GCA_018830885.1 bacterium | reverse complement strand
ATTCAATTCGGGTCAGGGCCATCTCGGGAACTTTTCTCATCAGCTGCTGACTGTTCTGGCTGCTGAATTTTAAAAACTTTCGGTAAATCTCGGGATGCTTTTCCAGAAACTTGAAAAACGGCTCGATTGGGATTTCTACCAGCGTCACCTCACCTTCGGTCACTGCTCTGACAGCATAAGTCTGTTCACTGAAGATTGCAAAAATACCAAAAAACTCTCCTTCCGTGGCAATTCTTAAAATCATCTCCTGCCCCGGCTTCAAGCTTCTGATTACTTTAACCAAACCCTTATTTACAAATGTAAATTTGGTGGCAACATCCCCCTGTTCGAATATGACCTCGTTTTTCTTGAGTGTTCGAATGGTGGTTAATTTTGAAAGCTCCAATAACATTTCGTGGCCAAGGTCCTTAAACAACTCCAATGTCTTTAGTGTGGCAACTCTGATCTCATGATCGAATTTCTTATTGGCCGGTGAGATTTTCATAGGGAAGTGCGTTTTGGGTTTTTGACTGTCGTATATTGAAAATACTAGAACTTTTTTCCAGGGGAGATCCTGTCATGAAATATGATCGGTGATGGATCAGCCTTGAAGCGCCTGAATATCAGCTTCTTAATAAACTTCGGATTACCTTTTTTAGAAGATATATGATCTCAAACAATAAATCAATGAATTGTGTCAAAATTTAAATGATTTATTGGCCTCTGTTTTTAAAAATTTATGAATTCAGCATAGTAAAAAAAAACATAGAATTTCAACTGTTTTTTTTTTGTTTTTCCAAACCTTACCTAATTTTTCAAGGATAGAAAATGGGGGATTGAGAACCCTGCGTGGATGAGAAAGGGGAAAACGGGTTAAAAGCCATTAAAAAATAAATATAACAATAGATTAAAAAACCTAAAAATTTGCTGAAATACTGCAGTCCCCTTTCATACCATCTAACCTCGGACCGCGGCGCAGATTGGGTTTTCTGGAAATTTACAGATAGTGAACGTTCGTTTCAGAAATGGCAAATACGAACCCCCGGTTTTTTCCGGTTATTGATGGAAACTTGGGTTTTGTCTGTTTAGTCCTGGACGGTTTAGTGCAAAACAGGGGAAATTTTACATGGAGAAAGCGGACGTTGATGAGATGATCGACCTAACGGTGAGAAGGGGTATAGAGTATTCATTTAATAGATTCGACGATTCGCACAAAGCACCGGGAAGTTTTATGAAAATGGGGAAGAACAACGATCCGCAGGAAGGTTCAAGCCAGGTTCGGATAAACTGGTTTCCGGGTCATATGGCCAAGGCCATGCGTGATGTACGGCTTAAAATCAGTAAGGTGGATCTGGTTCTGGAAATTCGGGATGCGCGTATTCCTTTAGCTTCAGGAAATCCTGCGCTGGAAAAGCTGTTGCATCAAAAGCTCCACCTGATTGTTTTCAATAAGGCCAATCTGGCGGATAAGGCCAATATTCGTCTTTGGCAGAGCTGGTTCGCCCGGCGAAAAGAGCAGGTCCTCTTTCTGGATGCCTTTGATATGAAATCAATAAAATCATTATCAAAAATGGCTCATGCAGTGACGCAGCAGAAATGGCAGAAGTTCATCAGCAAGGGCATTCACCCCCCCCCCCTGCGGATGATGCTGCTGGGAATTCCGAATACGGGCAAGTCGACCATTATCAATCGATTAACCAAGCGAAAAGCGGCCAACACGGGTGATCGGCCGGGCGTGACGCGAGCGCAGGAGTGGATTGTCCTTGGGAAGGACATGGAGTTGCTCGATACTCCAGGAATCATGCCACCCAGGATTGAAACTGAGCAGGAAGGGCTATGGCTCTGCGCGATTCATGCCATTAAAGATCAGATCATCGGTGAAGAGAAGGTCGCGGCATTTGTGGTCGACCACTTGCAAAAGGCTGCCACACCCGAATTTTTTCAGCGTTATCAATTGGATAATTCTGAAATACGCGAGAGTCAGGAGCTGCTGCTGAGAATTGGCGCCAAACTGAATTTTAAAGAAAAAGGGGGGGGCGTCGATTACGTCAAAACGTGCAGTCAGGTGCTGCATGATTTCAGGCTGGGACTGCTGGGCGCATGCAGTTTCGAAAAACCGCCGGATGATTGAGCTGTTTCCCGGACAGTTTTGTTGGCCAGTGGCTTGTGTCGAAAAAGTCGACACTGGGCGACTCGATTGGAAATCGTATCGCGTCCGTCTGGTTTCTCTGTTGTTTTAGATAGAGACCGGTTATTATCATCGCAGTTGGCGGATTCTGATGATTTTGGATGCGTGAGTGACATCGCAGTGGATTAACTATCATGACTAAAACTGGCTAGCTAGAAACTTACCGGAGGGGGTTTTGGCCCGGGAGATGACCCTTAAATAAATATAGAATATCGTTCTGAAAAACTGACAGGCCCAGGAGCCTTCTGTTTTTGGTTACACCTTTGTTAACGTTATATTGACTCAAGAAAATGGAAAAAGATAAAAAACAAAAAAATAGGAGAGAGCGGGGAGAGTTTGACCTTAAACCGATAGCTGATGATGCTACTTTCCGCTTTTCCTGCCACCCCGGGATCTCATGTTTCAATGCCTGCTGTCATGAGATCGATGTTGTCCTGACACCGTTTGATGTATTGCGGTTGAAGAAAAAACTGGGCATTCGTTCCGATGAATTTCTGGTAAAGTACACCACCATGCAGACCTATAAGGATTCAGAAATTCCTTTGCTGAAACTGACTGTGAAGGATGAAAAACGCAGACAGTGTATCTTTCTGGGGGAGGAGGGGTGTTCTATGTATGAATGCCGGCCAACTGTCTGCCGGAACTATCCGACAGGCGTGGCAACCCAGGATCCGACTGCGGGTCAAAGCGCGCAACCCTTTTTCATCATTGAAGAGGATATGTGCCAGGGGCACTTTGAGGGCCAGAATTGGTCTATCCCGGAATGGAAAGCCAATCAGGGGGTGGCCGAACTGGATGAACTCAATAAACCCTGGCTCGAAATGATTCCGCGATTGAAGTCTCTGAGATTAAAAGATGATAAAGATCAAAAATTGAATATCTTTATCATGGTGAGTTTCGACCAGGATACCTTTCGCAGTTTTGTTTTTGAGAGTTCTTTTCTGGAACGTTTTGAAGTTAGCCAGGCGACAGCAGACTTGATCAGGAAGGATGACGATGAATTGTTGAAATTTGGCTTTAAATGGCTCGAATTTGTGCTTTTCGGGGAAGGTCCCATTCGTCCCAGGAAGCATTAAGGAAAGCTGTTTGCACGATTTATGGAAAAATAACGGGATTTACATGTAAATCCTTGATTTATGTCAGTCAACCTTGCTTGACATGGTTATTTACTTTAGTAAAATAAAGTCTGTTTTTTGTAGGTCGAAGTTGGATCACAACAAAAGTGCAAAAACCATAAAGAATTGTTTTATAAACCATTTTTGCAAAACGAGAACTCTTCTAGGAGAATTGAAATGCCAAGTTTTGTAATTGCAGAAAAATGCGACGGTTGTAAAGGCCAGGACAAAACCGCTTGTATGTATATTTGTCCTCATGACCTGATGACCCTGGACATGGAAAAATTGAAAGCATACAACCAGGAACCGGTTCAATGCTGGGAATGTTATAATTGTGTAAAGATTTGCCCGCAGCAGGCAATCGAAGTAAGGTGCTATGCTGACTTCGCACCTCTTGGAGCCTCATGTATCCCGATGAGAGGAACGGATACGATTATGTGGACGGTCAAATTTCGCGATGGCATGATCAAGAGATTCAAGTTCCCGATTCGAACCGTCGAGGAAGGACAACTGTCAATCACTGCCGGCGTTCAGGATGTTAAGGTTGACGTCAGCAAGATTAAAGAGCAGGGGTTGTACACACAGCAGGCCGCAGGCGTAGCTTATTCCGTTCCGGCATAACTGCTTATATGAAATATTTGATTTCACCGCTTATTTTACTCATTACAACATTTTAGGAGTGTTAGCGTAATGGAACCCAAAATTAATAATTTTGAGCATATTGAAAAGCCGGAAATCGTCGTCCACGAGACAGACGTTCTGATTATCGGTGGTGGTATGGCAGCTTGTGGTGCAGCTTATGAAGCAGACAAATGGGCCAGCCCGCAGGGCATTAAGGTGACCATGGTGGACAAAGCAGCTGTTGATCGAAGCGGCGCCGTCGCAATGGGACTTTCTGCTATTAATACCTACGTTGGCGAGAACAACGCCGCTGATTACGTAAAATATGTCCGTCAGGACTTGATGGGAATCACCCGTGAAGACCTGGTTTATGACCTGGCTCGCTGGGTGGATGACTCTGTTCATCTCTTCGAAGACTGGGGCCTGCCCATCTGGAAAAAAGGAGATGCAGGTGAATCACTGGACGGCCATCAGGCTGCCAAAGAAGGCAAACCGTCTCTGCGGGATGGTGGCAAGCCGGTTCGTTCCGGTAAATGGCAAATCATGATCAACGGTGAGTCTTACAAAGTCGTTGTGGGTGAGGCCGGGAAAGCTGCTCTGGAAGCTAACCGAATTGCTACGGGTGTTGAACAGAACCTGTTTGAGCGTGTTTTTATCATCAAAGTCCTGAATGACAAGGACGATCCAACGAAGGTTGCTGGTGCTGTCGGTTTCAGCGTCAGAGAGCACAAGCTCTATATCTTCAAATGCAAGACCGCTCTGCTGGGTTGTGGTGGCTGTGTGAACTTTTTCAGGGGTCGAGCGACTGCAGAAGGTCAGGGTCGCGCATGGTTTCCTGTCTGGAACTCCGGTTCAAACTACGCCATGGGTGCTGAAGCCGGTGCTGAATTGGTGCTGATGGAAAACCGCTTCGTCCCGGCTCGTTTCAAGGACGGTTATGGTCCTGTCGGTGCTTGGTTTCTGCTGTTTAAAGCCAAGGCGACCAACGCTCTGGGTGAAGATTACTGTGTCACAAACGAAGCAGAAGCCAGAAAATACTATGGCAAGTATGTTGATGCAATTGGAACCTGTATGCGGAACCACATGATGATTATCGACATGAAAGCCGGTAAGGGTCCGATCAAGATTCATACGGATGTCGCTCTGCAGAAATTGGGCGAAACGCTGGACAAAAAAGCCATGAAACATCTGGAAGCGGAAGCTTGGGAAGATTTCCTAGATATGTCCATTTCTCAGGCAGGTGTTTGGGCTGCCAACAACATGGCCCCTGAAAAGGTTCCTTCTGAACTGATGCCGTCTGAGCCTTATATGCTCGGTTCACATGCTGGCTGCGCCGGTCTGTGGGTGAGTGGTCCTGGCGATTTCGGTCCTGCAGAATACTTCTGGGGATACAACCGGATGACAACTGTCAAAGGTCTGTTTACAGCTGGTGATGGTGCAGGTGCTTCCGGTCATAAGTTCTCCTCCGGTTCACATGCAGAAGGTCGCGTTGCTGGTAAAATGATGGTGGCTTACTGCATGGACAATCCTGCCATGCCTGAATTTGCTGAATCAACAGATGAACTGGCAGCTGAAGTGTACCTCCCGATGGAAACATATGCCAAGTTCAGTGGCTACACCACTGATCCTGACATTAACCCCGAGTACATCCGTCCCGCTATGGTGCAGCAACGTCTGCAGAAAATCATGGATGAGTACGCAGGTGGTACCAGTACTTATTACATGACCAGTAAGACCATGCTGGAAGAGGGTCTGAGGTATCTGGAGATGTTGAAGGAAGACGAACAGCATATGTGTGCAGCTGACCGTCATGAGCTGCTGCGGGCCTGGGAAAATCATCACAGAATCGTTGCTGCTGAAGCCCATGCACAACACATTCTGTTCAGAGAGGAAACACGTTATCCAGGTTACTATTATCGTGGCGATTTTCTGGCCATTGATGATGATAACTGGAAGTGTTTCACCAACTCAACCTATGATAAGAACACTCGGGAATGGAAAGTTTTCAAGCGTGACTATCATCAGATCATCCCTGCTTAGTCCAGAGCATTCTGGAACGGTATCTGATTCCGCATTCTTCGTTTAGAGGCGGTCAGATGCCTGTTTGAAAGAGATGGCAGAGTGGTGATGGGGCTTCATGTCAATCACCGCTCTGTTTTTACCGTGAGATGATAACCTCTAGAAGTTCACTCCGGAAGTAAAATATTTTGTTTCCACCGGTTAAACGGTGTTTAATCGTGTTATGCAAAAGAATTATTCACAATATTTGACTATCCGATCCAACACAAGGGAATTGAATGGCAGAACAAAAAGGAAAAATATTAGTTATCGGTGGCGGAATCAGTGGCATCACGACAGCCCTGGAAGCGGCCGAGGTCGGTTATGAAGTAATTCTGGTTGAAAAAAATCCAACCCTTGGAGGTCGCGTTTCCAGGTTTTATCAATATTTCCCAAAACTGTGCCCTCCCCTTTGCGGACTGGAAATCAACTTTAAGAGACTGAAACCGAACCCTTATATCCAGACACTGACCAGCTCAGAAGTTGATTCGATTTCCGGTACACCCGGAAACTACAAGGTAAAAATCAAAACAAGCCCTACCTACGTCAATGAAAAATGTGTCATCTGCGGGAAATGCACAGATGTTTGTCCCTCTGAACGAGATAACGACCACAATTATGGGATGGATAAGACCAAAGCGATTTATATTCCCCATAGAATGGCCTATCCCGCCCGTTATGTCATCGACAGGGAAGCATGCGAACCCAACTGCAGCAAATGCGCTGAGGTATGTGAATACGATGCGATTGACCTGCAGATGCAGACCAAGATAACCGAGATTGATGCTGCCGCCATTGTTTATGCGACTGGATGGAGACCCTACGATGCCACAAAGATTGAAAATCTGGGATTCGGCAAGGTTCAGAATGTGATCAATAATGTCATGATGGAGCGTCTCGCCCATTTCCAGGGGCCGACTCAGGGCCAGATTCTGCGGCCATCCGACAACAAGAAGATCGAATCAGTTGCTTTTGTCCAATGTGCCGGGTCCAGGGATGAAAATCACTTGCCTTACTGTTCATCCATCTGCTGTCTCGCTTCATTGAAGCAGGCTCGCTATATCCGGGAGTCTATTCCCGATGCGAAAATTTATATTTTTTACATTGATATCCGTTCCCCAGGCAAATATGAAGATTTTGCCGCAGCGGTTCAAAAGGACAAGAATATTTTCATGATCAAGGGAAAAGTTGCTAAGGTGACCCAGGGAAAGGATAACCGCGTTTTTGTCGAAGCTGAAGATATTCTGCATGGTGGTAAAGTCAATCTGGAAGTGGACATGGTTGTTTTGGCAACAGGGATGGAATCCAGTCTCAAAGGCGTACCGCAACCGGATGCGGTGCAGTTGGATGAAAACAGCTTTGTCGCACCAAATATGCAGATCAACGGGATCCTGTCCGCAGGCGTGGCAAAATTCCCAGGCGATGTTAACAGCTCAATTCAAGATTCAACCGGAGCAGCTTTAAAAGCGATTCAAACTGTAGTGGGGAATTAAAACATGGAAAAAAAGACTGGAGTTTATATTTGTTCTGGATGCGATATTGATAAAGCCGTAGATACAGCAGAACTGGAAAAAGTTGCGACGAAAGAGTACAAAGTGCCGTTCTGCAAAACTCATCCTTTCCTGTGCAGTCAAGAAGGTATACAGCTTTTAAAAGACGACCAGAAAAATGAAGGTGTTAATTGTTTTGTTATTGCAGCCTGTTCGAAGCGGTATCATCAATCCGATTTCGATATGGGTCCGGATACGATTGTTATCAGGGCGCCAATCCGAGAGCAGGTCGCCTGGATACTCGAACCCCGGGATGCAGAGGGGAAGGTTAACGAAGATACGCAGATGGCCGCGGCAGACTATCTCCGCATGTATACATCGACCGTCCGCGTGACACATGTGCCGGAGCCGTATCTGCAGGAAAAGACAGATAAAAGCATTGCTGTGATTGGTGGTGGTGTTGCGGGGATGACAGCAGCTGTGGAAGCTGCCAAGGCAGGGTATCAGGTCAATTTGATTGAAAAAGAGGATCACCTGGGCGGATTTGCGCTCAGCTACAAGAGTATCATTCCGACCGAACCCCCCTTTGAAAATCTGATGTCCAACAATATCTCAGGCATTATTGCTGAAACAGAAGGGCTGAAAAATATCACCATTCATAAGTCGAGTACTGTTGCTTCAATTGCAGGGGAACCGGGGGCATTTCAGGTTAAGCTGAATAACGCCGCAGGGACTGAATTTCCCGCAGGCGCGGTTGTGATGGCCAGCGGGGCGACTCCTTATGATGCCAGCAAACTGACCGATCTGGGAATCGCTCATGACAACGTCATCAGCAGCATCGAATTCGAAGAGATGGCCAAAACCGGGGCCATTACCCGCAAGGATGGTAAGCCTGCAAAAAGTGTTGTTTTTATCCAGTGTGCCGGATCTCGTGATGAAAAACATCTGCCCTACTGCTCAACCACCTGCTGTATGACTTCACTCAAGCAGGCGGCCTATGTCCGGGAACTGGACAGTGAGGCCAAAGCGATTATCGTTTACCGCGATATGAGAACCCCGGGGCAGTATGAGGCGTTTTACAGGAAACAGCAGGACGACCCCGGTGTTTTTATGACAAAAGGGACTGTCGTGGCTGTCAATGAAGATCCAGATAAGCGGATCAGCGTTGATGTTGATGAATCCCTGCTCGGTGACAAAATTCAGATTCAGGCCGATCTGGTTGTTCTGGCGCTGGGTCAGGTGCCATCTACGCTGCAGGAGGGTTCAATCCTCAATCTGAAATATCGTCAGGGACCGGATCTGCCGGATTTAAAGTATGGTTATCCCGATTCCCATTTTATCTGCTTCCCCTATGAGAGCCGCAGAACCGGGATCTATGCTGCAGGAACGGTGCGGCAACCAATGGATAATAATTTTGCCGTTCGGGATGCTACCGGCGCTGCCCTGAAAGCGATACAGGCGGTTGAAATGACCGTACTGGGCAAACGGCTGCACCCCAGATCAGGTGATTTGACGTTTATGTCTCCGGATCTGTCTCGCTGTACGGACTGTAAACGGTGTACTGAAGAGTGTCCGTTTGGCGCTATTGAGGAGAACGAAAAAGGGACCCCGCTGCCGAAATCGGCCCGTTGCCGATCCTGTGGTATCTGCATGGGCGCCTGCCCGGAACGGGTCATCTCCTTTGCCGATTACAGCATATCCATCCTCTCTGAAATGATTAAAAACATCGAGATTCCCGAAGAGGATGAAGAAAAACCAAGGATCATTGCCTTTATCTGTGAAAATGATGCCATGCCGGCTTTGGAACAACTTGCCATGAACCGGGATCGGGTCAGCCCCTATGTCCGGTTTATTCCCCTGCGCTGCCTGGGCGGTAACAACCTGGTTTTTGTCTCGGATGCGCTCTCAGCTGGAATCGATGGTATGATGTACCTTGGCTGCAAATATGGTGACGATTATCAATGCCATTTCATTAAGGGAAGTGAACTGTGTAATGAGCGGCTGGGTAAGGTTCAGGAAACCATTGGTCGCTTGAGCCTGGAGGCGGAACGGATTCAACAGTTTGAAGTCAGCATGAATGATGCCCCCATGCTGCCAAAACTGATTGATGAATTTATGGCGGAGTTGGAAGATTACGGACCCAATCCGTTCAAGGGCATGTAGCGCTTGAATTTATGGTTGAACACTCACGGCCACCGCACAGAAACTGTCTGGTGGCTACTGTTATCTGACAATCTGATGCAGATTGCATATCGCTGAGTGATTTCTCTTATAAAGAAAGATTGTCAAAAGTCAAACAAATGGAGGGTTTACGAATGTCAGACCGAGTACTAGTCAATGCGGATTTGAAATTTGTACAGGACGTAATGAAAGCGGGTGGTGGTGATCTGAATAAATGCTATCAATGCTCAACCTGCACCGTCGCCTGTCCGCTAACTCCTGAAGGGGCTCCGTTTCCCAGAAAGGAAATGATTTCGGCACAATGGGGGATTAAAGACAAGTTAATCAAGAATATGGATCCCTGGTTGTGCTTTCATTGTAACGACTGCCAAGATCAATGCCCGAGGGGAGCAAAGCCGGGTGATGTCATGGCAGCGATTCGAAATATGGTTATTGCAGAGATTTCAGTTCCATCGTTTATCTCTAAAGCGACTGCTTCGCTTTCCGGCTCAATCGGTCTTTTGCTGATTCCGATGATTATAATTGCAGCAGTTATTTTTGCTGTCAAAGAGCCCAATCTGGCTGAAGGGCAGATTATTTTTTCAAGGATGTTGCCGGTCACATTTATTGACCTGATTTTTGTGCCGACAGCTCTCTTTGCTCTTTTTACAGGGTTTTTAAGTATTAAAAAACTGATTGGGGGTCTGAAAGAAGCGTATCCACCGGGACCGGATGGAGAACCTTTGGGCGAAGCATTGATCAATGTGTTGAAAGATATCATGACACACAAGGATTTCAAAGAGTGTGGAATTAACGCGCCGAGAAATATCGCCCACATGGCTTTGTTTTATGGAATGATTGGTCTTGCGATCACTACGGCTTGTGTTGTGGTAATTCACTATGGAAACCTGTTTTTCGGGTGGTTTGGCTATGATACACCGCTACCGTTTTTTCACCCTGTGAAACTTCTAGGTAATATCAGTGCCTTGGCAGCCGTTACGGGTATTTTTCTGATTGCCGGTCGCAGAATGACCAGTGACATCATCGGCAATACTGTCTTTTTTGAATGGATGCTAATCACAGACATTCTGCTCATCATCGTAACCGGGATTCTGGCTCAGGTTATCAGAGTTGCTGGAATATACCCGCTGGCTTATATCGTCTACTACTGTCATCTTGTTTTTGTCTTTTTCCTTTTCGCTTACGCGCCCCATTCCAAAATGGGACATATGTTCTACCGGACAGCGGCACTGGTCTACTCGAGGTATTCAGGTCGCAGCAAAAGCGTTGGTGTAAATCTGCTGGAAATGACCAAACAAGAGTTGCCTGAAAAGACATAGGACACTCTCTTTTATATTATTATATATTGTATAACCAGAGTTGTTCCACAGTCTTTTTTATTAATGAGGGGGGCCGCGGAAATTCACCGCTGTCAATTTAAAAAAAATACAAAGGGAGAAAAAAGATATGTCAAATTTAATTCCTCCACATGGTGGAAAAGGATTGGTTTGCGCACTGTTGGAAGGTGCTCAACTTGAAGCAGAAAAAAAGAAAGCAGCTGGACTGAAGAAAATTACCATCTCAGGCCGGGAAAATGGTGACCTGATCATGATGGGTATCGGTGGTTTCAGCCCCTTGAAAGGTTTTATGGGTAAAGCGGACTGGAAAAGTGTCTGCGAAAATTATCTGCTTGCAGATGGAACTTTCTGGCCAATCCCGGCTACTTTGTCTGCTACCAAGGAAGATGCGGCCGCCATTAAAATCGGTGAAGAAATTGCTCTGGTCAATAAGGACGGGGTAACCATGGCAACCATGAAGGTGGAAGAAAAGTATGAAATGACCGATGCTGACAAGCGCTGGGAATGTGAAAAATGCTACTTGGGTGAAGGTGATGACAGCGTTGGCGGCAACTTCTGGAAAAAAGCCATGGAAGACCATCCTGGCGTGCAGATGGTTATGGCACAGAAAGACATAAATCTGGCCGGCCCTGTCAAAGTTCTCAGCGAAGGCGATTTCCGCGAGAGATTCCCTGGCGTATACATGTCACCGGCTGAAAGCCGCAAGATTTTTGAAGACAAGGGCTGGAAAACTATTGCTGCCCTGCAGTTGAGGAACCCGATGCATCGTTCCCATGAACATCTGGCGAAAATCGCTGTCGATGTTTGCGACGGTGTCTTCATCCATTCACTGGTCGGTTCTCTGAAACCCGGTGATATTCCGGCAGAAGTGCGAATCGAGTGTATCGATGCGTTGATTGAAGGCTATTTTGTCAAGGATAACATCGTCCAGGGGGGGTATCCCCTGGATATGCGGTATGCAGGCCCCAGAGAGGCGCTTCTGCATGCCACTTTCAGGCAGAACTACGGTGTCTCCAGAATGATCATCGGTCGTGACCATGCCGGTGTCGGCGATTTCTACGGCCTGTTTGAAGCCCAGACGATTTTTGACAAGATTCCGCAACCGAAAGAAGACGGCAAACGGCTTCTCTGTACACCGTTGAAGATTGACTGGACATTCTACTGCTATAAGTGCGACGGCATGGCCTCTCTCAGGACATGTCCGCATACGGATGCAGATCGTGTCAAACTCAGTGGAACAAAACTGCGGAAAGCGCTGTCAGAAGGAACCGAGGTAGTGGATCATTTCGGCCGGGAAGAGGTGCTTGTTATTCTGCGCAAGTATTATGCAGGATTAACCGATAAGGTTGAAATTAAAACCCACGGAAAAAGTTAGTTGGTGATTCAACCACCAGTGGGGTCGTCACTCGGCTTTGGGTGTGTCCGGTGCTTGCGATGAAAACCAACCGCGAGACGGGCGCACCAGACAGGATCTGAAACAGCCCCCGGAAGGTTCTTTTTAAGACGAAATATGAGAATTTAAGGAGATTCTAATCATGACAGTATACGTAGTAGGGCACAAAAGCCCGGATACCGATTCTGTAACTTCCGCTATCGCTTACGCCGGCCTGAAAAAAGCTTTGGGTATGGACGCGGTTGCTGCCAGTCAGGGCGAACTCAACCCTGAAACCAAAATGGTATTGGATAAGTTCGGTTTTTCCGCTCCTGAGATAGTGACGGACGCTTCCGGGAAACAGGTGATTCTGGTTGACCACGGCGATCTGGCCCAGGCCCCTGATAATCTGGGGGACGGTGAACTGCTGGAGGTGGTTGATCATCACAAGGTGGGCGATATCACGACGAACAGTCCCATTTTTTTCTATACCAAACCAGTGGGCTGCACCGGTACTATCTTAAAAGAATTGTATGATATCAATAAGGTAAAAATTCCCGCCAATGTTGCCGGGATTATGCTCTGTGCAATTTTGAGTGATACCGTCATGTTCAAGTCACCAACCTGCACAGAAGCAGACAAGAAAGCCTGCGATGAGCTGGCAAAAGTAGCAGGTGTTGCGGATATGCAAGCACTGGCCATGGAAATGTTCAAAGCCAAATCGGCAGTTGCTGGTGTTTCGGCAAGAGATCTGCTGTTCCGCGATTACAAAGATTTTGATATGGGTGGTAAGAAAGTCGGTATCGGTCAGCTGGAACTCGTTGATCTCTCTCTGATCGAAGACGTTCGCGAAGACCTTTATAAAGCAGTGCAAGAAGTTAAAGCAGAAGGCCGACACTCTGTTTTCCTGATGCTGACCGATATCATGAAAGAGGGATCCGATCTGATGGTTGTCTCAGATGATCCCTCTGTTGTAGAAAAAGCTTTTGGCAAAAAACTGGAAGGGAAAACGGTTTGGGTTGATGGAATGATGAGCCGCAAGAAGCAGGCAGTCCCCCCTCTGCAGAAAGCTTTTGGTGGATAGAAGCAGCGATTGTTGCTTGAACTGTATTGCTGATCGCCCGCCATTCGGATTGATAGCGCCAGACGGGCGATTAAGACTGGAAAGACAAATGAATTTTCCGGGTCTGGGACAAAACAAGAGGCAGTTAAATGCCTCATTCGAATTAGGTCCGGATTACCAAGTGATGGGTTTCAACTGGAAGACTGACATAGAGTACAATATTTCAGCAACATATCACAATTGTCAGCTATGACGGATCAGCCATCGTCATTTAATCTTCTCATTTTGTGCTGCTTCTGCTATTGTTCATCTCCACTTTTAGACCATTCAGAACCATGCGAAGCAAAGCAGTATAGAATATCAACAGAATATTTGTTCGCGCCTCAGGCGTAAGGTAATTTTTTCATAAGATTAATTAGAATAATCTGGGAGGAAAAATGCAACTAACTGGATTGAAATACGGAAGACTTTTAATGGATGTCGTCGATTTCCCTGTAGCAAAAACGCTGACGGAAGATGCTACGAAAGAGGAAATTGAAGCAATGTTAAAAGAGTCCGGCAAAGTGGTAGTCAAACCGTCTTTTACGGGAAGTGCGGGTAAGAAAGGGAAAGCGGGACTGGTCAAAATTGTTGACAGTTATGCGGCTGCCGATGCTGCCCGGCAGGAACTTTTCTTTGCCAAATACAAGCAGGGAAATACGGAACACAAAGCGAAGGGTGTGACTTTTGAAGAGTTCGTCGCGTCTGATGCTGAAATGTATTTCAGTATCACCACATCGACTGTGACCAGAAAACCGGTTATGCTGTTGATTGTTGAGGGTGGCGTCGAGGTTGAGGATCTGCCGCCGGAAAAAAAGGCGATTGTTCCCTTTGATCCCCTGGAAGGACTGAAGGGATTTCATATTAACGATGCCCTGATCAAACTGGGATGCCCAAAGGCTTTCATCAGCCCCCTGGTTCAGCAATTGCCAAAATTGTGGGACCTGTATAACAACTACGGGCTGACCATGATTGAAATCAACCCGATCCGGATGAAGAAAGGGAAACGCCCCATGCCGGTAGCATGTGATGTCAAGGCGGCCTTCGATCAGGATGATCCGGCGCATACCCGTATCAAACTGCCGCCTGAGGTATTTGCAACTGAACTTACAGATTTCGAACGTGAAATCAACCAGTTGCGGACTTACCAGGGACAGAGTGATGTGGTTGAAATCAACCCCAAGGGGACGATCCTGCCATTCATGTTTGGTGGTGGTGCGAACAGCGCGGCAACAGAGGTTTTGGGTGACCGGGCGATCTTTTCATCAGACTTTGGTGGGAATCCTCCTTACCAGAAGATGAAAGAAATTGCCGATATCTCTTACCGACATTTTCTGAAACAGGCAAACATCGTCTCGATTATTGGTGGGAAAGCCAATAATACCGATATCTTTGTGACATTCAAAGCGATGCTGGATGCACTGAGGGAGAACATCAAGCTGAACCCGAACGTTCATGTAGTGATTGGCCGTGGTGGACCCCAGGTTGTTCAGGGTATGATTTACGCTCGCGATCTTCTCGACAGCCTCAAAGTCCCGTACAGAATGTTCGGATTTGACAGCAGTATGATCGGGGTTCTGAATTACACGCTGGAACTGGATGCCTGGCTGGAATCAAAGAAGAAAAAGGGCTGATCCAAAAAATTATCGAGAGAATCTGAAATTTCGATTCGAACAGATCTGAATCAAATATTTTGAACATGCTAATCAGAAAATATATCACTTTTTATTGGAGAAGCTATGAGCCAAACTAATCCGTTCCCCTACTATGTGGGAATAAATAGTCTAGAAGAGATAGCGAACAAAAAGACACGCTGCGTCGTGATGAATATTCTCGGCGGTGAGAGTCAGGGTGTTACCCCGACTTCACATGAATTCAGCGGTGGAAACATCGTGGCAGGTGTTCAGTATGGACGCTCCGGTGAGAAAATGGAAACAAAAATCGGGGATATCCCGGTATTTGGAAGTATCAAGGAAATCGTCGATGCAGGGATCGAATTTGACACCGGTGTTATCTATCTGCCGCCAACAGCTGTGGCAGCAGCAGCAGATGAACTGATCACCCACAACCCGAAACTGACCAAGATTGTTGTACTGACCGAAAAAGTGTCTGTCAAAGACTCTCAATTCATCAGAGCACTGGCCCAGAAAAACAAGATTGATGTCTTCGGTGGAAACTGCCTGGGTATCGGAAACTCCTGGGAACAGGTGCGTGTTGGTGGTGCCCTGGGTGGAAAATCCCCGGGGGAAAGCCTCATGAAGGGAAGTGTTGCCGTATACAGCAACTCCGGCAACTTCAGCACAACGATTCCTGAATACCTGAAAACCGGCGGTTGGGGAACATCAACGGTACTGAGCAGCGGGAAGGATCTCTATATCCAGTTTGCCCTGGCCGAATTCCTCTATGCTGCAGAGAATGATGCCCGCACAAAGGGTGTTTTTATGTACATCGAGCCGGGTGGATACTATGAAAAACAGGCCTTGGACTGGATCGAAGAGGGACTTTTCAAATTTACCAAGCCGATTGTCTGCTGTGTGACAGGTCGCTGGAAGGCCAATCTTTCCCGTGCGGTCGGTCATGCCGGTGCAATTGCCGGTGGTGGCGATGACGCCCTGGCGAAAGAGAAGTGGTTTGACACCTATTTTGGCGTGGGTGTGTTTAATACCGCCAAACCCAAGGTTTCAAAAAAGGGTGTTCGGATTGAGTCTATCCAGGACGCTCCGACAGCGATGACTGCTGTTATGAAAGAGATCGGTGTCAAACAGGATTTCCCGCCGACAGGAGACCTTAGCCTCAAACCCTGGTTTGTCAATGACCAGGAGTCTGGAATACCGGAAAAGCTGAAGTTGAAGAAAGTTGAAGCGATGGCTCCCTACAACGAAACCATCAAGAAACTGGGGAATCAGGTCGGTGCGCAGTTGTCTCGTGAATCCATGCGGAACAAATCCGGGGCCAGTATGATGAATGCCACGACTCAGATCACAGAGGTGCACGGCGTTTCAGTTCTGGATCTGGTCAAGGAACATTTTGCCGCAACGAACGTTTTTGCCCTGACCAAAGAGCTGCCGTCTGCTGAAGAGATGCCGATGGTCAATGCCATCATGAACTACTACACCGCTATTGGTGCAGAGAACATGGAAGTGGCAGTCAAGGCTAGAGCGAACGATGCGCTGCCCAACGCGTATCTGGGGGCAGCGGTTATTATGAATGGTGATAAAAAACTGTTCAAGGACTACCGGGCCATGACCAACACCATGATCGAACTGTTCTATACCCAGGTCTGGCACGACAAGTCTGTCAACGCTGCGGCTATCAAAAAGGCCCTGGAAAAGAAAGGTGTGATGCCGGAAGGTAAAGCCAGTGCACAGGATGAAAAAGTGGCCGCTTTCTTTGTTGAACTGCTTGAGAAAAACAAGCTCAAGAGTATTTTTACCGAATATGCCATCCAGTATGCTGCTGCCAACAAGGTCAACAAACTGGATCTGCTGATGGCAGCCATGCTGCTGACACTCTCCTGGAAAGCCCTGACCAACCGGCAGATTGTCCAGGAAACAGCGGCTGATCTCGGGAATTACCTGTTTCTCAATGGCGTGATTGTCGGCTGCTCCGCTCCGGATTATAAGCACAACGAATTCTGGAAGAAGCTGACCTCATTGACCGATTTGAATCTGCTGAACCTTGATTTTTCTGATTCCTGTTTTAGAATTCTCTTTAACCGGGAACCACTGGAAAAAGAACTGTTTGCTTTGAATGCCATGCTCAACCTGACAATTTCCAACGGTCCGGGTACCGTCAGTGCCAAGGGCGCCAAAGAATCTGTCAGTGGCGGGAACCCAATCGCTTCCTGTTATGTCGGTTGGATGGTCAACACCGGTCGCGATCACGGTGGAAACGGATTTGAAGCCATCAAATACGTGAATGACAACATGGGCGATTTCGATCCGTATAAAGCGGCTTCAGTTGAAGAAATGAATGCCGCCATGGAAAAGATCGCACTGAAGGCAGCCAATGAATATGCGAATTTGAAGAAAAAGGCCAAGGATGAAGGGGATATGAAGTACTTCAAGGTGCCTTGTGTAAACCATCCCGTATTCAAAGGCAAGCCGATCAACTATGATCCGCGGGAGACTCACATCCGGGAACTGTTCAAGCAAAGAGACGAAATGAATCCCTTTCAGGAATTCTATCATATTCTCGTACAACAGCTTTTCAATGTTGGTGCGACCAAGAACGTTTTCTGCGTGAACATCGACGCGGTGATTGCAACGATCTCACTGGATCTGATCTGGAAAGATATCAAGAGTGGCAAGATGCCTGAAAAAGATATGCAGGACATCGCTTTTACACTCTTTCAGTTTGCACGGATGGTGGGATGTTCGGCTGAAATTGCAGACCACAAGAGCCGTGGAAACCCAATCGATTGTAGAACTCCTGCTAGCCAATGTTTCTGGGTTGGATAGCAGCAGGATGGGTAAACCGTTTTGGGCGGCTGCGAAAATGTGGGAATCCCTGCTTCAAGGCTGCCAATCAGTGACCTGGATCAATCAAAAATTTGGGCTGATAGGGTAGAGTTGGTCACTAAAATAGCATGATTGGGACAAACGCCTTTCAAACGGGAGACATGTTGATCGAATGAAGGGCTCATTTGGGGGAAACACACAAATTTGCACGTGTTTCAAACGATTTAAAAACAGATATTACGGAGAATGAATATGGGTTTTGAACTGAATGGCAAGACATACGAAACTGATGAAGATGGATACTTGATTGACCTCAAGGACTGGTCCGAAGATGTGGCCCATTTTCTTGCAGAGCAGGAAGAGATTCCCGAGTTGACCGAAAAGCACTGGCAGATTATTAACTTCCTGAGAGGGTACTATGAAGAGTATCAGATTGCGCCGATGATCAAAATTCTGATCAAAGCCATCATGGCAGATATGGATCTTTCCAAGCGCGATGCATCAAAAATGCTGTATGAGCTGTACCCTGCAGGGCCCGCCAAACAGGCCTGTAAGATAGCCGGACTGCCCAAACCAACCGGTTGCGTCTAGTCCTTTTCGCATTATCATTGTCCCTGAGCCACTGAATTATTGAGACCCTGCGGTTCAGGGAAGTTTTCTTAAAATCGCCAACAAAGGGTAGTCTGTCTCTTTAATAGTGCAGATGCCCAGTTATTTGGAGAGGATTAATGTCAGATACACCAATGATGGACGAACTGGAAAAAGGTCCATGGCCCAGTTTCGTCAGAGAAATTAGAAGAGCCGCCAAGCAAAGTGCTACGGCAAAAGATTTAATTAACATTCTTGAACTGTCATACAACGACAAAAAGACCCACTGGAAGCATGGTGGCGTGGTTGGTGTCAGGGGTTACGGCGCCGGTGTCATCGGACGCTACGTTGATATGCCGGAGGAGTTTCCCGGTGTTGCCCATTTCCATACCGTTCGTGTGAACCAGGTTTCAGGTCTGGTATACAGTACCAAAGGCCTGGGTGAGATCATGGATATCTGGGACAAGCGTGGTTCCGGTATGACCAATATGCACGGTTCAACCGGTGACCTGGTCCTGCTGGGAACCAGCTCGGAACAACTGGATCCGATTTTTACCGATATTTCCCAGAAAGGCTGGGACCTGGGAGGATCCGGATCAGACCTGAGAACCCCAAGCTGCTGTATCGGACCGGCACGGTGTGAATATGCCATGATTGATACTCTGGCTATCACCCGCGAGTGCACCAACTATTATCAGGATGAACTGCATCGCCCGGCATTTCCCTACAAATACAAGATCAAAGTGGCTGGTTGCCCCAATGACTGTGTGGCATCGATTGCCCGGTCGGATATGTCCATTATCGGTACCTGGAGAGATGATATCAAAATCGATCAGGCTGAACTGGCCAAATACATCGAAGGTGGCGGAATCGATATTATGAAGGAAGTGGTCATGTCATGTCCGACCCAGTGTATCGATTTTGATGGCACCAAGATGGAAATTGACAACAGCAACTGCGTTCGTTGTATGCATTGTATCAATAAACTGACCAAAGCATTGAGCGTTGGCGATGATAGAGGCGCAACGATCCTGCTGGGTGCAAAAGCGCCGATTGTTGAGGGTGCGATGCTCGCTTCTGTGATTGTTCCCTTTATGAAGCTGGAAGAGCCGTTTGAAAACCTGAAGGAACTGATCGAAGCCCTCTGGGAAGTCTGGGATGAGGACGGAAAGAACAAGGAACGGATCGGTGAATTCATGGAGAGGATGGGTAAAGGTGAATTCGTGACGGCAGTTGACCAAATCCTCAAGGATAATGACAGCGAGGTTGAAATGGTGCCACAGATTGATATGATCAATCACCCACGTGAGAACCCATATATTTTCTATGATGAATATCTTGAGGATGATGGAGCATAGTCGTTAGTTCACTGTAAGGTTGGGTATATCCTGCCGGATACAATAATCAGGTGATGATATACCAATGCTTTCTAGTTTCGAATAACCTGAAATTTCAAAAGGGAAAAAATGGCAGAAGAAAGAATTACTGACCAGGGGGCGAAGGACTATAAAGAGTTTTTGCACCCGGTGATGAAAAAGAATTACGGACAGTGGAAATACCATGAAATTCTAAAGCCTGGTGTTCTGGTCCATGTCGCTGAATCGGGAGACAAGATTTTCAGTATCCGGATCGCATCCCCCAGGCTGCTGAGTACAACGAGTATCCGGTTTTTTATGTCAGTGGCCGATAAATACTGTGACGGATTCCTGAGATGGACCACCCGGAACAACGTGGAATTCCTGACGGACAAAGAAGAAAATATTGAACTGATCATCAAGGCTGTGAATGATGATGGCTGGCCCGTGGGTGGAACGGGAAGAACCGCTTCCAACGTTGTGCACACGCAGGGATGGGTCCATTGCCACACTTCGGCAACAGATGCTTCCGGTATTGTGAAGGCACTCATGGACGAAGTCTTTGAAGATTTCGTTGCTGAAAACCTGCCGGGAAAACTGAAACTGGCTCTGGCTTGCTGTTTGAATATGTGTGGTGCGGTTCACGCATCTGACATTTCCATCCTGGGTATTCACCGGCGGCCGCCAAAAGTTGATTACCATCTGTTGGGGCAGATCTGCGAAATTCCAACCACGATCGCAGCATGTCCGACCGGTGCGATTCGTCAGGACATTGTTGATGGTGTCAAGGCGATGAAAGTCATTGAAGACCAATGCATGTTCTGTGGTGCTTGCTATACAGCCTGCCCCAACATGCCCCTTGCCGATCCTCTCAATGATGGTGTCTCCATCTGGGTGGGCGGAAAGATCGCCAATGCTCGCTCTAAACCTGGTTTCACGAAACTGGTGATTCCCTATATCCCGAATAATCCACCACGATGGCCGGAAGTAGTTGATGCAGTCAAAAAGATTATCCAGGTATATAAGGATAACGGCCGGAAATGGGAACGGCTCGGTGAGATGATCGACCGGATCGGTTGGGCGAAGTTTTTTAAGTTAACTGGTTTTGCGTTTACCAAATATCATATGGATGATTATAAATTGGCAACCAAATCCTATAATATGTCTGCTCACCTTAGATTTTAGGAGCACAAAATGGCAGTAGATTTAAACAAAGTTGCTGATGATATATATGCAATGGTCGCAGCAGTTGCAGGTGATAAGAAGTATAAACCGGGTGACCTGCTCAAGGCCATGGTTAAGAAATATGAAGGTGACGGTCTGACAAAGAAAGAGGCGAAGGAGGCAATCCGGATCCTGATTGACAGTGAAAGACTGATGTACACCTATATCAACGGCTCATTCATTGAACTGCCCCATGCAGACGGCGCCGCTTATGCTGCCGATGAAGCTGCAAAGAAAAGAGGTCAGTAGTTGACACTTCGGCTCCTCAGAGGGCCTGAGGATGCCGTAACAATATTCGCTGAAATATAGACCGGAAACCTATGTTTGTAATAACAGACAGCGCAGCAGAGCAGTTTAAGGCCTCTGCTGTTGCTGTAGGTGATGACAATCTGTCATTGCGGATCGTCGCAAGAATGTCCAATCCCGGAGGCATGACCTACAACATGGGGTTTGATAACCCCGGGGAAAAGGATATATCCTGTGAGATATCCGGAATCAGCATCGTTCTGGATCCGGAATCGGTGAAAAACACAAAGGAGATGGTGATCGACTTTCGGGAATACGAAGGCATCGAACAGTTTGTGTTTTTGAACCCCAATGATAGTAAGGAAAACTGTAAAACATCACCTGACGGGTGTGATCCCGATGGCAATCCAACCTGTAAATCCTGCTCGGAGACACAGGTGTAGTTGTCTGCGAAACGACATTTTCCGGTAGAGGCGCCAGGGTTATGTATACCTCCGCCTGATATCCGGATACCACAGAAAGCAGTGACAGGTGTCGGGTTAAGCCTGTGCTTATCTGACAAGCAGGCAATTAGGATAAGCTGTCTGTAACAGGGCCGAGGCTGACTCTGTTGGGAATCGGTGCAAACATTCTCCGGTGAACGTTAATTAATTCATGGTCGGTGGATACGGTAATTTCAAATTGCCTGGAAACTGCCAGTTTTCTTTGATTGTGAAAAATTTATTAAACAGGAAGAAATATGGCCATCGTTGTAAGAAAAATAAAAAGACCGGTTAGACCCCATATCGGCGGCGGGAAGAAGTCCCAAAGTACGCTGCTGCCTCGATATGTCACAAAGCGGCCGCCATGTACAGATACATGTCCAAGCAGCGAGGATATCCGTGGGTATCTGACGTATATCGCGCAGTCTGAAGAATATGGACGGACTTTTGAAGAGTCTATGGAGCAGGCCTGGTACATCCTGACGGATAAAAACCCGATGCCGGCTGTCATGGGAAGGGTTTGCCCACATCCCTGCGAAGCTGCCTGTAATCGTAAAGATAAAGACGAAGCGGTTAGTATCAATAAAGTGGAACTGTCGATCGGACAATTCGGACTGGAAAAGAATCTGGCATTGAAAGCCTTAACAGAAGAGAAAACAGGTAAAAAAGTTGCCGTTATCGGTAGTGGTCCTTCTGGAATCTCCTGCGCTTACCAACTCGCCAGGAGAGGGCATTCTGTGACCGTTTTTGAGTCCAAGCCGGAACCGGGTGGAATGATTCGCTGGGGTATCCCCGCATATCGTCTGCCAAGAGATATTATCAAGCGGGAATACCAGAGAATTTTTGATCTGGGTGTCGAGTTCAAACCCAACACCAAGGTCGGAAAGGATATCAGTCTTGACCAATTGAAAAGCGATTATGATGCGATCTATAACGCAATTGGCGCACAGGTTGGCTGGTCACTGGGATTGGAAGGAGAAAATTCAGCTAACTGCTATACCGGTGTGGATTTTCTGTATCGCCACAATTTAAATGAAAAGTTGAATATCGGTAATAAGGTGATTGTTGTTGGTGGTGGTGACACTGCGATGGACGTTGCCAGAAGCTGTAAGCGACTTGGAGCAGATGTGACGCTGGTTTACCGTCGGAGCAGAAACGAAATGCCAGCGATTGAGGAAGATATTGTTGGTGCTGAAGAGGAAGGCATTAATTTCAATTTCCTCTGCACACCGACGAAACTGAAAGTGGTTGACGGCAATGTAACCGGTATGACCTGCATCCGCATGGAACTGGGTGAGCCGGATGAAAGCGGTCGGGCCAGTTTTCACGTTATCAAGGGGTCCGAATTCGAAATCGAGGCCACCGCTCTGATTCCATCCATCAGTCAGGAAGCTGATTTTGAGGGCATGGAAGAGTTGAAAAACGAGAAAAACTGGACAACAACGGCTACGGATTTCGGGCGTGTTACAGAAGACGGTAAAATCTGGTCCGGTGGGGACGTCACCCGAGCTCTGGGATTGGTTACGGAAGCCGTTGGGGATGGACGTCTGGCGGCAGAAGATATCGATCGGTTCCTGATGGGTGTTGAATACCAGAAGCCGGAAGAAATGAAGGTGATCTATTCAGACAAACTGCATATGGGTCATTATCCGACTGCTCCCAGAAATACGATTGGTGAAAAGCCGGGTGCTGAGCGGATTGCAAATTTTGATGAATACATCATTCCTTTCGACGTGGACGCCATCAAGGCGGAAGCGGCTCGCTGTATGAGCTGCGGTCAGTGCTTTGACTGCGAAAACTGCTGGAAGTTCTGCGGTGACAGTGCGGTTAATAAGCTGCCCAAAGGGCAACATTTTGAGTTCAACCTTGATAAGTGTATTGGTTGCAGCAAGTGCATGGAAGAGTGCCCTTGCGGCCTGATCGATATGGTTTAATCACCTTTTCTAAAGTCTCTCATGATGATTCGGGGAGACTTTTTTTTTGTGCCAATTTTATGGACTTAGTAAACAAGTTAGCTGAAAAAAAACAGGAGATTGTGCGGGAGTGGATTCGTAAAACGATGGAGGCGTATCCCGCAGAGTCTGTTGCTGTTTTGAATCGCAATAAAGATCGGTTTGCTAATCCTCTGTCTCATATTATATCAGAAAATATCGACCTTCTTTTTGATGAGCTGATAAAGGGAATTGATCCTGTTAAAGTAGCACCGATTCTCGATAAAATCGTCCGTATCCGGGCTGTGCAGGATTTTATTCCGTCAAAGGGGATTTTCTTCATCTTTGAATTGAAAGAGGTAATCCGAAAAGTACTGAAAAAAGAGATCGAGGAGAAGGGGGCGTTTTCTGAAATACCAACCATCGAAAAGAGAATAGACCAGATGGCTCTGTTAGCTTTCGATATCTACGTTAGCTGTAAAGAAAAACTGTACCAAATCCAGGCTAACGAAACTCGAAACCAGACTCATATGCTTATCAGAAGAGTGAATGAGATGGATAAACAAAAAGAAGCGAGGTAAGAACGGATGAAAATTATAAATCCTCTCTTAATAGTGTTAGTACTTATTGCGCTTGCCTATGCAGGAGTGAATGGCGCGGGAATGACAGTCCTCTTCGGACTGGCGGTTCCCTATATCGCATTCGTTGTTTTTCTCCTGGGATTTATTACAAAAGTATTGAACTGGTCCAGATCACCGGTTCCTTTCCGTATTCCGACAACTGTTGGACAGGGAAAATCATTGCCCTGGTTCAAACAGAGCAAACTCGATAATCCTTCAGGTACGGCCGGCGTAATTGGACGAATGGCACTGGAAGTGCTGCTGTTTCGCTCCCTGTTTAAAAATACAAAAGCTGAAATCACAAGCGGGGGCATGCTGGCTTACGGCTCCAGTAAATGGTTATGGCTGGGGGGACTCGTGTTTCATTGGTCTTTTTTACTGATCCTTGTCAGGCATCTTCGCTTGTTCCTGGAACCGGTGCCGGGCTTGATCACGCTATTGGAAGCGGGTGACAGCATGTTTGAGATGGCTTTCCTGCCCGCCTTTTACCTGACCGACGCTGCGATTCTGCTGTCGGCGACGTATCTTTTCCTGAGACGGGTTGTCTCTCCTCAGATAAAATATCTGTCACTGCCCGCGGACTATTTTGCAATCCTGCTGATTCTGGCTATTGCAACAACCGGTGTGTTGATGCGTTATTATTTCAGAGTAGACGTTGTCGCCATCAAGGATCTGATCAGAGGGCTGGTTACATTCAGCTTCAACGTACCTGAAGGTATTGGTGTGATCTTTTATATTCATCTTTTTCTCGTATCAGTTCTTGCGGTCTACTTCCCATTCAGCAAGCTCATGCATCTGGGGGGCGTTTTTCTGAGTCCGACCAGAAATATGGCGAATAATAATAGAGCGCAAAGGCACATTAACCCATGGAATCCCGATGTCAAGATTCATACCTATGAAGAGTATGAAGATGAATTCAGGGAAAAAATGAAAGAAAGCGGATTACCTGTAGAAAAGGAATAATATGGCAAAAATGCTCAAACCGGCAGAACTGACAAAGGCCATCTATGAGTTACCTTCCCTGATGACCGGGAAAAGTCCTGCCAAAGAATGGATGGATACGCCTGCAGAGTTCCGGCCGGGGAACTGGTGCTACAGCGCGAAAGTCAAGGCAACAGACTACCTCGGGACACCAAACTCAAGAGACTGGTCTCCAGCTGACGAAGACTGGAAACTGCCGGAAAACTGGAAAGAAATTATTACCAAGGGGTTCAAGGAAAGACTGGACAAATTCCGGTCCTTCAAGGTTTTTATGGATATCTGTGTCAGATGTGGTGCTTGTGCCGACAAGTGTCACTTCTTCCTGGGTAGTGGCGATCCAAAAAATATGCCGGTGCTCAGAGCGGAACTGCTCAGGTCCATTTATCGGAATGACTATACCCTTGCTGGAAAGCTGCTGAAGAAATTTGCCGGTGCCAGACCGCTGACGATGGATGTGGTGAAGGAGTGGTTTTTGTACTTCTTCCAGTGCACGGAATGTCGCCGGTGTTCCGTGTTTTGCCCTTACGGTATCGATACGGCAGAGATTACCATGATGGCAAGGGAACTGCTGAATCTGGTGGGTATCAATATCAACTGGATCATGGATCCCGCGGCCAACTGCACCAGAACCGGGAACCATCTGGGTATTGAGCCCCACACCTTCAAGAAAGTGATAGAATCACTTTGTGACGATGTTGAAGATATCACCGGTATCACCCTGAATCCCTCTTTCAATCGTAAAGGAGCGGAAATTCTGTTTATCACACCCTCCGGGGATGTGTTTGCCGACCCGGGTGTGTATACCATGATGGGTTATTTAATGCTGTTCGAACACATCGGCCTGGACTACACGCTCAGTACCTATGCGTCTGAAGGGGGGAACTTCGGTCTCTTCAATTCCAATGAGCTGATGAAAAAACTGAACGGCAAAATGTACCTTGAAGCGAAACGCCTGGGAGTAAAGTGGATTCTGGGCGGTGAATGCGGGCACATGTGGCGGGTGGTCAACCAGTACATGGATACCATGAACGGACCGGCGGATTTTCTGGAGGAACCGGTTTCGCCGATCACTGGCACAAAGTTCGAAAATGCCAGGTCAACCAAGATGGTTCACATCATGGAGTTTACGGCGGACCTGATCCGGAACAACAAATTGAAGCTGGATCCCAGTCGGAATGATCATCTCAACGTGACCTTTCATGACTCGTGTAATCCGGCCAGGGCCATGGGTCTATTGGATGAGCCAAGATATGTCATTCAAAACGTCTGTAATAACTTCTATGAGATGCCGGAAAACACGATCCGAGAGAATACGTTCTGCTGTGGTGCCGGTAGTGGGTTAAACACCGAAGAGATTATGGACATCCGGATGAGGGGTGCGTTGCCTCGGGCAAGCGCTCTCAGATATGTTCAGGAGAAACACGATGTCAATATGCTTGCTTGTGTCTGCGCGATTGATCGGGCAACACTTCTGGCTCTAACACAATACTGGGCTCCCGATGTCCAAGTTACCGGGGTTACTGAAATGGTAGCCAATGCACTGGTGATGGAGGGCGAAAACGAAGTCAGAGACTGCGACCTTCGTGAGGACCCGTATTTAGGCGTGGAGGATTGATCATGTATGATACGGGAAAAATTGTTACCGGGCTGGTGATTTTCGTAGCGATTGTCACCTTCCCCATCTGGGGAAGTATTGGCGGACCGTCGGAACTGCCTAAGCCGGTGATCAAGGAAAGTGGTCGTTGTATCGAATCGGCGGAATTTATGAGAGCCAATCACATGCAGTTGCTGGATGATTGGAGAAACTCCGTCGTCCGCGACAATGAGCGAATTTATGTGAGTGAAACCTATGGAACAAAACACGATAAAAGTCTGAGCAGCACAGGGACGAGCCTCGTCAACAGTTCTGAGGAGAAAAAATCATGTATGAGTTGTCATTCCAACAAGAAGGAGTTTTGCGATTCCTGTCATGACTATGCCAGCGTCAAACCTTACTGTTGGACATGCCACATAGAGCCGGAGGAGAAGATCTGATGGAAGATAGCAGAAGAGAATTCTTAAAAAAAGCGGGAGTCGGCTCTCTGGTAGGATTAGGAGTTGTTTCGGCGATCAGTGTGATAGCGGAAAAAACAAGCATCGCCTCTTCCGTTGGTGATGCTGCCGCAGATGCATCCGGAACACGATATGGTCTGGTCATTGATACAAAAAAATGTATTGAAGATTGCACCGTCTGTTCAGACGTCTGCCATGCAATACATAATGTCCCCGATCATCGACTGCCCGATGGAAAACCAGATCTGAAAAACGAAATCAAGTGGATCTGGAAAGAGCCCCATGTAAATACGTTCCCAAGTAAAAGCGGTGAATTTCTCAGCGATGATCTGGCGAAAAAACACCATGTAGTTTTGTGCAACCACTGCAAGGAACCTCCCTGTGTCAGGGTTTGTCCCACAAAGGCAACATTTAAACGGGCAGATGGTATTGTTCTGATGGATTTTCACCGCTGTATCGGATGTCGATTCTGTATGGCTGCCTGCCCTTATGGCTCCAGAAGCTTTAATTGGAAAGATCCGAGACAAGCCGATAATCTGAAAGTGATTGGTAAAGATACCGGTTTTGATCGCGAATTTCCAACAAGAGAAAGAGGCGTTGTTGAAAAATGTAACTTATGCGCTGAACGACTCGCAAAAGGCCTCATCCCTGCGTGTGTTGAAAAATGCCCGGGCAAAGCCATGACCTTTGGAGACCTGAACGATAAAGGTTCAGAGATTCGGAAAGTCCTTGCGTCAAATTCCACCATCCAGCGTAAATCTGAACTCGGTACAGGACCATCAGTCTTTTATATAGTGTGAGGATCTTATGATTGAAAAGGCGTTAACTGGAAGTCGAAAATATTGGACCTGGGTTGCCGTTCTGCTGGTTTTAATCGCAGCGGGATTGTATGCCTATGGACAGCAATTGGCACAGGGCTTGACTGTTACCGGTATGAGCAGGGATGTCTCCTGGGGTGTATATATTGCCCAGTTGACTTTTCTGGTTGGTGTTGCCGCATCGGCAGTAATGCTTGTTTTGCCATACTATCTGCATGATTACAAGAAGTTTGGGAAGATTGTGATTCTGGGTGAGTTCCTGGCAGTCGCAGCCGTCTCGATGTGTATGATGTTCGTCATCGCTGACATGGGTAAGCCCATGCGCGTGTTTAACATGTTTTTCTATCCCACCCCCAATTCGATTTTGTTCTGGGATGCAACGGTTCTGACCGTTTACCTGGGATTGAACATCTTCTGTGGTTGGGTTGTTCTGCAGGCAGAAGCCAAGCATGTAGCACCACCCAAATGGATCAAGCCTTTTATTTACCTGTCTATTCCCTGGGCTGTGAGTATTCACACAGTGACGGCGTTTCTGTACGCGGGTCTGCCAGGCAGGCACCTATGGTTGACGGCGATTCTGGCACCACGGTTTCTGGCGTCAGCATTTGCGGCTGGACCGGCATTGCTGATTCTGCTGGCTTTGCTGCTCAGAAAAGTATCAAACTTTGATGCTGGTAAGGAGGCGATCCAAAAACTGGCCACCATCGTTACTTACGCGGCGCTGGTGAACCTCTTTTTCTATAGCCTGGAATTCTTTACCTCTTTTTACAGTAATATTCCCGGTCACATGCATAGTCTGCAGTATCTGTTTGTCGGCCTGCATGGGTATAATGCTCTGGTTCCCTGGTCATGGGTCTCCCTGATACTGGGTGTTGGCGCTATTTTGCTGCTGTTGTTCCCCAGTATCAGAAAGCAGGAAAATATCCTGGCCATCGCCTGTATTGCTCTTTTTGTTTCGTTATGGATTGATAAAGGGATCTGTCTGATTCTGGGCGGTTTTGTTCCAACACCGCTGGAGCATGTTACAGAGTACTCGGTCGGATCTTTTGAAGTGATGATCACAATCGGGATTTATGCAATTGGCGCACTGATTTTGACAGTGCTTTACAAAACCGCAATTGCAGTCAAGCAGGATGCGGCCAAATAGAATACCCGGTGCTGTCATTTTGCCTCCAGAAGTGATAGTCTGATACCATCACTTTGAATGAGAACAATAACCGAAATGAATGCCAGGTTTTTAAAAACCGGTTCATTTCGGTTATTTTTTTTACCTTGTTTGCGTTTTTCGGTTACCAATGGCATTTTCAAAGGAAGAAGCAGTTTCAGCACTTGAATACATCAAGCAGTTAAAGATCGTTGCAGATGTTGACCCTCGAGATGGGAAAACCATCCTTTTCAAATGGATACCGGATTTGCCAGATCAGTTTTCAGAAGATGTCCGATCAACACTTGAAATATGTATTGAATATCACCAGCGGTCTGTTTTCACCGGTGAGTATCTGAAACTGGATGATCATCCGCCGATAATTAGCGCGGGTAGTGCGCTTGAAGAAATCAATTTTTTTCTGGAACACTATAAGCCTCTGATGATTATCGAGGTTGAAAAAGGACTGGATCTCCATCAACCTTTAGAGACCGATAAACGGCCGAAAAGAAAAGCAACGCCTTACGCAAAAGCCATGCTGAAATACCGGGCAAAACAGAGAAAAACAGAGAACGAACCCCCGATTTCGGATTGACACGATAAATTGGTTTTGAACGGTTGATTCCATTTCCGACTCACTGAGCGCACGATTCCCCGATGAGTTCCTTCTCATAAAAGACCGCGGACCCGCCGCAACGTCATTTTGTCTCTGTATCCGGCATATTCCCGTAATAGTCTTTCGTCCCACGGTCTTGTTGTCCGATTCGCTTCGAATACCTCTGCCAGCAACGGTTTTTCCATTCTCGATGTGATCCATTCCTGATCCAGCCATTTTTCCGCCATTTCAATAATCCACTGTTTTACCCCCTGTCCGATGTTGTTTCCTGTCTCACTGCCACGGATTACACCCTCTCTTGTAACGATTCAGCACTTTTTCCGAGTTAATAGGGTCGTGGCCTGTATCTGATTGAACGGATTGGGAGTGGTTAAGCATCGCTACTCACCTGCCGGGAATGAGTTCAATGACAGACAGGTCTCGACCCTATCAGCGATATTCAGCTGGTAACGATTCACCTGTATACGCCTCAAAGGTATAGTGTTTCAAGAAACGCATGAATCCTCCTGGAGCTCCAGGAAGCCATCCATGGCTTCCAGGGTTCTTGAAACACAATACCTTCGCGGCTGAGCGAAAAGTGAACTGAATAGATCCTTCAGCGGAATCGTGACCGGCTCTTAAAAAAATAAATAACATTATATAACAGTAATATAAAAATATTGCAGGGTAACTGGGAAATATATTCGCCCCAAATGTTTAAAGTTTTCAAAACAGATTCCGATAAGGAGACAAGAAATAAAAAGACCGGTTTTGAACCGGGATTTTTAACAAAGAATATTGTCAGGACCGTTAAAGTTTT
>JAHJRI010000421.1 GCA_018830885.1 bacterium | reverse complement strand
GCTCTTTTTTATAATGTTCCATGGGTCTTCTCCAAGGTAGCGATTAAAGTGATTTACAAAATGGGATTTCAGAAACTCCAGAGTAAATCACTGGTCTATTTTGGAGAAGGCTCAATTAGTATCAAATGGAACTACCGGGACCATCGAATCTTCAAACAAAATGTTTAGATACAAAGAAATAGCTATGATTGGATGGAGTTACAGCAAGCAGTGAAGATGATATGAAAGGAATATGGGGCTTTTTGGTGGAAACTAAGGAAATTTTACTCCTAAACAAAGGAGATTTACCGGTGGTTTTTTTAGACCGTCTTAATGACGGTCCGATCCATTAAAAACAGAAATTACCTCGTCCATGATCTCAAGTCCATATGCCTGGTGCGTAATCATTACGAGTGTTATTCGTTCAGCCTCGCGTTTCATCCACTGCAGAATCCGGTCCTGAGTATTTCGATCAAGGTTGTTAAAGGGTTCATCCAGTAGTATGATTTTCTTGTCTTGCGCCATTGCCCGGGCCAGAATCAATCTTTGCCTTTCTCCCCCGCTCAGGAGGACAGCGTTTTCTCCTAGGTCCTTTTCAATATCATATTGATGTGGTGAAAGACCGACAAGATTAAGGAGTTTTTCGATCTCACCATCGCTGATAGTTGGATTGGCCAGCTGAATATTATCCCGTATCGAGCCTTTAAATACAAAACTCCGCTGCGAAACGTAACAAACATTCTCAAGCAATACGCTTTGCTTGGTCTGGGAGACGTCATAGCCTTGAAGATACACCTTGCCCTCGGGAACCGATTGAAATCCAGTTACAATATCCAGCAGGGTTGATTTGCCTGATCCAACCGGCCCAACCCATCCATAAAGCTTCCCTCTTTCCAGTTTGAGATTCAGGTGCTTAATAAGTGGTTCACTATTCCCAGGCCAGGTCCAGGTCAGGTTTTTAATCGTCAGGAAGTCGTTACTGTTTGGTGGTCCGGGTGGAGATTTTTGGGCGTATGTATTCGGCTGAGACACAAAACTCATGACACGATGATAGGCGGCGGCGGATTCTTTTGTAAATCCCATGATGAATGGTATAGAGCGGAACAGCTCCGTTAAACTCATCATTCCAAAAATTACCAGGGCCAGGCTCTCACCGCCCAAATCCCCCTGGTTAAAAAGCGCGACGCCCCATATCATGTATATGAAAACAAGCGATAATCCCCTCAACAGGCTAATTCGCCATTGAGAGGCGGTGTTTTTCGTGTTTTCTTTCTCAGCTGCATGAATCAACCGCTGCGCCAATTTTGAATCATGGTCAAAAACAGTCGCGTCCTTGAGTCCGCGGGCATAGTCGAGCGATTGTTTTTCAATATCTGTCAATCCTGAAGGCTCGGGAAGCTGGCCGTAAAATATCCACGGCAAAGAAATCGTCAGCCATAAAACAGAAATAAATAACCATCTGGGGGAGATGGAACTAAATGGCGGGATGAATGGCAAAAGGATGACGGCGATCACCGCCGCAAATAGTGGCCAGATGATTTTAGGGCCAATGTTGTCGAGTTTTTCCGTGTCGGCATCCATTGCTCCCAGAATCTCGCCTGAATGTAAATGACGAAGGGTTCGGGAATCCAGTCCACTGAGCCTGTCAAATATATATAAACGAACCTTCTTAAAAAACAATAAAGCGATATAATGGGTTGTCAAACGCTCACCATATCGTAGAACAGGTCTGGCCAAACCGAAAAAGCGAACTCCGGCGATGAGAACATGTAAGGATGAAATAGGGGTTTGCAGGGCGCACCGTGCCAATAACACCCCGCTGACCATCATCAATGCCATTTGGCTGAAATGCGCCAATATCGTTAACAGGGCTGCGAGAATAACGACTATGCCTAATTTAAGAGATCGTTTTGGTGTTTCCTTATCTTCTGGTTCCTGACCATCATCCGTCGATAGTTCGGGAGGATGGGTGTCAAACAAAAAACTCCGGGCCAGTGGGGCAGCACTTTCGGCTTCCATTAAAGCATGCCGGGCAGCGCCGAGTTGTCTGATATAGCTGAAAAGCTCAGGCACAAGGATCAGTGCCATCAAGGCCTTTTGATAAGAAAATGATCCGTCGATAAGACGAAGTCCTAGAATTACCGCCACCATGGCGATGCTGACTGAAGACATCAATTCCAGGACAAAGGAGGATAAAAAAACCATCTTTAAAACGCCCAGTGTTAACTCCCGGAATCTGTCAGCGCGTGCCTTTATCGATTCCCTGAAGCGGTCTACCGCTCCTAACTGCCGTATCGTCTCACCACCCGCTATAATTTCAATAAAGTGGCGCCTGATAGACCTCAATTCATTCCACTGCTTGTTTTTCTCTCTCCGAGACAGGTTCCCCGTCAACACCAAGAGAACGATGGTGGAAATTGCCACCACCAGTAGGATCAGACCGGAAATCAGGTCTGTGTAAAAAACTGCCAGCAAGAGGACAGGGGGCACAACCATCGCTTTTCTCAAAACGGGAAGGTAGTCGCGGTAGTAGTCACTAATTGATGGGATGACGCGTGAGAATAATGTGCTGAATGCCTCTCCGTCGATGGCGTTTCGGTTTTGGGACAACCTGTTTACAACGCTCTGGCGAATCTCTATATCACATGATGCCCCTGTTGCCAGCCTGAAATGGTTTTGTAGCAAATCGGCAATAAACCGTACGACAAGACTCAGTCCCAAAAACAGAAAATACCAGTAATCAACGGGTTCTTGAGTAAGTGCCCTGCTCAGAATAGTTGAGATGGTGAAGGCGAGCAGGATCGTTCCAACCGCTTCCAGTATAGTCGCACTGATAAAAAGCGGTGTTTTTGCTCGTCCAATGTGATGATGGGAGTCTAAAACGTCCTTTAGCGGGGATTCTTTCATATTTGCGGCAATCGCGCACCGATTCGCTAGTGTCGCGTCAAGTGTGAAATGGCGCAATAAGTCATTGATTTCGTATGGTTGCGGAATGGCTGTCGCTTGACTTCCCTCGAACCATCCCCCAACCAGGCTGCTGATCATCGAGGGTTGACACAGTTCGAAGCCAGCTGGTTCCTGAAATCGGATCTTTGGGAATCCATTTAATGGGTGGTTTGTTTTTTCTCGTTCGGGGTAACTCCCGCGGCACTTTTTATCGTACCGTTAGAAAACAATATTCATCACCGATGTCCAGTCCTTTTAGAATAGTCGATCAAGACTCAATTGTCTAATCAGGCCGTACCGTCCTTAAATTATATGTTGAGGCCGAGAAATCATCTAAAACCATAGGCTCTTTCAACAAATCAGTCATAGATATCTTCTATCTTTTTTCGTCTGAGTATTAAGATTATCAATTAGACGCCTCCCACAAAAGACGCTACGTTCTGTAACAAAGAAATATTCCCCGGCTTTTCCATTTCTTGCTGTGCCCGTCAGATCAACGAAAAGCAGTCACCAATGAAAGGAAAAGAAGCGTATGTGCGGTTGACAACAACCGTCAAGGGGGCCGACTGAGCGTC
>JAHJRI010000420.1 GCA_018830885.1 bacterium | reverse complement strand
GACCTGATCCTGAATGATTCCGCTCTGCTGGTCAAACAGCTGCAGACCCGCTTCCGGTCGTCCGATCTGCAGGTAGAGGTCGGCAACCTGAAACAGCTCATCCTCGGATAGACCTTTCAGATCGATGATACCCGTGATCATCCTTTCCGATTCATTTTTCAAACCCCGTTTCAATAGAAAACCCGCCAGAATCAGGCGATCCCTGGAAACGATGGCGGGATCTCTGGTGATGTCGTCGAATCGCCCTGGCTGAATGGTCTGCTTTTCTGCCACATCGAACATCAAGTCGATCACCCGATGGTTGGTGAAAAAGGGTTCCCCCAATGCGTCCCGATAGGGTCGAATGTCATCCGGAGACAGACTGTCCAGTACCAGGTCAAACAGTCGGATCAGCACCCCTGGCTCGATCCCGTCCAATTTCGATTCCAGGACCAGCTGTTTCAATAACGGCTTGTTGCGATAATCCACCGCAAAATGAACCAGCGCCAATAGGGAGACCGGCAAGAGTCTGTTTTCCTTTTTCAGTCTGATAAACCGCGCATAGGCCTCCTCCCGGCGCCCGTTTTCGATCTCCAATCGCGTCAGTTCGCTGAGCAGTTCCGGATGTTGTGAAGCCAGTCTTTCGATCTGCTGCTCCTGTTTCTGGGTCATGGCAAGTCGATAGAACTTCTCCACCCATCTGTTTCTGGATGACCTGTCCGCTTTGTCAATCCTGTTTCTCAGCCATGCCAGGCCATTGTTGCCGGGGTGGGCTTCCCAGAGAAACACCAGTTGATCGACATCCGGATCGTCCGGTCCCTGGCTTTGGGCCAGCTGGAAAAAAATCACCTGGGCCTCAACCCAGTACCCTTTTTCCAGAAGGGCATAAGCGATGCTCCGTTTTTCTGTGCGGCTCAGATCCGCTTTGCCGGACTGTTGGACCTGCAGGGCTGCCCATTCGGACCACCGGCCAAGCTTTTCCAGGACATCCGCGTATGTGTAGATCCAGTTAGGGTCGTTATCCCGAATCAGTTGCCTGAGATAGGGCAGGGCGTCCGCGTACTGTTTGGCCGCCAGCAGCGCCTCGACCCGAAATACGATGAACGCTTCTTTTCCAGCCGTTTTATCTGCCATGAGGAGACGGGATGTTTCCAGCATGACGGCTGTGTTGTTCAAGCTGACCGCAGCATAGTAGAGATCGATGAGGGGTTGCCTGTCCGGCGGTCCGGGACCCTGCAGATAGGCCATGACCCGCTTTTCCTTCCCGGCGGCCATGGCCAGCATGATCGCATTGACCTCCAGCTGCTGTTGTCTCTCTTTGTCGGGTTGATCCTGCACCCGGGATTCGGCGTCGAACAGGCTAAGCCCTTTTTCCGCCAATCCATGTTTGATATACAGACTGGAGATCGTATAGGGGTCAATAGCGGTTGTCTGTGCGATGGTTCTCACATCGGACAGCATCCCGCGGGCTTCATCGTCCAGGTCACCGGCACTGTACGCCTGTGCCAGCAGCAGACGCTGTTCATCCGTCAGCCACGGCCGGTTGCGAACCGCGACGGCAGCTGCCTTGATATTCTCCGGGTGGGTGGCCAGGGTCAGTCTGATATCGATCACCGGAAATTCGGAACGCAGCTCCGGGCTGAGTCTGTGATTGAGAACCGCCAGCATCTCCTTGTCGTTGTTCTGCTGGTAAATATCCACCAGGGCTGCCAATTGCGCCTGGTTGATCAAATCCAGCTGTGCTGTCTTGACCACTTTCCTGAGCCGGGGGAGATCCTTTAGTTCCAGCAACAGAGGCAGCAACGTATCCAACAGCTCCACAGGCAGCTGATTCCGGTCGAAAAACCCGGTCAAACGGGCGATGGCGGACTCTTTCCGGTTCAGGGCAATCTCCAGGGCGACCAGTTCCCGCAGGATTCTGGGGTTTTTTGCGCTCTGCTGCTGGTAGGGTTGAAGGAGCTGGTAGGCCAGTTCGTTGTTACCCCGGGTATTCAACAGGCTGGCATAGCGGAGGGCAGCATTGGTATCCCCGGACCTGAGCGCCGACGATGCCAGTTCAAATGCCTTTCGGGGTTGCCCGGCATCGATCAGCAGGCTGATCATCAGCTCCACGATCTCCGGATCTGGGGTATCGCTGCGCTTTAAAAAACGGTCCAGAACTTCGACTGCCGTGAGGTAGTCTCTCCCGGCAGCATAGAGATAGGCCAGATCAATATAGTCCTGTTTGTCTGCGGGGAAGCGACGGGTCAACTCCTCAAGCACGGTTCGCTGACGATCCAGGTCGCCTTTGGAATTATAGATTTCGGAAAGCTGTCTCAGGATTTCAGGTTTCGGTGATACCCGGTAGATCGCTTCCAGGTTGCGGCGATAGTCGTCGTAGCGCTGGGCATACTGGTAATAGAGACCCAGCTTCTCCAGGGCGCTGGTGTTCCGGGGGTTTCTATTGACAAAGGCTTCCATCAGGGAAATCGCCTTGTCAATATAGCCATATTTGAGGTAGAGGTCTGCCAGCGGGCTGACCACCTGGGGAGACAGATTCCCTTTGCTGGCCTCCATTTCATAGAGAACCAGGGCCTTGGAATAGTACTGGTCTTTGTACTGCAGAAAAGCCAGCTCATCCTCCCCGGGGAAAATCAACCAGCTGACTCCCAATCCCACCACCGCCAGAATGATCGTTCCGTAGTAAAAGAGCCGGGCCATTATTTTCCTGTGTAGCTGACAATCATACTGGCAGAGCCACTGCGCAGATTATCGGGATTGATGGACAGCTGTCTGTCTTTGCTGACAACAATCTCTTGCTGCTGCTGTCTGCCCTCTCCATCGCTGATTGCGACGTGGTATGTTCCTGGCCGGGGAACCTGCCAGATCATCTCCGCTTGACCAAATCCCTCTGTTTGGAAGGAAAAGCGGTTTCCGTTGGTGACAACCTGCCAGATTCGCCACCTGGACTGAATTAAAAAAGGGGCTGAACGACGGGTACCCGCGGAGACATCTTTTGACTGCATCAGCACCAGTTCAGGGGTGAAGACCGCTTCATCCAGGTAGACGTACAGGCTTCCCTGGTAATGACGCTGCCCGATGACGCCGGTCGATGCATTGAAGTCCACAGCCAACTGGGCAGCCTCATCAAAGCGGATGGTCTGCAGTTTTCCCCGGTTTTCGATCTGCCATGTTTCGGAGCCTGTCTGACGGAAGCGGACTGAGTAGAAGCCTTCCGCAATGGCGCTGTAGCGGCTTGTTCTGATGGGAATGATCTCCCGGGTCAACGCATAATCAAGGTTGCTGATCACCGCATTGAGACTGGCGCGCCGTTCTCCTGAAAAGACATGATAATAGATATTAAACGGTTTGATCCGGATGGGATGTTCCGTATTGTCCAGTGTATCTTTTAGATACTGGAAACCGTGAAACCGTCCACTCCAGAGGTTCGTATAGGTGTTTTCGTTGCTCGAGGAAGCATATATCTGCAACTCCCGGCCGACGAGCCTGCCGATGGGTGACACCCAGCTGTAGGAGGGATATTCCCGGTCATACCGGCTGTCACCCCCATTAATATTGGTGAAACCGGCCAGGCGGGAGCGTTTGACTGCCTCTTCAAAGGGGGTGGTGTTCCCGGTCCACATGAGTATCTTTGTTTTCTTGCCGGCCGGTGCGAGGCCATCCAGAAATGCAGCGGCACCGGTTATTTCCAGATCCAGATCGAACCGCAGATGGGCGTAAGCCCTTGGGATGGCGTACTTTCCGGGATCTGCCCCTTCGTGGTATGAAAAATCCTGTTCCTCGACCTTGGCAATAGCGGCCAGAAATCGGTTCTTGAATTGGTTTTCCCCCCACCCGCCGTTGGGATATTTGGGAAGGTATTCCGCCTCTTTCTCTGCATCGCCATCAGCGAAAAAATCCCAGTTGAAAGGGTGGCTGTAGGTGTGGCTGCCGATTTCCACCTGGGGAAGTGCAAAAATCTTCCTGGCGATGGTCATGCTGGCTTTGGAGCCGGACCACTCCGGATCTATCTCGGCCACCACGGCCGTCACCGTGACCGGCAGGTCGGGATAAGCGAGCAGAATCTCTTTTAGGATGACTTCGGAAGAGAGCAGCTTCTGCGGCCAGTACTCTTCGATCAATGTCTTGTTCAGCCACCCATCCCCGTCGATATGGCTGTAGTATATGCGTCTGCCGGCAAGTGTACTGGCATCCGGTTTGGGAAGGGAGTCTGTCCCAAATGCGAGGCGGAAAAATTCAAAGGGATTGATGTACCACTGGCGAATCTCTTTCGGCTCAGCATTTTTTGTAAAGACACTATAACCGTCAGCGACGTAGCCCCCTGCGGGGAAAGTCATGACAACGTGGCTTTCCGTTTCGGGGTGTCCCGCTTTGCGCACAACCAGGTGGGATTTTACAGATTTGCCGGCAGGTATCAGGCGGTGAAAGGGTGCGTTGAACCCTTTGTATTGCCGCTCAAATTCGACTACTGTCTGGTTTTTAACACGATATTCCAGGTCATAGGTGTAATTGACCCATTCATCCATATCCCGGATGCCCAGGAGCCGAAAAAACCGGTTGATATAGACCGCAGGAACCATTTTTCCATCCCTGCCGACCCTGAATCCCGGATCACCCAATATCACAAATTTTTTTCCAGATCGGACAGCCGCTTCAGCCCACTTGAGGTATTTAAAGGGATCCTGTAACTGGATTCCTGAATCGAACCAGGATAGAATACCGATCACGTCATCCTGGTCCTCCGGGGTCGGCAATCCCGTATTGATGTTGTGGTACCTGAGCTTGATCCCCAGATGATTCAGCGGCATTTCCGCAAAAGCATGAATCCTTGACTGTTGGGGTTTATCATTCAACTCGCCGTAATATAAGGCCAGGACTGTCCGGGGAAGATAACCCCCTGTTTTTTCGGCCAGTGCCAGAGGGCTGGCAAACCAGACCAACTGCATCCAGCATGCGATCATCCAAAAACGGCTCCAGCGGATCACCTTGGCTCCTTGATGATTTTATCCAGCTTGATGGTCGATACATAGGGAATGAACCCGTTTTTTCGTTGAATGGCATAGATACGGGTCAGCATGGTTGCATCTTCCGGGTTCCAGTAATCCAGGGTATAGAGACCGATTTTCGGGTTGAGAGCGAGGGCGGAGCGGAGCTTGATGACCTGTCTTTCATAGAGGGGTGTTTCGACCAGGCGATAAACCTGCTGTTCAAAACTGTAATCCGTATAGATGGATTCGCCCAGGAGCATATCAATATTGGGGGCCACATCATCAATCAGATCGTAGGCCCGGTTCATCATGATTTTAATGTAGGGAAAATAGAGCCGGATCGATTTCACCAATCGGCTGGCGGCGGCTCTCATCCCCTTGTATTTCACAGGATCCAGGTTTTCCAGATGACCGGGGTTGTCCAGGGTGTCCATGAAAATGCCATCGAACCCCTGTTGCAGAATACGGGGAATCAATTGTTCAATCACCATTTGAAACCAGAAGGCGGACCGCACATCGACAAAATAGCTCCCTTTCCAATAGGGATTTTCATCCAGCAGAATCCCCTCCCGGCGCACATCAGAATAATAGCCTCTGTAGGACTCAACCTCGCCCAGGCTGATATATCCGAGAATCAGTTTCCCCGGTTTTTTCAATTCCTGCAGCGGTGGATGATTATCGCTGTCCAGAACCAGCAGCTGATAATCGGAGAATGCGTCAGCGGATGCCTCGCTGGCATAGTAGACCACCCAGGGAGATAATCTGTTGTCATTCGCGGCGGTTAATACGGAAGTCAGCACTATCATCAGGCCCAGGAAAGAAACGGTTATTTTCACGACTGATATCAGAAGGCGTTTTTCATTCAATCGACGGTGACCCAAAGAAACGGCCAGTATCTTGATTAATATAGCAATTCAGCAGCATCGTCAATGAAAGAGAGACTCTGGGTGCACCAAAAACATGTGTGTATGTGATCATAACCGCTTCAAGAGGTTATTGATTCAGAAAAACGCATGCATCCATCCTTGGCGCTCCTGGAATCCATCCCTGGCTTCCAAGGTTTTCTGAACAAACAACCTCTTTCCGCTTACAGGTACCCACACATATTTGGTGCACCCGAGACTCTTGCCAGAATCCGGTAAAAGTTTTTGATTTTGACCCTTGCCTGGAATCGATTGCCGTTTGAACTGAGTCCGGTTTAGAACGTCCATGCCATGATTATCTAGGCAAAAAAGAAAAATAGGGGTATTGAATAGAGTACCACACTGAAAAAACCGGAAATGGGTAACCTATGAAACCTCCAGACAACGCTAATCTGCTGAAATGGTTTAACAGCACTGCCGGCGTCGCTATCATCATGATCCTGACCAGCAAACTGGCCATGACCCTATTCATCTCCGTGGGTCATCCCAGCACCATCTGGACAGCTGCCGGCATCTCCCTGGCAGGCGTTCTCCTTTTTGGAAAAAGGGTCTGGCCGGGGATTTTTATCGCAACCCTGCTGATCAGTTTTGAGACCCTGTCCAATCTGGAAGGATCCAAAACGATCGGTGATATCTGGCTGGCTTCTTCGGTTATCAGCATCGGCTCAGTGCTACAGGCAATCGCCGGCGCCCTGTTCATCAGGCGATTGGTCGGGTTCCCCCATCGTCATGACCGGATGAAAGATATCTTTTTGATGATCATCATCTGCGGCCCGCTCTGCAGCCTGATCAATGCCACGGTGGGCACATCCATATTAACCTGGATGAATTTCATGCCCGACGGCTTTTACCAGATCAGTTGGCTGGGCTGGTGGCTGAGTGACTTTTTTGAAATTGCGGTGATCATTCCACTGGTTTCGGCCTGGGTTGCCAATATGGAACATGCCAGTTTCCGAAGCCGCCTGATGGTCATCATCCCTGTGCTTGCGGTTTTAACCTCTGTTATTGTCGCCTCCGTCTATACCCGGAACGCCGAGTGGAAGAAAGAGAAGCTGATGTTTGAAAGACGGTCCGGTGATATCGCACAGTCACTCTGGAATCGGGTTGAAAGCGATATTGAGGTCGTTTTCAGCCTGCAGAGTCTGTTCAGTTCAACTGACTATATCAGCCGGCAGGATTTCAAGCAATTTGTGAAACGGTTTCTGCAGAACAATCCCAGCATTCAGGCGCTGGAATGGATTCCGAAGGTTGACAAACAGAGACGCTGGGAGTTTGAGCTGCGTGCTGACAGTGATGGTTTTCCCGATTATCAGATCAGGGATCTTGACACAAACGGCAGGCTGGTGACGGCCCCGGAGCGAGAAACCTACTATCCCGTTTTTTACCTGGAGCCGCTGCAGGGCAATGAAACCGTGCTGGGGCTTGATCAGGGATCCAATCCGTCTCGCAGGGCTGCCCTGATGCAGGCCAGGGACACGGGTAGAGAGACGGTGACAGGCAGAGTTGAACTGGTTCAGGAAAGCGGTCTGCAGTTTGGGGTTCTGGTGTTTGTTCCGGTTTATCACAACCCGGACGCCGGTCTTAGCCTGGCAGAGCGTCGGCAACAGCTGACCGGGTTTGCCCTGGGGGTATTCAAACTGAATAATCTGGTTGAACATGTGCTGGACACCTATGACCTGTCGGGAATGACGATCTGGCTGATGGACGATTCGGCCCCCGACGGGCAGCGCCTGTTATACGCCAATAACCCCGCCCTGGTTGAGGAGGTCCTCCCGGATGTGATCACACCTGCGGGATCCAAACATTTCGACCTTAACTGGGTTTCCAGATTTGTGTTTGCCGGCAGAAAATGGTCGATTCATTTCTTCCCGACCACCGAATTCATCGCTTCCCGAAAACCGATCCAATCCTGGACCGTATTGGGCTTTGGCCTGGTTTTGACCTCGCTGCTGGGCTCTTTTCTGATGATTGTTGTCGGGCGTTCCATGGTCACCCAGAAACTGGTGATCGCCCGTACCCTGGCGTTATCCACCGCCAACAAGGAGCTGCAACAGGAGATTATTGAGCGGGAACAGGCAGAAAACCGCTTCAGGCAAAGCGACAGTCGAGTGCAAGCTATTATGAACAGTGTGGTGGATGGCATTATCACCATCAGTCAGAAAGGCTTGATCGAATCCTTTAATCCGGGGGCTGAAAAAATCTTTGGCTATTCGAAAGAAGAAACCATCGGGCACAATATCAGCATGTTGATGCCGGAGCCGTTTAAAAGCGGGCATGATCAGTATTTACGTAACTATCTCAATACCGGGGTTCCTAAAATTATCGGCATGGGCCGGGAGATGACCGGTCTTAAAAAAGACGGCAGTGTCTTTCCCATCGATCTGGCGGTCAGTCGGATGCAAATCGAGGATCAGCTCTATTTTGTCGGCCTGGTCAGGGATATCAGCGAAAGAAAGGCTTCGGAATCACAATTGAACAGCAGTGAACTGAGATGGCAGTTTGCTCTCGAGGGCAGCCAGGACGGGGTTATGGACTGGAACCTGCTTTCAGACAGGGTCTTTTATTCTGCAGGATGGAAAAAAATGCTCGGTTATACGGCTGCTGAGATCGGTGACAGAATGGGTGAATGGGAATCCAGGCTTCACCCGGATGATGCGGAGTCCACCAAAATGGCTACCGCGGCCCATCTCACGGGTCAATCGGATTACGTGGAAGTGGAACATCGGTTGCGCTGCAAGGATGGCTCCTATAAATGGATCCTGAACCGGGGAAAGGTCGTTGAATGGACGGAAGACGATAAACCGGCGCGGTTTATCAGTACCCACACCGATATTTCCGATCGTAAAAAAAGGGAAGAACGGTTGCGACGGTTTCAAAAAGCCGTTGATGAAGGGGGGTATGCCATTTATATCACTGACATTGATGGTCAGATTGAGTATGTAAACCCGGCCTTTTCCAAAATCACGGGCTACAGTGAGAGTGACGTCCTGGGGGAGAACCCGCGCATCCTGAAATCCGGCAAAATGAGCGAGGCATACTACATCAGGCTCTGGAAGGTCCTGCTCAATGGTCAGGTCTGGGATGAGGAAATTATCAATCAAAAGAAAAACGGTACCATCTACCACGCACACCAGACCATTGCACCGATTCTGGATGAAAAGGGGGTCATCGAGGGTTTTGTGGCCATCCAGCTGGATATTACCGAACTCAAGCAGATCGATGCCTCACTGAGGGAAAATGAAGCGCTGCTGAAAAAAGCCCAGGAAATGGCACAGCTGGGAAGCTGGAAATGGGACCTGACAGCCGATGAACTTGAGGTCTCTGACGAAATCCTCCGTATCTATGGTCTTGAGGATTCGAATCAGAAGGTCACCGTCAATCTGTTGACAAAAGAGATGGTCCACGAGGACGACAGGGACTTTTCGAGTAACGCGGCTTACAGGGTGCGATCGGAACTGGCCCAGCCCGATTCCATGACCATCCGTATCCGGCGGAAAAATGGGGAAATCCGGTGGATTACCACGACGACCCCCGAGGTGATCAGTTACGACCAGGATAGCAACCCCCTGGTCATGCTGGGGACGGTCCAGGATGTCACGGACATGAAGCGGATCGAGGAGGAACTCCGGCAGGCCCGGCTGGCGGCGGAAGCTGCCAATAATGCCAAAAGCGAATTTCTGGCCAACATGAGCCATGAAATACGGACGCCCATGAACGCTGTCATCGGTTTCAGTACCCTGTTGAGTTCCATGATTACGGACGGGAAACAGAAAAGCTACCTGGATTCTATCAATACGGCGGGTAAGGCCCTGCTGACCCTGATTAACGATATTCTTGACCTTTCCAAGATTGAAGCCGGAAAACTGAAACTGCAATACGGACCGCTGAATCTGAAACGGCTTTTCGATGAGATACAGCAGGTGTTCAGTATCAAGATGTCAGAAAAGAACCTCGAGTACCGGACTGAAATTGACCCGGCTTTACCGCAGACCCTGTTTCTGGACGAAACAAGAATCCGGCAGATTCTGCTGAACCTGATGGGCAATGCCATAAAATTTACAGATTCCGGATATATCCGGCTCGGTGCCAGGCTGAAAAAGGAAAAAGGGAAAACCGTGGATGTGGAGATTTTTATCGAAGATACCGGTATCGGTATCCCTGAAAACCAACAGGAGTTGATTTTTGAGTCATTCCAGCAGCAGGATGGTCAGAGTACCCGGAAATACGGTGGAACCGGCCTGGGGCTGACCATCTCAAAACGGTTTGTGGAAATGATGAACGGGCACATCACGGTCGAGAGCAAGGTCGGTCAGGGAAGTCTGTTCCGTATCCAGCTGGAAGAGATCCAAATATCCGATACGGTTGACCCGCAACTGGATATACAGGCGCTGCAGAATCTGGGAGACATCCGGTTTGCGCCGGCACGGGTGCTGGTCGCCGATGACGTAGCCATCAACCGGCACCTGCTGGTTGAGGTTCTGTCCAGGACGGGACTGTCGGTTCTGGAGGCGACAGACGGGGTTGAAGCGATCAAGGTGGCGCAAAAAGAGTTGCCTCAGGTCATTATCATGGATATCGTGATGCCCGGTCTGGACGGATACGAGGCGACTCGCAGACTGAAAGACAGCCCGAAAACGGCAGACATCCCGATCATTGCCCTGACCGCATCCGTTTCGATGGATGCCAAGTCAAAAATAAAGCAATCCGGTTTTGACGCCGATCTTTCAAAACCCCTGGATATTGTGCTGCTGATGGAGATTCTCTCCCGGTTTTTAACCCGGCTGGACAAACCTTCCCCCCAACTGGCTGCTGATGAACCGGGGGAGGTCGAAAAATCAGCCCGGAGCGAGATCATCGACCTGGAAGCCCTGCTCCATGTCCTTGAAACAGACATCCATTCGTCCTGGGAAACCTTGAAAGGGGCTATTGTGGTTGATGATATCGAGGGTTTTGCGGAACAACTCAGCAGCCTGGGTAAAAAGCACCATGCGGACATCCTGGAACGGTACGCGGCAAAACTAAACCAGATGGCTCAGAATTTCGATATCAGCGGGATCGAAGCGACCCTGAAGGGCTTTTCGACAGTAACCCGGGAATTGAAGGATCGTCTCAGCGGGTAATTCTCGCTATCCCCTGACCCCCTCATCCAGAAGTTGGACAGGTGCAGCCGCACATCAGGGTCTGGTTCGGGTGCTCCTGAAGGGCAGGGGTCTTGCTCAGCTTTTTTCTGCAATGGCGACCGGATTTTTTACCGGAATGGTGACAATAAATGTCGCACCGGCCCCCAGCCGGCTGTCGACCTTTAACTGGCCCCGGTGTGCCTCGACGATTTTTTTACTGATGGCCAGCCCCAGACCGGTCCCTTTTTCTCCGGCTGTGGGCTTGCTGCTCAGACGCTGGAACTCGCCAAAGAGTTTCTGCTGGTCCTCTTCAGAGATACCGGGGCCTGAGTCCTGCACCTCGATCACCATCTGCTCATGTTCATGGCGCAACCCGATTTTAATCTGGCTGTCCTTGTCGGAGAATTTAATGGCATTGCTGATCAGGTTGTTCACGACCTGGATCATCCGCTCAGCATCGAATTCGGATTCGTCATCCGTCTCATAGGCGGCAATCAACGAGATCCCTTTTTTACCGGCCTCCAGCCCCATCAGGGTGATCTGTTCTTCGATGAGGCGTTTCAAGGAGGTGTGCGTCATCTTCAGCGTCAGTTTGCCGCTTTCGATGACCGATACATCCAGCAGGTCGTTGACAAGGTTCAGCATTCGCTTACTGGCTGCATGCACACGCTGCAGCACGGACGCCTGTTCCTCCGAAACCTCCCCGAAATCTCCGTCAATCACCATCTCGGTAAATCCCATGATCGATCCCAGGGGATTCCGGAGGTCATGGGCCGCCATGCCCAGAAATTTATTCTTCAACTGGTCCAGTCGCTGCAGATCCTCGTTGGCATCAGACAACTGTTTCACCAGCTGCCGGTTGTCCAGGTGGACCCGAACCCTGGCCAGAACCTCTTCCTGGGTGATGGGTTTGTTGATATAGTCCGCACCGCCGGCTTTGAAACCCTTGAGCATGCTTTCCGTATCCGTCAGGGCGGTGATGAACAGAATCGGGATCTCCCTGACCGGATCCATCGCTTTAATCCGGCGACACACCTCAAAACCGTCCATCTCCGGCATCATCACATCCAGCAGGATGATGTGGGGGGCTGTGTTTTTGACGAAATCGATGGCTTGTCTGCCATTCTGTGCGACAGCGATACCGTAGCCATTCTGTTTCAGAAAACTGCCCAGTATCTGCAGGTTGCGGGGTTCATCATCGACAATGAGGACCAGTTCTTTATCCTGTTTGGACATCGTTGCACTGTAAAAAGGGGGTAACCGGCGAGTGTTTTTCAATCAGCTGAAAATAATCAACACGATACATGATCTGAATCCGTTATACCAGAGAAATTTCGGGATTTCAGCCTGCCGGTGCGGTTCTGTCGGCAGAAGGGAGATCCGGCAGGACAATGGCATTGACGGTGCCGCTGCCAGGAATGATCTTTTGGCAATCAACCCTTTGACCATTAAAGCGCATATCGGATACACTGGGGTCACCCAATGATCATAAAAGACCATCATTTCAGCCGACAGACCGGAAAACAGGGGGCTTGCGCTCAGGCTGCCCATTCCGATCAAACCCACTGAAACGATTCAACCCGCATGAAACTTTTCCATTACTCTGGATTTTTATCGATATGATCAACCGTCAAAACAGGCTTGTTCTGATGATCAGCATCTTGCTGGTCATCGGCTTTCTGATTACCAGCCTGGCCAGTTATTTTGCTGCCAGCACCTTACTGCGGTCTGAAATTATCGACAATCAACTCCCACTCACCAGTGACAACATCTATTCCGAAATTCAACGGGACCTGCTCCAACCTATCCTGATTTCATCCCTGATGGCCCATGATACGTTCCTGAAGGACTGGGTCCTGGCCGGGGAAAAACAACCGGAGCAAGTGATCAAGTACCTGAATGAGATCAAAACGCGGTACAATACCTTTACCAGCTTCTTTGTTTCTGAAAAATCCAGGATCTATTACCAGGCCAAGGGTATCCTGAAAACCGTGCATAGCGACGAAAGCAGGGATAAATGGTATTTCCGGGTCTCCGATATGAAAACGGATTTTGAAATCAATGTGGATATCGACATGGCCAATGCGGATGCCCTGACCATTTTCATCAACTACCGGGTTTTTGACTACGAGGGCAGATACATCGGTGCGGCGGGTGTGGGACTGAATGTCTATGCGGTTAAAAAGATCATTGAAACCTACCAGGAACGATATCAGCGAAGGATCTTCTTCATCGACAAACAGGGGAAAATCATGTTGCAGGGGACTCTGAAATCTCCCTATGGTTCCAATATCAAGGATATACCGGGATTGAACCACCATCTCGCAAAAGTCACCCGGTCTGATAAGAGCATCTTTAAATATGAAAACCAGGGTGTCACCCATCATGTCAACAGTCGGTATATTCCCGAATTCAACTGGATCCTGATTGTTGAACAGGCCGAAGGCAAGCCGCTGCGCTCCATACTCAACACGCTGGTCATCAATCTGCTGATCAGCCTGGTGACAACCATTTTTGTCCTGGTATTAATCTACTATTCCATCCGCGCTTATCAGAAACGGCTGGAAAAAATGGCAGCAGCGGATAAACAGATCAACGTCCGCCTTCAATCGGAAATCGCGGAACGGAAAAAAGGGGAAGAACAGATCAAGTCATCCCTGAAGGAAAAAGAGGTCCTCCTGCAGGAAATTCATCACCGCGTGAAAAACAACATGGCGGTTATTTCCAGCCTGCTGGAACTCCAGATGGCCGGTATCGAGGATCCGAAGGGGAAAGATGCGCTGCGGGACAGCCAGAACCGGGTGCACACCATGTCCATGATCCATGATACCCTCTGCCAGTCTGACAACCTGTCGGCGATCGATGCAAAAACCTATCTCACGGAACTGGGCAGCACCATTCTCCAGAGCTATACCGTCAGTCGCAGCGTCAGCCTCAAAATAGATGTCGCAAGCATCCTGATCAGTGTCAAGCAGGCCTCACCGCTGGGTCTGATTGTGAATGAACTGCTCACCAATGCCTTGAAATATGCCTTTCCGAATAACCGGCAGGGGGAGATCCTCCTTGCATTCAGAAGGGACAAGGAAAACGAAGCGGTGCTGACCATCTCCGATAACGGGGTGGGTCTTCCGGGGGGACTCGAGCTGCAGCGTTCCAACAGTCTCGGTTTGAGACTGGTCAAAGTCATTGCCGAAAACCAGCTGCTTGGCGCCATCGAGATGGGAAACCGGAACGGGACGGCATTCACCATTACCTTCAAACTTGATAAAATCTGAACATGGCCGGCACCCGAGCTCTCATCTCGGAAAATAACCCTCGCGGCAGAGCAACATTCAGGTTTCTGTTGCCGGTTAAGCCGCCAGAAAACGGAAACCGCTATATCAGCTGCAGCGTGTTCCAGTGCAAAGAGGAACTGTCTGTTTCGGAAATCCAGTTCCTTTCAGAATAGTCAGTTCTCTGTTTTCAGGAGAAGACCTGGGGTTTGAATTCCTCTTTCTGGATGCCATAGCGCGTCAACAGCTTGTGCAACTGTCGGGTCGAAATACCCGCGGCGGCGGCGGTATGATTGATCTTTCCATGATGCACCGACAGCAACTCCTTGAGATATTGTCTCTCAATCTGTTCGATCGATCGTCGTCGGACCTCTGCCAGGGAAAGGGAACTGTCCAGGTTGACCCTGGCTCTGGCTCCTTTCAGATTGAAAAATTCCTGGGGGAAGCTTTCCGGCGTGAGGGTCGACGATGTCTCGATGATGAATGCCCGTTCCATGATATTTTCAAATTCGCGGATATTGCCTGGCCACGAATACTCCTGCATGGCTTCCAGCACCAGGGGATGAATTTCAAAAATGTCCTTCTGATGGGTGTTGTTCAACTTTTCGAGAAAATAGCGGGCAAAATAGGGGATATCTTCCAGTCTTTCCCGCATGGGGGGAATTTCCACCGGGAAGACGCTTAAGCGGTAGTAGAGATCAACCCGGAATTGACCGGCATCGCACATGGTTCGTAAATCGTAGTTGGAGGCGGCAATAATACGGACATCGGTTTCAATGGCCGCTTCACCCCCGACGCGCAGAAAGATTCTATCCTGCAATACCTGGAGCATTTTGATCTGGGTAGACGGTGAGATCGTCCCGATCTCGTCAAGGAATATGGTTCCTCCTTTCGCAATTTCGAATCGTCCCAGTCTTCTCTTGGTGGCTCCGGTAAAGGCGCCTTTTTCGTGCCCGAACAGCTCACTCTCCACCAGGTTTTCCGGAATGGCACCACAATGGACGTGGATAAAGGGTTGATCCTGACGATCACTGTGTCTGTGAATGAGCTTGGCAACAACCCCTTTCCCGACCCCGGTTTCACCCAGCAGTAATACGGTGGTGCGGGTAGGGGCGACCGACCGAACTTTCTCAAACACCTGCTTCATGGGCGAACTGTTTGTATGCACCACGTCCAGGGAGTCGTTCTGCCAGAATCGGTCCCTGAGATAGTCCAGTTCCAGCTGGATCCGGGTTGATTCGTCAGTACTTTCCAGAATATACTGCAACTCTTCTGCGTTAATGGGCGTTGTCAGGTAATTGGCCGCGCCGGCTTTGACCACCTTGACCACTTCCCGCAGCTGGTCCTGGGATGAGACCACAATCAGCTGGGCCATAGGGAAAACCCGCCAGAAGCGCTGCAGGATCTTTTGATACTCGCGGATCGTCCCGGGCGTATCGGTGTCCCGCAGCAGCTTGAGATCGATGAAGGTGAATTCGTAGCGACGTTGCTCGAATGCCTCGCTACAGGCTGTGAGTGTCCCTGAAAAATCAATATGGTAAGTTGACGCCAGGACCTTTGAAATCTTGGTCGATACTGCAGAATCGGGTGACGCCACCAGAATGGATTCCATTTTTTGAAAAACGGTTGTGGTTAATTAAAATTTTCAGTGCCATCCACTTCCAGTCGCCGATGGGGCATATGGCTGGGGTGAGGGATTATCGGTTATATTCGGTGGCCATCCTGTGTCAGGTTGATCTCGTCCGATTCCATCCGGGGATCGGCTTTACCATGATAGGGATAATAGTATGTTGTTAAAAACCGATCAATTAAAAAATCATCAGAAAATTGACTGCCATTATCAGCAACCCATGGAATCCCTGTTTTGGATCGGGGATCCTTTCAAAAGCAGTGGTTCTGGAATGGGGAACGGAGATTGAACAGCGAAGGTGACCGTATGTCGGAAAACCCGGGACGCGTCCATCGGTCTGTTTTGATGGACTCAACCGGATGCAGATATTGGCGAGTGCTGGGAGAGGGGTGATCCTGATCGCAGCGGACGAAGCGATAACCGCTTGATGGATCGGTACGGATGGAACACAGCAACGGTACGATATTTACTGTCAGGTTCAAAACGGAATGACCCACACCGCAGCAGGCTGCGGTGTAGTGCCTGTGATTCGGGGTGTGACCTGGAATCCAGGCATCAATCGGCAGGATCCCGGGCAGGCATTCCCGGGAATGGACCTCAGGGGTCTCTTTAAGCGGCCGATTTGGTCGGACGACGGCCCTGGGACCCTTTACTGCGATTGTTTGCCGGCTTGCTGCCCATACCCCGCTTTGACTGGGGTCGGGGTCGTGATGGGCGCGTCGACGTAGGTGCGGGTTCAACCACCAGGTTTGGATCCGGCTCGAAACCGGCAATAATTTCACTGGTCAAGGACCGCTGCAGCAACCGTTCAATCCCCGCCAGGGATTTGTGTTCATCAATACTGACCAGGGACACCGCCTGCCCTCCCAGACCTGCACGACCGGTGCGGCCAATACGATGGATATAGTCCTCGGGCACACTGGGCAGGTCAAAATTGACCACCTGGGGCAACTGCTCAATGTCCAGACCGCGTACCGCAATATCGGTGGCAACCAGGGCCAGCACCCGGCGCTGCTTGAAATCGGCCAGGGCCCGGGTTCGAGCCCCCTGACTCTTGTTGCTGTGGATGGCGACTGCGCTGATGCCGTCCTTCTCCAGTAAGCGAACCAGTTTGTTGGCCCCGTGCTTGGTACGGGTAAACACCAGGACCTGCTCCCAGTTGCCGTCTTGGATCAGTCGGGACAGCAGTTTGGGTTTGCGGGTTTTATCCACCGGGTGCACCACCTGTCGGATATTCTCCGCCGTGCTGTTACTTGATGCGACCTCGATACGGACCGGTGAGTCCAGCAGTCCTTTGACCATCTGTCGGATCTCCGGGGTGAATGTTGCTGAAAACAGAAGGTTCTGGCGCTTCTGGGGCAGGAGTTTCATAATCTTGCGAATATCATGGATGAACCCCATGTCCAGCATCCGATCCGCTTCGTCCAGTACCAGGATTTCCACATGGGAGAGGTCAACGCATCCCTGATTATGGAGATCCAGGAGTCGTCCGGGGGTGGCGGTTAAAATATTCACCCCCTGTTTCAGCTTTTTTTTCTGCGGTGAAATCCCGACGCCGCCAAAAACAACGGTGGAACTGAGCGCCAGGAAACGGCCGTAAGTGAGAACACTGTTGGCGATCTGGGCAGCCAGTTCCCGGGTGGGGGTCATGATCAGGGCTCGCACGGCAGTGGGATCAGCCGGTTTGGACTGATCCAGTAATTGCAGCAGCGGCAACGTGAAACCGGCGGTCTTGCCGGTTCCGGTCTGGGCAGCTGCCAGCACATCCCGGCCGGATAGCACCGCGGGGATGGCCTGGAGTTGTATCGGAGATGGGATTTTGTAGCCCTGTTGTTTGATAGCGCGCAAAAGGGGTTCGGATAATCCGAGAGAAGTAAATGACATAGTATTACCAATGATTGTGTTATAAGCCGCAGACTGCGGCGGAATGTAGTATTTAGATTAATTTTACGTTAAAGGTGCGGCCTTTGATTCTGCCTGTCTTCAGACGCTGCAGGGCTCGCTCTGCGACATCCTGTTTTATAGCGACATAGGACCAGAAATCAAAAATATCGATTTTGCCGATTGTTGCCGCGTCAATTGCGCTTTCGCCGGTCAGTGCCCCCAGGATATCCCCGGGTCGGACCTTCTGTTTTCGTCCACCGGAAATGCAAAGGGTTGCCATCAGGGGGGGCATTGCTGCTTCCGGATTGTCCGGCAGTTGGTCGATGGTTTCGCAGTGCAATGGTTTTCCCTGGAATTTGGTGATCGCATCCAGTTTATGCTGCTCTCTCTTTTCGTAAAGGCTGAGCGCCAACCCGCTTTTTCCGGCGCGTCCCGTTCGTCCGACCCGGTGAATATAGACATCAGGTCGTGGAAACAGTTCATAGTTGATGACAACCTGCAGGTCTTTGATATCTAGCCCGCGTGCAGCCACATCCGTTGCGACCAGAATCGGACTGCTCTGATTGGCGAACTGTACCAGGATCCGGTCCCGGTCCTTTTGCTCCAGATCACCATGCAACGCGGCGGCGCTGAATCCCTGGTCCTGCAGATATTCTGTCAGCTCTCCGCAGCACTGTTTCGTATTGCAGAATATCACTGCCGACTCGGGCCGGTAGTGCCGCATCAGTCGAATCAGAGCCTTCTGCCGGGTCATGGTATCGATCCTGTAAAACAGCTGTTCAAGCTGATCATCCGACGTCATCTCATCGACACTGACTGCCACCGGCTCGTTCTGAAACTCGGCGCTCAATTGCCGGATCCTGTCAGGATAGGTAGCTGAAAACAGAAGTGTCTGTCTCCGGGCTGGAATTTGCCGGATAATTCGCACCATGTCATCAAAAAAACCCATCTCCAGCATCCGATCCGCTTCGTCCAGCACCAGCGTCTGGATCTTTTCCAGTGAGAGGGTGCCGCGACTCAGGTGATCCTGCAGACGACCCGGGGTTCCCACCAGGACATGGGCGCCGTGCTCCAGTGAGCCGATCTGTGGCCCGATCGGTTGGCCGCCGCACAGCGTCAGGACTTTAATATTGGGTAAAAACCGGGCCAGCCGTCGAATTTCTCCGGCTGTCTGGGCGCTCAATTCACGCGTGGGGCTGAGGATCAGCGCCTGGGGCGCGTAAAACCTCGGATTCAGCTTGGTAAGCAATCCAATACCAAATGCCGCCGTTTTACCGCTGCCGGTTTTGGCCTTGGCAATCAAATCCCGACCTTCCAGGATCGGTGGCAGACTTCGCGCTTGAATCGGCGTCATCCACAGATAATTCAGGCTTTCAAGGTTGGCGATCAGGGCGGCGGATAAAGGCAGAACGGAAAATAAGGGGTCTGTCAATGAATACTCAAATGAAAGGGAAACGGGACCAATTGCCGGACGGCGCCCGTAGACGAGGGTGGCAACCTTCTGATGCGGTACATGCATATGTTTAAAGACCCAGTCTACCAGACCCTCAGCGTCTCTGTCCAAGATTAGTTTGCTATTGGGCCCTTTATTTTCAAGACATACCGGTAAAGCCTGTCAGTTCCCGGGACAGGGCGGTGCAGTCACTTTCTGAAAGTCAGGATCTTATTTCCCCTTTTCCCGGGGCTGTGTCGGTTATCGGTGCAGTGCGTCATTGTTTTAAGGGCGCCTTGATTAATTAAAATGGTCGAACTTACCGCTCCAAAGGGTTGGTGTTTCAAGAAACGCACGAGTCCATACATGGCTTCCAGGGTTCTTGAAACACTAACCCTTTGATGCTGACTGAGTTCCATTTAATCGAGGTACCCTTAAATCAGACCGGGGCACGGGTTTTTGGTATGGTTCGGCCGGAGAAACCATGTTACTGACCGGCTGCTGGTAATCGGTACCGAGGGTGCACCAAATATGTGTGGGTACCAGTAAGCGGAAAGAGGTTGTTTGTTCAGAAAACCTTGAAAGCCAGGGATGGATTCCAGGAGCTCCAAGGATGGCTTCATGTGTTTTTCTGAATAAATAACCGCTTGAAGCGGTTATGATCACATACCCACATGTTATTGGTGTACCCGCCACCGAAATGAGATTGACAGAAAAAAGGGGATCGGATAGGTACGATGAGGTGATAAAAAACACAGTGTCCTGACTCTGAATCGGGACCCGCTGCAGGAAGGATCCGTTTTGGAGATAAAGATGGTTGAAAAGGGAATTAAAACATACGCAGACCTGCTGGAATATGAAAAAACGCCGTTGGAACAACGGTTAAAGGCATTCAATACCTACGACCTGATTAAACAGGGAGCCGCACTGGACCCGGAAGCACTGGCAATATCCTATATTCAATCGGGGGACCGCTATCAGGATCCCGTGCAGATCGACTACGGCACCCTGATGACCAACATTAACCGGACGGCCAATCTTTTTCATCATCTGGGGGTTGGTTCGAACGATGTGGTCTCCTTCCTGTTGCCGGCAATTCCCCAGACACATTATGTTTTCTGGGGTGGAGAAGCGGTGGGGATTATCAACGCCATCAATCCCATGCTGGAGACCGGGACACTGCGGGACATCCTCCAGGCAGCCGGAACAAAGGTTCTCGTGGCCCTGGGGGACAGTCCGGGATCCGATATCTGGCAGAAGGTGGAGCAGATCCGCGGGGACCTGCCGCAGCTCAAAACCATTGTCCGCATCCTGGGAAGCGGTGAACCGGCAGAAGGTGTCATCGATTATGAGCAGGTGATTCAGGACTATAATGGCGACCACCTGGATTTCAGGCGCACGATTGATCCGGATGATATTGCGTCCATCCTTCATACCGGGGGCACCACCGGAACCCCGAAACTGGCCCCCCGGAGTCATCTGAATGAAGTGACCATGGCGCTCATGGTGGGGATCCACAATGTCTTTCACCCGGGTGAGACGGTGCTGGGTGGACTGCCCCTGTTTCACAATTACGGATTAATGGGGACCGGGCTGTACCCCTTTTCCATTGGCGCCCATGTCGTGATGCTCTCCCCGGTGGGTTACCGGGATCCTTCCGTTCTGCAGAATATGTGGAAGATTATCGACCACTACCGGGCGGTGTTCTTCAATGTGGTGCCCACGGTGATATCGATGCTCCTGGAGATTCCCAGGGAGGATGCCGACCTCTCTTCCCTGCGCTTTACGATTTGCGGGGCCGCGCCCCTCTCGGTCGATCTGGCAAACCGGTTTGTCGCCTATAGTGGCGCAAAGGTGGTGGAGGGATATGGGCTGACCGAAGGGACCAGCAGCTCCTCCATGGTTCCCATCAACGGGGTGATCAAAATAGGGTCGGTTGGGCTGCGCTGGCCGTACCAGGAGATGAAAATCTTTATTCTGGACGCGGCGGGACATTATCTCCGGGAGGCGGAAACCGATGAGATCGGGTCGGTCTGCATCAAGGGCCCCAATGTGGTTAAAGGGTACCTGGAAGTACATCACAACAAGGGCATCTGGGTAAAGGAGGGCTGGCTGAAAACAGGTGATATGGGTCGCCAGGATGCGGATCACTATTTCTGGATTACCGGTCGTGAAAAGGAGTTGATCATCCGTGGCGGTCACAATATCGATCCGGCCCTGATTGAAGAACCGCTGTACCGGCTTCCCGGTGTCCAACTGGCCGCTGCCGTGGGGCGTCCGGATGCCCGGGTGGGAGAAATGCCTGTGGCCTATGTCCAGCTTCAACCCGGATCGGCCCTGACAGAGGCCAGTATTCTGGAACATCTCAACCGGACGGTTGGAGAGCGGGCGGCCATTCCCAGGGAGGTCTTTATCGTTGAGCAGATGCCGCTGACAAGCGTCGGCAAGATATTCAAACCGGCGCTGCAGCGGGCGACGACCCGGCGTGTCTACCGGGATGTCCTCCAGGACCTGGGGAATATGGTTGAACGGGTGGAGATCCAGGTCGGAGAGGACAAGATCCATGGTTCACTGGCCCTCATTACCATTAAACCCGCGCCATCAGCCGACAGGGAAACGATCAGTCGCCGGGTGGAACAACTGCTCTCGGTTTATACGACCCGGTACCGGCTGATCCTGGAAGCGTGACGGCCGGTGTTTGGCGCTTAATGGGAATAATTCTGAATAATTACAAATCCACTTCAACAGCGACCCGACCCGGTCTGGTCAGGGGTGAAAAAACTAGGCCACCTCAAGCAGTTCGATTTCAAAGGTCAATGTCTTTCCGGCCAGGGGGGGATTGGCATCGACTGTGACCGTTGTTTCGGCAACGTCAGTAATCATCAGATGGATCTGGCTGCCGTTCTGCTGCTGGGCCTGCAGCATAAGTCCGACTTTCGGTTCTGCGTCCGCCGGCAGCTGGTTTTTGTCAATCTCCAGGATTAATTCCTCCCTGATCTCGCCATATGCCTCCTCCGGGGGAATCGTGACGGTCTTTTTTTCACCGGGTGTCATCCCGAGCACGCAGTTTTCGAATCCGGCAATCAGCTGCCCCGTGCCAATCGTGAATTCAAGTGGATCGGATCCGACAGATGAATCAAACTGGCTTCCATCTTCGAGTGTTCCCGTATAGTGTACTTTGACTGTATCTCCTGATTTTATTTGAGTCATATCAGCTACCTGGATTATTTTGAGGGGGGTGTCGTGGGAGTTGCATGGTGTGCCGCGAACCTATTGTCAATGCGGCTAGGTTACCCATCACGGTTGAATGGTACCCGGCCGGCTTATTCGCTTCACGGGCAGGTTTAACCTGTCTTTAATGTAAAATATCAGCCGTGTCTTGTCAAGGCACACACGGCCTTCGGGTTCACCAATAACATGTGGGGTTGTGATCATAACCGCTTCAAGAGGTTATTGATTCAGAAAAACGCATGCATCCATCCTTGGAGCTCCTGGAATCCATCCCTGGCTTCCAAGGTTTTCTGAACAAACAACCTCTTTCCGCTTACAGGTACCCACACACATTTGGTG
>JAHJRI010000419.1 GCA_018830885.1 bacterium | reverse complement strand
TTTCCTTCGTGATCTCCGTGTCTCTGTGGTGAGTGTTTACGAAGGATGAAATAACATTTTCAGGGCCTGGGAGATGTCTGCCGGGGAGCCGACCTTTTGTTAATTCAATGATTCCATAGCGGTTTTAAAATATTTGTAAAAAAGTTGTAAATTTATGCAAGATTATCTTTGTTTCCGCGTTATAATGGGAAATGACAGGAATTTCAACGGGAGGGCAGACAATGGATCGGCAGATCAGAACAGCGGCGGATCACTGGTGCCATCCGGTGTGGTCTTCAATCATCAAAAACCGGATTCGGTGTCACCGGAATCCTTCTCGTCCCGAACGTGCAGGTAACCCAATCACATCGCGTCGCTCAATTACTCAATGTCAGTGTCAATAAAAGAAAAACAGTACATCCGGAATTCCCGCGGCAGCATGGCAGGTGTCCTGCTCTCCCTGCTGATCATTATGGGCCTGGTACTTCCGTCCTGCAGTGTTTATACGCCGGAAGAGAGGAATCTGAAGCCGGAGGCGGTATCGGGTCAATACAGTCTGTACCCGGATACCGGCCGTCAAGCCCCGGGCAGATGGTGGGAGGGTTTCCAGAGCCCGGAACTGAACCGGCTGATAGAACTGGGCCTGAAAAACAACCTGAACATTCAGCTGGCACGGGCACGCATTAAACAGGCCAGGGCGACCCTCGAGAAGGTCGGGGGAACGACGGGACCCAAAATAACCGCCGGTCTGGGTACATCCCGCACGCGCAGACCCAATATGGACGATGTGGATGCCTTTTCAATCGACCTTTCCGCCAGCTACGAGCTGGATATGTGGGGCCGTGTGGATACGTTGATTGAAGCGGAACGTCTTGGTTACCAGGCGACCCGGGCCGACCTGGAAACCGCGGCCATGTCCATTGCCGCCAGTATTGCAGAAACCTGGCTTGATATTATTACGACCCGCCAGGAGATCCGGATTTTAATGGCCCAGGTGAAAAATAACGAGACCCTGCTGGAGCTGTTGAATCTGCGGTTTGAAAACGGTATGGCGGACATTCTCGATGTTCTGCAGCAACGGGAGGTTCTGGCCAGTTCCAGGGCTAAAATCCCCATGCTGGAGGCCAGGGAACAGGCCCTCATCAACAGTCTGAAACTGTTGCTGGGAGAACCTGTCGGATCCGGGGTCACGGTTCGCCAGGCCAGTCTGCCGCCGTTATCGCGTTTTCCCGCCCTGGGTATCCCGGCGGATCTGCTCGCGAATCGTCCCGATATCCGCTCAGCCGGGTTGAACCTGAAATCTGCCGACTGGGATATCGCCGCGGCAAGAGCCAATCGACTGCCAGCCATGACCCTTTCCGGTTCCTACGGATACGTGTCCAACGATATCGGTACCCTGATCGATAAATGGGTTTTTTCGCTGGGGGCTTCCCTGATCGGCACCATCTATGACGGCGGGGCCAAATCCGCGGAGGTCAGACGTCTTGAAGCGGTTGTCGAAGAGGGTCTGGCCGGCTATAAGCAGACGGTTTTCAAGGCCATCATCGAAGTGGAAAACAGTATTCTCAACGAAAAGAAGCAGGCGGAGTATATCGATCTGCTGGAACAGCAGCTGGTGTCGGCCAGGCAGGCACTGACGGAGGCAGAGAGGCAATATACCAACGGTCTGCAGGGATTTATCCCGGTGATTACGGAAATTCCGAAAGTGCAGACGCTCGAAAAACAGATCATTACCGAGAAGTCGGGGTTGCTGAAATACAGGATTGCCCTGTTCAGGGCCCTGGGCGGCAGCTGGACCCGTGACTGGGTGCCCCCGGAGAATGAATCGCCGGAAAAGAAACCCGGTGTCTGATGGTAGATCGATATCTGGAAGGTTAATCTTAGAGGGTTTATGACGAAATCAAATGGGCGCGGGTGGCTTAAAGTTACCCTGCAATTGCTGCTGTTTGCCGCGATTATCAGTGGCGGCTGGGTATCCGCCAACTATTTCATCGACACCAAACCGACTGCCCGGCGATCGCGGCCGGAAAAACTGTCGCCGCTGGTTGATATCGCCCCGACGCGCTCGACGTCAAAGACGGTGGTGGTCAACGCGATGGGAACGGTTGTGCCTGCCCGTCAAATATCGCTCTATTCCCAACTGGTGGGAACCGTCGACTGGATTTCGCCGAAATTTGTTCCCGGGGGCCGGCTTGCCAAGGGGGAGGTGCTGGTCAAGCTCAACAGGGAAGACTATGAACTTGCTGCCAGAAAACAGCGCAGCGTCATCCGGCAGCTGCAGGCAGACCTCGCTCTTGAAAAGGGAAAACAGGCGGTTGCCAGGAAAGAGATTGAACTGATGAAGAAAACCCTGGGGAAAACCATCAAGGATCCCAGGCTGGCGCTGCGGGTGCCACAGCTGAATAAGGCGATGGCCAGTCTCAAGTCCCAGGAGATCGGGCTGGAACAGGCCCTGCTCGATCTGAAGCGGACCGTCATCAAAGCCCCTTTCAATGCCATGGTGCTGGACCGGTCCATAGAACTGGGGTCCCGGGTAACCACCCAGAACGGGCTGGCCACGTTGATCGGGACAGATGCCTTCTGGATCGAAGCCGCGGTTCCGGTGGACAAGCTGCAATGGATCGGAATCCCCGGCTCGAATGGCAATGGATCCAGCCAGGTCCGGGTCCGTCTCCAGGATGGTTCCAAAACCAGCGGCAGGGTGATTCGACTGTTGGGGGATTTGACCAGCAAGAGCCAGATGGCGAGGCTCCTGGTGCAGGTGGATGATCCGCTGGGGATGAACAGACGGTCCGGTCAGATGCCACTGCTGTTGAACAGCTATGTCTCCCTGGACTTTGTCGGTTCCCGGATCCAGAATGTGGTCGAAATCCCGAGAAAGGTGGTCAAGGACGGCAACCGGATCTGGATACTGGAGAAGGGACAGTTGAGAATCCGCACCATTCAACCGATCTGGGAGGATGAAGAGAGTTTTTACGTCCGCAACACCATTAAACCGGGAGAACTGCTCATCACCTCGGAGATGACGGCTGCGGTTGACGGGATGACCGTCCGCACGCTGGATGCCGATAAGGCGACGGTTGAGAAAGTCGACCCCAAGAAACAGAAACCGGCCGACGACAGTAACAGCAAAATGGCTAAAACCAGCAACAGTCAGGAATCGTAATGGCAGTCAATCGAACGCGCCGGCTGACCAGGGGGCCCATCGCCTGGATGGCGGGAAATTCTGTTGCCGCCAACCTCTTGATGCTCACCCTGATTGTCGGGGGCATCTATGTCGGACTGCAGATCAAACAGGAGGTGTTCCCCTCCATTTCCCAGGATCAGGTTCAAATCACGGTGGCATATTCGGGAGCCAGTCCTGAAGAGGTTGAGAAGGGCATTATTCTGTCGATAGAACAGGCGGTTCAGGGACTGGACGGCGTGGATGAAGTGAATTCCATCGCCCAGGAAGGGATAGCCATCGTGACCATCGATGTGGTCGACGGGACCGATCTGAAACAGTTTTACTCGGATGTGAAGAGTGAAGTCGATGCCATCACCGGCTTGCCTGAAGACGCCGAAGAACCCCGGGTGGTCATTCCCACACGACGCCGGGAGGTGATCTCCTATGCCCTATACGGCAACCAGAGTGAGGCTGTGCTGCGGGAAAAGGCGGAGGAGATCCGGGACCTGCTGCTGCAGAGTCCGGATATCAGCCAGGTGGAGTTGGACGGGGTCCGCAACCATGAAATACATGTGGAGGTCTCCCAGGAGAACCTGAGACGGTACGGACTGACCCTGAATCAGATCGCTCTCCAGATCCGCAATGCGGCGATTGACCTGCCCGGAGGCAGTATCAAGACCGACGGGGGCGAGATCCTGATCCGGATGAAGGAGAGTCGCGATTTTGCACGGGAGTACGCCAAGGTGGCTGTTGTGACCGATGCCGACGGGGCCCGTCTGACCCTGGGGGATATTGCCGTTATCAGTGAAGGATTCACGGATTCAGACGCCTATGCGACGTTTAATGGTTCCCGGGCGATCATGATTGATGTTTACCGGATCGGGTATCAGAAACCCATTGTGGTCGCGGATGCGGTGAAAGCGGTGATGTCAGAGATTGACGCGCAACTGCCCCAGGGAATCAGCATGGCGTTGTTGAACGACCGCTCCAAGATTTTTGCCCAGCGTGCGGAATTACTGATCCGCAATGGACTTTTCGGGTTGTCCCTGGTTTTTATCTGCCTGGCGCTCTTCCTGGAGATCCGCCTGGCCTTCTGGGTCAGTCTCGGAATCCCCATTTCCATTTTCGGATCCTTTCTGCTGCTGCCCATGGTGGACTTTTCCATCAATGTCATGTCGATGTTCGCCTACATCGTGACCTTGGGCATCGTGGTGGACGATGCCATCGTGGTGGGAGAGAACATCTATTACAATCGGAAGGAGGGCAAAAGCTACTATGAAGCGGCCATCATCGGGGCCAAAGATATGGCGATGCCGGTGACCTTTGCAGTGCTGACCAATATTGCCGCATTTATCCCGCTGCTGTTTGTGGAAGGCATGATGGGCCGGATCTTCTATTCCATCCCCATTGTGGTCATCACGGTGTTTTCCATCTCCCTGGTTGAAAGTCTCTTCATTCTGCCCAATCACCTCAGTCACCCGCAAAATCTGGAACCAACGGGTTTATACGGGATTATCTATCGCGGGCAGCAGTGGTTCAGCAATAAATTCACCCGGGCAGTAATCAGACTTTACGGTCCCTGGCTGAAATTTACTTTGAGAGTCCGCTATCTTGTGATCGCCGTGGGTGCGGCGACCCTTATCGTTACCATCGGGTATGTCCAGAGCGGGAGAATGGGGTTTGAACTCTTCCCCAGCGTGGAATCCGATTACGCCTTTGTCAGTGTCACGCTTCCGGTGGGCACGCCATCCTGGAAAGTGTCTGAAGTGCTGGAAACACTCATTGCCGCTGCAAAGAGAGTGGTGGCGGAGAACGGTGGAGACAGACTTTCAGAGGGCATCTATGCCACCGTGCAGGATAATCAGATCAAGGCCCGCATCTTCCTGACGCCCCCGGACACAAGACCCCTGGGAACCACCGAAGTCACCGCCAAATGGCGGCAGATGACGGGAGAGCTTTCCGGTCTGGAGAACATCTCTTTCGAAGCAGATCGCGGCGGTCCCGGATCGGGTCCAGGACTGACCGTGGAACTGAGTCACCGGAATACCGATGTCCTGAGTCAGGCGGCAGTCGATCTGGCCAGGGAAATATCCTCTTTCAAACGCATCAAAGATGTGGATGACGGCTCTGCCTCCGGCAAACAGCAATTCGATTTTCAGATGAAACCGGCCGGAGAGCGTCTGGGTTTCAGGGCATTGACGGTGGCGCAGCAGATCCGGCATGCCTATTTCGGCATAGAGGCGCTGAGCCTGCAGCGGGGCCGGAACGAAGTCAAGGTGCGGGTTCGGTTGCCGGAAAAGGAGCGGGTTTCAGAGTATTCATTCAATAATTTCATGGTCCGCTCCGACAACGGCACCGAGGCGTTGCTGAACGAGGTGGTGGATATCAAACGGGGGCGGGCGTTTACCACCATCAAAAGAAGGGCCGGCAGACGGACCCTCTCGGTAACGGCCAATGTCACCCCCCGGTCTGCAGCTACCATGATCCAGGGGAGTGTCCAACAGGATATCCTGCCGGATCTGGTGAGAAAATACCCGGGTCTGACCTACAGTTTTGAGGGACGTCAGGCGGCCATGCGGGACAGTGTCAAAAGTCTGATGATTGGCCTGGGAGTGGCATTGATCGGTATCTATGCCCTGCTGGCGATCCCCTTTCGCAGCTTTATCCAGCCGATGATCATCATGATTTCGATCCCCTTCGGTTTCGTCGGGGTTGTGATCGGTCACCTGCTCCTGGGATATTCACTTTCAGTCATGAGTCTCTTTGGATTCGTGGCCCTGTCGGGGGTCGTGGTGAATGATTCGCTGATCCTGATCGACTCGGTGAATAAACGGACTGGACTGGGGATGTCCCCCTTCCAGGCGATTCATGAATCGGGGATTTATCGTTTCCGGCCGATCCTGCTGACAACGATCACCACGTTCTGCGGGCTGGCGCCCATGATTTTTGAGACCTCCCGGCAGGCGAAGTTCCTGATCCCCATGGCCGTGTCACTGGGGTTCGGGATTCTGTTTTCGACCTTTATCACCCTGCTGCTGGTGCCGAATCTCTATCTGATTATTGAGGATATCAAGAGGCTGCTGCATTTCGGCCCCAAACCGGCGACCGATCTCCTTGCACAGGCAATCGTTGCGTCACGGGAAGAATGAGTTCAATCACATACCGGTCTTAGCGTCTATCGCTGAACCGGAATCGTTTTTATGTTCCACGTGCCCGGGGGGAAGGATTTCAAACCCTTGAAAACAGGACGTTTTCACGGAGCACCAGGGATGGTTTGATGCGAGTCTGAAATGGTTCCCCCTGGCATGTGTCACTGCATGGAACTGTGACCGGATTGCCCGGTTAGTCAGCGGAAACAGACCCCGGGAAAAGCATGCCTGAGCGAATGCGTAATCAACCCTATTGATTTTTCAAATTTTTCTCCCTTATGGGGATCAACACAATATGACACTGGCAATTCTCGCTATGATTCTGGGGGTGGCACTCCTGGTGTGGAGTGCGGACCGGTTTGTTGATGGTTCAGCTTCTACCGCACGTCATTTTGGGATGTCACCCCTGCTCATCGGCATGGTGATTGTCGGATTCGGAACATCCGTCCCGGAAATGCTGGTTTCCGCTCTGGCTGCATATCAGGGTAATCCCGGCATCGCACTGGGAAACGCTTATGGATCCAATATTACCAACATCGCACTCATTCTGGGTGTGACTGCGCTAATCAACCCGATTGCCGTACAGTCACATATCTTGCGCAAGGAATTGCCGATTCTTACCGGTATCACTGCATTGGCCGCCTGGCAGCTACTGGACGATCGGATTAGCCGTTTCGATGCACTGGTATTATTGGTGGTTTTTGCTGTGTTGATGGCCTGGACGATCTGGAGCGGTTTACAGACAAAGACGGATTCCTTGGGCAGTGCAATGGAGCAGGAATTGAAGGCCCGGGACTTGCCCATTAGGCGGGCTGTTTTCCGGCTCATCACGGGCTTGCTGTTTCTGATCGTGAGCTCCCGAATCCTTGTCTGGGGCGCGATAGAGATAGCTCACGGTCTGGGTATCAGCGATCTTATCATCGGGTTGACGATTGTGGCTGTGGGCACTTCCCTTCCGGAGCTTGCTTCATCGGTGATAGCGGCGCGAAAAGGGGAACATGAGATTGCACTTGGAAATGTGCTGGGCTCCAATCTTTTTAATACACTGGCGGTTGTGGGAATAGCAGGCACGATTCACCCTATTGCGGCGGAACCGGAGGTGTTGTTTCGGGATGTCCTTGTCATGGCCGTTCTGACCGTCTCTCTTTTCATTATCGGCTATGGATTTCGAGGGCCTGGCGTCATAAACAGATATGAAGGTTCGACCCTGCTTGCCTGTTATCTTGGATATATGGGCTATCTGATGGTTGGTGTTTTTGTCCGGTGAGCGGATTTCCCCACGGTACAGTCTCAGTGACCGGATCACGCTCTAATCCCTTTCAGCATGTCTTCAGGGCTTGTAACTATCCAGCTGAATATCGATGATGGGGTCCGTAACCGGTATGTCGTTGAACTGTATCTATTAAGCAACAACCGGTCATTTTTCGGTTGTTGTTTGAGAATTGAGG
>JAHJRI010000418.1 GCA_018830885.1 bacterium | reverse complement strand
TCCGGCCCTTTCAGGGAATGATGGCTTATAGGGTCTGCCAATAATTGTAAATCTCTTTGTATTGTTTGACCTTTTACCCCTTACCTTGGCAACAAGGGCCACTGTTGGCAGGGGCTAAGCTCAGGAGTTCTGAACTTCAAGCGGACAGTGTTGACGATGATCAAATTAAAACAGCCTTGAAGGAAGGTCAGGCCAGGGTCTACGCAATGTCAGCCGTGCACGAAATGCTGTATGAATCAGAACAGCTATCTGAGATTGATCTGAAGACCTATCTGTCCAAATTAACAGACACCATTTTTCAAACTTACTCAATTGACCATCGAAAAGTGAACCTGACCAGCGATATTGGGGATGCATCCATCAGTATTAATCAAGCTTATCCGCTTGGTTTAGTGGTGAATGAGCTTATATCCAACTCCTTGAAGTACGCTTTTCCAAATGATAAAAAGGGTGACATAACCGTCGTGATGAGAAAACTGAACAGTCTCCTGACATTGACTGTAAAGGATAATGGTGTTGGCATTCCAGATACTATGGACTGGAAAAACGCTGGTTCGTTAGGCCTTAATCTTGTTCGAACACTTGTTGAAAATCAACTTGGTGGATCCCTGGACATGGAAAAGAACAACGGAACCACATTCACAATTCAATTCACCATAGAAACCTAACCCTGCATACCGCCAGCATGCTCTTTCGTTGTGTTTTCGAGACGTATCGGTTTTATATGGCATTAGCTTGCGTCTTTGGCCATCTTTTCTAAAATGGTAACCCTTTTTCTACAATTGACTACCAACCATCCCCGCTTACCCTTATAAGAATCATCTCCCCCGTTTTACTCCCAACACCCGCCATACCAATCCCTTCTCCTGCGGCAACACCCTAACATTATAACTATTTATCTGTTTATAAAAGGATTTCGAGACTATTCAGAACTTTTCCCGAGTTGATAGGGTCGTGACCAGTATGTGATTGAACAGATTGGGAGTGGTTCAGCATCACCAGGATGGTGATGTGAATGACCGCCCTCCGAGGCAGGCATGATCGAAGCTGAAAGCCTCGCTTCTCACCTGCCGAGAATGAGTTCAATGATATGCAGGTCGCGGCCTATTAGCGATATTCAGCTGAATAGTTTAAGGATTTTTATTTTTATTTTCGTGAATCCCGGTAGTTATTGGAAGTTTGAGAAAGAACCGGTAAAGTGATATTTTCTGGGCCGGCAACATCAATGGATGTCATCGTTCAAAAGAACTTGTTTTTCATTGAGTGAATGCCAATCAGATATTATGATATATAACGGGGAAACACAGGCTATTTCAGAATCAATCCTTTTTCACATCCATCTGCCTGGCCCTGTCTGTTGTCAGACTCCCATTAATATGAAAGATTTCCATTAACAAAGATTTCCATTAACATGGATCATTCTGTTGAAATCCTTAAACTCCAGAAAGAAATCCAGGACCTGAACGAGGAGAAGAGAAGAGGGCTCAAGTTCAGAGATGATATGATGGCTGTGCTGAGCACCGCCGGACATGGGATATGGTTGTGGAATAAAGAGGGCAATCTTTTACAGTTTGATAATATTCAATCGTTCTGGGAAGACGATCTGGGTTATTTACCCGGTGAATATAGCAATAACATGGATTGGTGGTTCCAGAACCTGCATCCAGCGAGTCAGCATGCGTATACTGAAGCCATTGACATGTATTTTTCCGGGAAGAAGACATTTTTCGAACTGGAATACCGACTCAAAACCAAATCCGGAGACTGGGCCTGGTTTTGGAAACGTGGCATTTCTACCGGTTTCGATGAAAATGGCAATCCAGTGAGTATGCTGGGCGTATACAGCAATACGACTGAAAAAAATAAGCTGCAACAACTCCTAATTGATCTGAATGCAGAACTGGAACAGCGAATTCGTGAGCGAACCCAGCAACTCTCCAATCTCAACCAGAGTCTTGAGGAGGAGATTGACCGTCGTAAACTGATCGAGCAGAAGCTGCAACTGGCAGTTCATCGGGCAGAGATCGCAAACAAGGCAAAAAGCGATTTTCTGGCCAATATGAGTCACGATATACGGACACCGCTCAACGCCATTTTCGGGTTTACGCAACTTTTAGCAAAACAATTGTCACCCATATTAAATGATAAGCAACTGAAGTACTTTAATAATATTAAAATCAGTGGAACCCACCTGATGGAAATGGTCAATGAAATCCTTGACCTGGCCAAGATTGAAGCTGGAAAAATGGAACTTGATCTCAAACCGTTTGATTTGGGGGGGATGCTGGATGGATTAACCGATATTATTAAGGAAGAGGCCTATAAAAAGAAACTGCAACTCATCAAGAATATCCAACCCGATTCAGGATGGATACTCGGTGATGAAAAAAGACTGAAGCAGGTTATACTCAATTTACTATCCAACGCAATGAAGTTTACAGAACCGGGTAACCGAATCGGCATTGATACCAGAATTGATGGCGATGATATTATCGTCACGGTATGGGACGAAGGCGCAGGGATTACTGAAAAAGATCTGGGCACCATATTTGATCCTTTTGTGCAGGGAACAGGCGGAAAAACATCATTGGAAAAAGGGACCGGACTCGGTCTTTCAATTTCAAAAAGGTTAATTGAGCTGCACAGAGGAACAATAACCGTTCTCAGCAAAGAAGGCGAGGGGAGTCAGTTTATCATCAGTTTACCCAGTATGTTTCTGGTTGATGAACAGCCCAGCATCGATCCCTCGGACCCGCAAAAAGAAGCCATCCTGCAACCCGGTAAATCGGCCAGAATCCTGGTAACAGAAGATAACCGTTTTAACAGGGAACTCATTGCAGCCGCTTTACATAATCTCCACCTCGACTTCGCTGTAAGCGGGGAAGACGCCGTGATCCTGGTATCGGACAAAGACTATGACCTGGTCATCATGGATATTCAATTACCAGGAATTGACGGCATTGAAACTTTAAAACAAATCAGGCAGATACAGGATAAAAAAATACCTGTCATCGCATTAACCGCTTTCGCTATGAAAGGAGACAGGGAAAAATATTTAGATATCGGTTTTGACGATTATTTATCCAAACCGATAGATATCAGCATTCTCATTCAAAAGATTGAACACATCCTGAGCTGAGACGTTTCTAATCCAGTTTTGTTGAAGTAACCCTTCTATATCCATCTCGCTAAACACGATAGCGCCATCAAATTATCGATATTACTTCAATGTCATTTAGTTAAGGGATTTTACCATCTGAGTGTCTGTTATGAAGCCATTGCAATTTTCTGGAGGAGTTTATTTGATGATCTTAACGAAGCGAAACGGACGAGAGCCCAACTGTTTACATGAAGCGAGTTTTGGGCTCTCAACGAAGCAAGTTTGAGATCATCTTGAAACGGATCCACAATTGAAAGGGGTTTATATCAGACACAGGTTTGCATGTTTAACGAAATGGCATTGGATATTACTTTGTTTGTTAAGGTATTTGGTATCTATTCAGTTTGATTTCCGCTCAGCCCTGAAGGTATTGTTTTTCAAGAACCCTGGAAGCCATGAATGGCTTCCAGGAGCTCCAGGAGGATTCATGCGTTTCTTGAAACACAATACCTTTGGGGCGTATATAGGTGAATAGTTACGGTATTTGTATGAGAATAGCAACACGAAAGCAACTGACGTGAAGCTGTTTCAGGCGATTAGACGCAATTCCAGATGATCAAAGGCTCATTCTTCCTTGTGCCAGATAGGGAAAGGTATTCTGTTTTTTGAGAGAAGAAAAGTGTGATGACGCTATGGAAACATTGAAAATAGGTGTTGATTTTTTGGGAATAGCAAGTATTACTGTATTAATGTTATATATTGGAATATATATGCATTCATATGACCACACAACCTGCTAGAATTAAACTACATTTATGTGATAACCGTTGTAATTCAATTGAATAATGGCATCCTGGCAGGAAACGAGCAATAATTTGAAAAATTCAGTTTATTATTGTCTTCACATATTCACATATATGGTATAGGGGCATCTATTGACTGTTGACATCAAGTAAAATTCGTCGTACCGATTCACCGCTTTTCTATTGCCATACAAGCGGCGACCAGTATGTCATTGAACTCATTCTCCGCAGGTGAGAAGCGAGGCTCGCAGCTTCGATCATGCCTGTCTCCGAGGGCGGTCGTTGACATCGCCATCCAGGCGATGTTTAACCACTCCCAATCCGTTCAATCGCATACTGATCGCCGCTCTGAAGGCTGAATATAAGCTGAACAGTTGATAGTTTTCGACATAACACCCCAGCTCTGACTGGAGGGTTTTATCTATGCTTAGGGAAATTGATACATGAGAACATTGTTACCGGATCTCAATCCAGATATAAACAGGCGACTTGAAAAGGCCGTGATGGATATCTTTTCCAATAACGATTTCCACAAAGTTGGTATCAGGGATGTTGCCCAGAAGGCAGGCATCAGTTTCAGCACTATTTACAATCATTTCGGCAGTAAGGAAAAGCTTTTGTTTGCCTATTTGGATATCTGGCTGGGAAAGCTGACGGATCGTATTTCAGATCATCTTCAAGGTATCGAAGACCTGAAAGAAAAGCTAAGAAAAGTATTCTGGCTGCAACTGGACTACTATGAGCGCCATCCTGAATTTGGACGCATTCTTTTCATGACACTACCCATGAAAACCTGGATGGAAGATGAAACATTTAAGCAGGAAAAAATGATCAGCACTTACCTGGACGTGATTCATAAGGGGCAAAAAGAAGGTATCCTGAACCCTAAGGTGCGTGCCGGAGTTTTATTGGATGTGATGCTTGGACTCGTTCGACGGTTTTTCTTCATGTGGGTGGCCCGAGGTCAGACGGAAAGCCTGGCCGAACAGGCCAATGTACTGTTTGATATCTTGTGGCGTGCCATTTCTAACCCTAATTGCGATCGCCACGACCTGCCGTAGTTGAGTGAGCGGATATTTATTCCGCTGATAGCATTTCGCTATTCGTTTCAGCTCGATTTCTGCATAGTGATTCAGGTCAATCTTGCAGGTACATCAAGTGTAACCGTATCTGGGCAGTTACGGCGCATCGCAAGCGAAAGGTCATGCTTCTCGATTCCCGAATATTGAGACGGCACTGGTAAAAGACCCTGGGTATCCGCCAAGGTTGTGTGTCAGCCCGATTCTTGCGTCTTTAACCTGGCGCGGTCCACATTTCTTTTGCAGTTGTTTGTAAACTTCATAGATCATACGCAAGCCAGTGGCTCCTATAGGATGACCGAAACATTTTAAACCGCCATCGGTATTGACTGGCAACCCTCCTTGCAGGGTAAAAAAGTTTGCGTCGATATCTTCTTTTGCCTTCCCTTTTGGAGAGAAACCGAGATCTTCGTATGTGATGAGTTCCGTAATTGTAAAACAATCGTGAACAACTGCAAGATCGATTTCTTCTCTTGGATTTTCGATACCGGCGTCTTGATAGGCATCTTTTGCTGCTGTGACCGTCTCTTCAAAATGGACCATATCATAGTCGTCATTTAAAACAGCTTGCTTGGCGCCGCAGGTCAAACCGAGTCCTTTCACCAAAATATAGTCATCCCGGTAATTCTTCGCGATTTCAGGCCGCGTAATGATGGCGGCTGCAGCACCATCGCTGACACCACAACAATCAAACAAACCCAGGGGATAGGCAATCATCGGAGCACTGATGACTCTATCCAGTGTCACTTCTTTTTGAAAATGGGCTTTGGGGCTCAGCGATCCATTGTAATGATTTTTTACTGCGATCTTACCTATTGTTTCCTTCCCTTCTTCGTAACTCAAACCAAAATGCTGGAAATATTTTGTTGCGGCAAGTGCGAATTGCGTTGGCGCTGGAACCGGTGGTTCGACCCTGGATCCCCAATATGGCGCGTAAGATACCGGAAGCCCAGACAGGCCGGAGTCTTTCATTTTTTCCGCACCGGCCACGAGAACCATGTCATAAATACCTGCGGCTACTGAAAAGCAAGCGTTTCTGAATGCGTCGGTGGCAGTGCAGCAAGCATTTTCAACTCTGGTGATGGGTATATACTTCAATTTTAGGGCCTGGGACAACAAGGTGCCCCTAGCCGATCCGATGGAATAAAGCAGACCCAGCCAGGCAGCTTGAATATCATCAGTTTTAATGCCGGCATCGGCGATGGCTTCTGTGGCTGAATCCACCATTAAATCATCCAGACTTTTATCCCAGCGTTCACCGAATTTGGTGCATCCCATACCAATAATTGCGACCCGATCTTTTATACTTCCCATTGTATTTTCCTCCACCCTTAATTTCTGACAGGGATGCATTTCCAATAATAGTTGTGAATACCTTCAACCGTGTAAAGCTTTCTAAAGCTCATCTCTAATTGCATACCGATATTTATTTCCTCCACCATTCGATCCGTTATGACACTCTGCATGCGTCCACCGCCTTCAATATCGAGAAAGCAGACAGAAAGTGGCGGATCCAGTGTTGGCCCCAGATGGTCGTGTGAATACGTAAAAAGTGTGGCTTTTTTGTCCGAAAGCCTGACAGGTGTGAAATTATCCTTGGCCTGACACTTCGAGCAAATTCTTTGTGGCGGGTATTGCTGATACCCGCATGAATTACATTTAACACCATATAGGCGAAGATTTTGATGCCTCTCCCGATAAAGAGCAGCAGGCGATGGTGCATCAAGGGGAGGGCGCCGGACTGGCGGTGCAAAATCCATTAGAGATCGCCATCTGACATAGGTAAAGTAATCAGGCAAAATCCTTTTTAAATTGATGAGTCTTTCGACACTCTTAAACTTTTCAGGCCGATTCTGTATTTCTTCGGTTACCCGGATGATAAAAGCATCCGCCCCATCCCCGTAGTTTACAAAAAGAATTCTATCTCCAGGGCTGGCATTATCTAAAGCGGCAATCAGCATCAACAGGGCAAACGATGTACCCGTGTTGCCGACTTTACCAAACAGCGGGTCTTGAACCTGCTGTGTCGGGTCAAAGCCCATGATGCGGGTCATTTCTTTGTGTCTTCGAGCGTTAGGTGCATAGAACGCGATTTTGTTGAAATCGTTGGTCTGGCAACCATATTTATCGAAAACCCCCTTCACAACTTGAGGAATGATCTTTAAATAGCCCTTTTCTGCGGCAAATCGATCTTCAGAGGAGCGGACAAACGTTTCACCGGTGGCTCTCCACATATCGAAAATTTCATCCGTCAGGGTGTAACTCCCTTCGATTTCTGCGACAACGTCTGTATCGCTTACAATAACAGCAGCGCCGCCATCGCCGAACACCGGTTCGAATTCGGATTTCGGTTGAGGAATGCGTAAATCAGCTGCAGTGACAGCTATTTTTTTTGCTGAATCCGCTTTTATGGCATCCACTGCTGCTCTCAGCGCTGATGTGCCAGACCTCAAAGAATTGGTAAAATCAGTGGCAATAATATCCTGTCTTAAATCTGCGGCTTCTGCGATAATGGATGCCCCCTGCTTTTGCAAGTAAGGAGAGGTAGTCGTCGCAAAAAACAAACCATCAATCCGTTGACGATCTATATTTTTCATGCAGCTGATGGCCGCAGCCGTTGCCATGGTGATGCTGTCCTCATCGTAGTTGGCAACCGCTTTTTCTGCTCCTGACTCCCATCCCTGTGTTTCCTTGCCCAGACGGTGATAGGGGATATAGGCTGAATATGATGAAATTCCTACCATGACTGACATCTCCTAAAAATGAGGATCTATATTTTTAAATTGGAATTCCTTTTTTCTGGTCTGTTTACAGATTTTATTATCAAGACATTTAGAAAGCGCCAGATATATTCTCCTGTATCATGCGGCAGGATAACGTCATCGACGAACCTGCGTTTCCAGATCACTCCTGCTGTTATTACACTTGCTGTGGTTGCTGCACTGACGGAAGCTACCTGGACACTGAACCAGTCAAATACCAGATCCGCACCCGTCCTCTTATCGCAGACTGCAGAGTGAGCATCTGCATAAGGCTTTCCTGTCATTCATACTCCAGCCCGATTTCAGCCTGTGACACAAGCCTGACGCTCATGTCACCAGCCCGAACTGACCCTGCTATGAAACCATACTATATCCTCCGCTGACGCTGAGTGTCTGCCCGGTGATGTGTCTGGCCACATCTGACGACAGGAAAGCGCAGGCTCTCGCTAGATCAATGGTTTCCCCCAGTCTCTGCAAAGGGTATTGCTTTAGCATCGTCTCCAACATTTCCTTTTTTTTAGGCTCACTCATTTTTTCCTGCTTTTCTTTGACAAATTGATCTAATTTTTCAGTTTTGGTATACCCTGCCGAAACCCCGTTAACATTGATATTATAACGGCCAACTTCTTTGGCCAGCGCTTTCTGAAATACAACAATACCCCCTTTGGCAGTTGAATAGGAGACCATAAATGGTTCCCCGACTCTTCCCGCATCTGAAACCATATTGACGATTTTGCCATATTTTCTCTTGATCATGTCTGGAAGAACAGCTTTTGTGCAATTGAACACGCCGTACAGGCATACGTCAAAAGCATAATCCCAGTCTTCTTTTTCAGTTTCTACGAATGGTCGAGGCGTCCTGCCTGCCTCCCTGTTTACCGATCTACCCGCATTATTGATGAGAATATCGACTTTCCCGAATTCATCCATCACTTTTTTAACCATTTCATCAACGTCCTTCTTGTCAGCAACATTGGCTCTGACTGCTAACGCCTTGATTCCCAATTTTTTCGCTTCTTCGGCAACGTTTTCAGCCTTATCCAGATCACAGTCATTAACGACGACATGAGCCCCCTCTTCTGCCAGGGTCAATACGGTCGTACGACCAATTCCCTCTCCTGACCCTGTAACGATAGCCACCTTATCTTTCAGATACAGATCCATTTAAATATGAACTCCTTAAAAATCGAACGAGATGAATGTACCCTTCTAACCGTTTGTCCCTTTTTTCAAATCTTTCTATCAGTATTTTCCCTCAATTTCGTTTTTAATACTTTTCCACCTGCGTTTCGTGGCAAAGCATCGACGATTTGTATGGAGCGGGGTTTTTTATAACCCGCCATAAACCGGGCACAGTAGTCTGAGATCTCATCAAGACTGATATCACAACGATTTATGGGTACAATCACGGCGTGAACGCTTTCACCAAACTTCTCGCATGGCACGCCGATGACTGCAACCTCGTCTATCTTTGGATGATTATTTAAAATTTTCTCTATTTCGGCGGAATAAATGTTTTCCCCACCGCTGATAATCATATCTTTTTTACGATCCACCAGGTATAAAAATCCATCCTCGTCTTTTCGTGCAAGATCACCCGTATGAAACCAACCGTTTTTCATTGCTTCCCTGGTTGCCTCGGTGTTTTTATAGTATTCTTTAAGGACCGCCTGACCGCGGCATACAATTTCACCGACTTCTCCGCTCGGAACTTCTTGATCTTTATGATCCATTAATCTAACTTCAGAACTCCTGAATTGGGGGACTTTAATTTGATACCAATTCGAAGTTCAGCTTAAAATTTGTCCCCGGATAGATCGTCTCCGTTTCGTTCAAACGGTTACACAACAATTGAAC
>JAHJRI010000417.1 GCA_018830885.1 bacterium | reverse complement strand
CGCTGAAATACTATCTCAAAGCCGCCGAGACACCCGCTGCCAGACAGACGACGGGTGGTGCCCGGGCAGCCTACTACGCCGGGCTGCTGTTGTCCAGAGCGGGCGACTTCCAGCAGGCGGATCAACTGTATCTTTCCGCCCTGGGAAATCCCGATCTGCAGGTCGAGGATCCGGGTTTTGCCGCAGGGATTTACCAGGCCTATGCAAAAAACCTCAACCAGCAGCAGATGATTTCCCAGGCGCTGGAGCAGATCGAGCAGGGGCTGATCCTGATCCAGCAGGTTCCGGAATCGACCCGCGCGCCGCTTCTCTCTTCCCTGATTGATACAAAAGCCACCATCCAGCTGAACGATCGCCGTTACCGGGAGGCGGAAACCACCATTGGGGATTATCTGCAGACTGCCGGCAGGGACGCGGAAACGGTTGCCCTGCTGATTCTCAAGGCACGCGCCCAACTGGGCCAACAGAACGCCTCCGAGGCCCTGGCCACCCTGGAGCAGGCGTCAGCGTTGCAGGGGAGCGGTTCCTTCAATGAAGAGCGGTTTTCGGTGTTGTCGCTGAAGAGCGATGCCCTCACGCTGAAACAGGATCTGAATGGGGCTGTGGAGAACCAGAAAATCCTGATCAGCCTGATTGAACAATCGGATCAGAAGCAAAAACTGGGTCCGGCCAACCTGAAGCTGGCCGGTTACTATATCAAGATGGGGCGGCTGTCCGATGCCTACACCGCCAACGGTCAAGCCAGGCTCTGGGTTGCGGCGGGGAGCGACAATCAACTGCGATTGCTGCTGAATTCCGCCGGGATCAGCCGGGAGCAGGGTCAGATCGACCAGTCGCTGGAAACGTTCACCCGGCTGCAGGCGCTGATCACCCCGTCGTCCCCCCCTGAGCTGGTTGCTGAAGCAGCCTATCAGCGGGGGTATACCCGGATACAGGCTTCCAGGCTGGAGGAGGCCCTGATGGATTTCAAACAGTCCGAGAAGCTGTATCAGCAACTGGCGCGTCATGACGCCGTCATCATGTCCAGAAAGGCCCAGGCCACGGTGTTGATTGACCTGGGCGACGTTGCCGGTGCAGAGGCAATTTACCTGGCTCTGCTCGATGAGGTCGATATCGCCCTGGATCTCAAGGGGGATATCAACAATGCCCTGGCCTTTTTGTACCTGGAAACGGGTCAATATGCCAAGGCCCTCTCCTTTTCCCAGGCTGCAGAGACGGTCTGGGAAAAAACGGAACAACGGCGCCGTATCCCGGAGGCGCTGAATACCCGGGGCCTGATCTTTTTGAGGATGAACGATTTTGACCAGGCCGAAGTCGCTTTTCAGCAGGCGATCCGATTGAACGAGCCTTTTCAGAATTCGTTGCTGGAGTCTGATATCCGAAACAACCTGGGCGGTCTGTACAAATCCAGCGGCCGGCTGGAGAAAGCGCGGCAGCAGCTGCTGCTGACGGCGGAACTCCAGAAGAAACTGGGGCTGGAGTCCATGACGGCCCTGACCAGCAACAATATCGGGTCGGTCCTGCTGGAGCAGCAGAAATTCGACGAGGCCCTGAGTTTTTTCCGTCAATCCCGGGCCGTGGCCGGAAAATACCGGCTGAAAAAGGAACTGGCAGTCAGCTGGAGCAACGAAGGGAGCCTGTTCTTTAAACAGGAGAAATTTGCCGAAGCGGAAAAGGCCTTTCACGAAGCCATCCAGCCCCAGCAGGAACTGGGTCTCAATATCGATCTGGCCAGCTCCTACAACAACCTCTCCATCATTGCCGCACGGGAGAAAAAACTGGCACAGGCCCTGGAGCTGGTGCAGAAGTCGGTGGTGCTGCTTTCCCTGAAGCCACCGGCCGGGGAAGGGACCTTTCCCAACCCGGAGCTGAACTCGGTGCTGGCACCCAACCTGATGAAGGATTTTCTGCAGAACAAGGGCAATATCCTGCACGAACTGGCGGATCAGCCCGGTAATGAGACCGGGAGGGTTGCATACCTGGCCGGCTCCTACCAGAGTCTGGCCCTGGCCGCCGAACTGATCGAATCCCTGCGTGCCGGGATCAAGGCGGAAGAGTCCCAGAAACGGCTGATGCAGAACAACATCGAGGTGTTCCAGCAGCTGATCACGATCCTGTTCAAGCTCGGCAACGAATCGCCGGGAAAGGGGTATCATGAAACGGCGTTTTACTATGCAGAGATGTCCCGGGCCCGATCCTTTCTGGACAAACTCCAGGCACAGACGGCCAGGGCGGCCCTGAAGCTGCCCCCGGAAATCCGGGAGCGGGAACAGCGTCTGAAAGACCGCATTGCCTCCCTGGACCAGGAGATCTTTGTTGAATTGAAAAAACCCCAGGGGGAACAGGACAGAGCCAGGATCGAGCAGCGGCAGCTCCAGAAAACCGAAGTCACCCTGGAATACAGTCGTTTTAACAGCGAATTGGAGAAAACGTTTCCGGCCTATGCGGATCTGAAATTTCCCAGGGTGTATGATGTGAAAACCACCCAGCAGGAGCTGCTGACACCGGAAACGCTCCTGATGTCCTATTTTATCGGGGATGAAAGTTCATACGGCTGGGTCGTCGGTCCGTCCACATTCGCCATGGTGGCCCTGCCGGCCCAGGTCGAGATCGATCGCCTGGTGCGCCAGTATCGCAAAACCCTGGTGAACCCCTTGATCTCGCCGGACGAGGAGGACGAGGAGTTGATCATTGACTCCACCCGGAGCCACATTGCGGTGGGTCTCCAGATCCAGCGCAATATCCTGCTGCCACTGCTGAAAGTGGCCGGCCCGGAGGTCAACCAGCTGATCGTGATTCCGGACGGTGTGCTCTACTACCTGCCCTTTGAAACAGTGCTGACCCAGATCCATTTTCAGACCGGAACCCGGTTTCCCAAGGGGCGGGAGTACCTGCTGCATCGCTATGCCATCCGTTACACGCCGTCGGTCTCCGTGCTGGGCCGGATCCAGATGCAGGTGAAAAACAGGGACCTGAAATTGACCGCCAGTCGAAAGACCTTTGTGGGTTTCGGTGATCCGGAGTATAAACCGGCCGGACCTGTGGCAAAGGCGTTTCATTACAACCCGACCCTGAAACAGCAGGGGTTCTACGAGCTGAGTCGATTGATCAACACCAAACGGGAGCTCGATGAGATCTCCGCTGTCTTTGACGGATCCGGGTCCATCTACCTCCGGGAAAACGCCAGGGAATCCACCGTCAAAGGCAATGTCGCCGGGTACAGGTATATCCACTTTGCGACCCACGGTATCCTGGACGAACTCCACCCGGAATTCTCAGGCGTCGTGATGAACCTGGTGCAGCCGGACACGCCGGAAGACGGGTTTCTGCAGGCATCGGAAATCTTTGACCTGAGCATAAACGCCGACCTGGTGGTGCTTTCCGCCTGTGAAACCGGGCTGGGCAAAGTGATCAAGGGAGAGGGGATGGTCGGGCTGACCCGGGCGTTTCTCTTTGCCGGGACCTCCTCCATCGTGGTCTCCCTGTGGACAGTGGCCGACGAATCCACCTCCCGGTTGATGATTCATTTTTACAAGTATCTCAAGGAGGGGGACTCAAAGGATGACGCCCTCAGAAAAGCAAGACTGGATCTGATGAACGAGATGGACGGGACGGAGCTGGCCTATTCCGACCCCTTTTACTGGGGCCCGTTTATCCTGAACGGGACACGGATCTGAATAGAACCACTTTTTTTCAGCAATGTCCGGTTAGGTTTTGCAGTCCGTTAAAGACCATTTGTCAACCGTTCCGTCAAGGGGATACCGATTTAAAACACGCATGAAACCATCCCTGGTGCTCCGGGAAAACGTCCTGTTTTCCAGGGTTTTAAATCGCTATCCCCTTGACTTCACTCAAAACATCGATTGACGGGTCCTGAAGTGCAAAATCCTAACCGGACAATGATGACTTTTTTAATCTAAACGGAGATTACCCATGAAATATGTTGTTTATATATCCATCATTGTCGTCATTTTCACGGCAATTGCGGGTATTACGCTGTTCGACGGAGATGAAGAACGGAGTGAGAAGAACTGTGCGCTCCGGATTAATGACAAGATGATCGGGAAAGAGGAGTTTGAGAAGCTTTACGAGCATCGCCCATTTCATGTGGCAGATAAAAAGGAGTTTGTACAGATGCTGGTCGGTAAGGAACTGCTGATTCAGGAAGCGCAAAAACTGAACCTGCATCAGGAAGATCAATTCAGACTGTCGGTCCAGAGTTTTTACGAGCAGTCCCTGATCCGCGTGCTGATGGACCGGAAGGCATCATCTTTGAAGGTAGCGGTTGCGGAAAGCGATATTGATCATTATATCGATCTGCTCTCCCGGAAGATCGATTTCACGATTTATGAATTCGACTGTGTGGAAAAAGCCCTGAAAAGAGAGCCATACATCAGCAGGGAAGAGAACCGGGACCAGCCTTTTCAGAAACTGTCCATGGATATTCGCTATATGGTCTCGATCACCGGGGAGGGTGAATTTTCAAAACCGGTCCTCTCTTCGACCGATATTGACCAGGCGTTCTATACCGTTGTCCATGTCGAAAAAATCAGCCCGATTCCCGGTAAGGAAACCGGTTCGGTTGACCGGGATACCATCCGGGCAAAACTGGCAGATTACCATAAACAGCAGATGATTACAGACTGGATTACCGATATGAGAAAAAAGGCGGATGTCGAGGTATTTGCGAAACTATAAACCAGGAGGGAAAACATGGCACAACAGACTTTTAAACGTAAAAAGGTTTTTATCAACAAAGAGATGCAGGGACGGTACATCTTCAAGATTTTTGTCATTTTTATGCTCAGTGCCGTTGTCTTCACCCTGTTCCTGGGGTTGATCACGTCGAATACACAGACCATGGTTTATGACAATTACCAGCTCAAACTGGGATCGACCCCCCTGATTCTCTGGAAGAAAGTGATTGTCAGCAACTGGCTGTTCATTGTGGTTGGTGGTGTGATCCTGGTGGTGGTCTCGGTCTACCTGACCCACCGGATCGCCGGTCCGATTTTCAGATTTGAAAAGTGCATCAACAATATGATGGCCGGAAACCTGAACGACAAGATCTATCTGAGAGGCAAGGACGAGGCGAAGGAGTTGAGTTTGATGTTTAATGACTTCAATTTACAGCTCTCTGAACAGATCGCTGCCATGCGGGATATTTCAAATGAGATGGAATCAAAACTGGCTGCCGGTGATAACGTTGACATGGATGAAATAAAAGAATTGAACGCAAAACTCAACCAGATGCTTTCCGGATACATTCTAATGGAAAAATAGCCATGGTCATCAGAAATCAATATGTTGTATTACCGATATTGATGATTCTATTCTGGTTGCCTGCAGTGGGCGCTGAGACTCTCAAGACCCGCTATGCAACACTTACTTATACGAATCAGGATCATCTGGAGGGATTTAACGATAATCTCAGGGTTGGAAAACAGCTCTACTACATGGTCAAGAAAAGAAAACCGCGGACCCTGGAGGATGAAGTCAAAAACAAGATCGATGTGATTGTCGAGGAGGTGGAGACGGTACTGGAATTCTTCCCGGACAATCTGAGGTTTGAGATTCAGCTCTTCGAAACAACGGCTGAGGTGAAACAGGCCTATCAGAAATTATTTCGCCGGGAGGGGGTGTATGTGGCTTTTTTCAATCCCAGAAACAATACGGTCTATATCGGGGTTGAAGATACCAGTTTGAAGATTTTTGCCCATGAACTGGCCCACGTGGTGATTGAAAATTATTATAAAGTGCCGACGCCACCGAAAATCCATGAGTTTCTGGCGCGGATGGCCACCAGCCAGATTGTCCGTTGACGTATCAACATCTGTTTCGATCATTTTAACCTCCGACATCGTTATTGCCGATCAATTATTCAAGGATGGAGCAAATTACTGAAGAACGAAAGGAACGATTCAGCGGAACATTGCTAATGGCATCAAGACCTCTATATATTTGAACTCATTCTGGGCATTCTCCGCTGCGAATCTTGCGAATTCAGCCGTGTTCGAATCTGCAAGCCTCGCTTCTAACCTCCGAGGGCGATCTTCGCTGCAGGTTTCGTGAATTCAATTCACATCGTCATCGTGGCACCGTTGAACCACTCCTAATCCGTTCAATCCATTCAGGTCCCAACGCCCGCCTGGGTTCAGTAAAGGGGGTGAATAGTTACTATATTTCTTAAATTCCAAATGGAAAAAACAAAAGAAATTGAAGGAACCGTTACCGAAAAGATTATTAATCGATTTGACGGCCTATTGAAAATGTTCCCGGATTCCCCGGCATTTTTAGGTGATGATATTGATTATCCCAAACCGAGACGGCGGTTTTTCAAAAAAAAGCGGCCAGATATCATTGAATTGAGGAACGATATTCAAAAATTTTCCGAACTCAAACGGGTTACCCATTCCAGAGATATCATCAGTAAAAATCTGAAAACATTCCCGGACTGGGCCGACCTGCATGCGCTGAAGGCGATTCAACAATTCAGCGATCTTGCACAGAGTGGAAATACGGAAGACAAGCTGGACACACTGGTTGACCCTTTTGTCAGGATAACAAAGGCTCTCTACAATGAAGGTTTGAGTATCTTTAATACCAACTGGTTTATCACAATCTATCTGAAGTATCTTGAGGTCATCAGAGAACGGTTATTGCGGGAGTACGAATTCAGCAAAAATCATGCACAACCCGAAGTGCGCGCATCAGCAGAAAGATTGCACCTGAAGCTGCTGAAGATCCCCAGACTGCTCCAGATAAAAAACAGTCTGGGGAGCATGACTACCCTAAATGCCAAACTCAAGGACTCCTCAATTCTTTCAGAGAGTATTACTCTGGCAGAATTTAGAATGGCGTGTCAGGCGATTGCTGCAAAAAATCCATCCAAGCTGATCAGCGATGGCAAGCCTGCCAACAGCATCATTTTTGTGATGTTGACGCTCAATTCCCTGTTTGCCAGAATCCCCGTCCTGAGAGAACTGGTGAACAGGAATATCAACCATATGCCTGACCTGAACAGGGATCTGATTCTGCAGAAGCAGGCGATCATCAATATCGGAAATATCAGCGATTTTCTGATGGCTGTTGCATTAGGTAAACGGGATTCCGCTAAAGAGATCGCCAATAAAATATATTCTCAAAGTGTGCGGAACGTCGAATACTATCTGGAGAATTCAATTTTAAAACAGCCCCACGAAGTCGATCCTTTCTTCAAGGTTGCCTGGATCGTTAAGGAATCACGGAATATTTTTGAGGCCCATATCAATAAAAACCGGTTGAAAAAAGCGAAAGAATACATCGCTATCATGCTGGGAGGGCGGTGTCAGCATCGAGCATCCCTTGAAATGGCCATTAATTACCGGAATGAACTGAATGCCCTCATGCTTGAATATGAGTGATCCGCAAGCAACAACCCTCCCATCCAATTCCCGCCACAAGATTCCCGCCTGATTTCCAATTCCGAATAAACCATCATGCCCTGTCGGGTACAACGAAGTATGAGAACAGGTAAAACTCGTCTAATCGTCTGAAACAGGTCCATACCAGACACTCCGCTCAGCTTGTTTTCCTTCTTGATCTCCGTGTCTCTGTGGTGAGCGTTCTGCTGTCCAGGCTTATTTTTCTCTGAGCTTCAGCAGTCCCTCATAAACCGCCTGGCTGATGGTGAGGCCATCCTTGCGGGCCTTTTCCCGCAGGGCCGGTTTGCCGGATCCGGGCAGCCGCGTGCTGGGTTGATCCAGAATGGCGGTGATGAGGGCCTCGATCCGGTTGAAGAATTGACCCCCGGACAGCGGACCGGGCGATATGGCGATCAGCAGCTGTCCGATGTCGGGGGAGGGGCCCTCCGCCTCGAAAAAGGAGCTGGCTTCAAAACCGAAGAGCGATGCGGTCAACGCGGCGGAGAGGATCTCCACCATCAGTACCAGGGCGGCCCCCTTGGCTTCACCCATGGGCACCATGGTGCCGGCCATGGCCGCTTTGGCGTCAGTGGTAGGTTTGCCTTCGGTGTCCAGGGCCCAGCCTTCCGGGATTGCTTTCCCTTCCTGGGCAGCCACCTTGATCTTCCCCCGGGCGACCTTTGAGAGCGACAGGTCAATCACCAGGGGGGGGCCTTCAGCCCGGGGAGCTGCAAAGGCGATGGGGTTGGTCCCGAAGATGGCGTCCTTGCCGCCCCAGGGTGCAATAGCCTTCGGGCTGTTGGTGAAGACCATGCCGATCATGCCTGCTTGCGCCAGTTTTTCCGCATGATGGCCGGTCACCCCGCAGTGATGGGAATGGGTGATCGCTGCAGCCGCGATACCGGTTTCAGTGGCCACCTTCACCAGTTCTGCAATGGCTGCGGAAAAAGCGGGATAGGCAAAACCGTGACGGGCGTCCACTCGCAGCAGCGAAGGGGTTACTTTTTCCAGGGTCGGTTCGACCTGCCCGTTCACCTTTCCGGTTTTCGCCTGGGCGGAATAGGAAGCGACCCGGGAGAGCCCGTGCCCTTTCTGCCCGTCGATTTCCGCTGCGACCAGTGCGTTCGCAACCGCCAGCGCATTCCGGGTCGAGGTGTTGTGGGCGATGAGGATATCCCTGACCAGATGGGTCAGTTCCTGGATTGAAACGGTGATTGATTCCATCAGGAGGCCTCCAGTGCTTGTCTGACATTTTTAGCGGTGACGGCGCTGACGCGGACGTTGGATTCCACGGTGACCCCGCCGATGTGGGGGGTCAGGATCAGGTTGCCGATGCCCTCAAACCGTTTTCCCGCAGCTGCATCCAGAGGTTCGGTTTCAAAGACATCGATGGCGGCACCACCGATCCTGCCGGACCGAAGTCCTTCGATCAGGGCGTTCTCGTCCACAACCCCGCCGCGGGCAGCGTTGATCACCACGGCGCCCTGCTTCATTTTGGCGATGGTGTCACGGTTGATCAGGTGCCGGGTTTCAGGTGTCAGGGGGACATGCAGGCTGACGCCGTCGGCAGTGGCCAGAAGCTGATCCAGTTCCAGGGGAGCGGCCATGTTCCAGGCCGGGTCATCAACGGGAACAAAGGGGTCATAGGCCACCACTGACATTCCCAGGGCTTTTGCCAGGCGGCAGGTTTCCCGGGCGATGGCACCAAAACCGATCAGACCCAGCACCTTGCCCCCGATTTCGTTGCCCATCAGATCCGTCCGTGGCCAGAGACCGGCCATCATCCTGTCTGCTGACAGATAGGCCCGCCGAAAGAGCATCAGGGCTGCGCTTACCACATATTCGGCCACGGCCCCGTCATTGGCGCCGGTGGCCGGGAAAACCGCGATGTTGCGAGATTTGCAGGCCTCCTGGTCGATATTGTCCATGCCGACGCCCAGGCGACCGACAACCGTCAGTTTGACAGCGGTGGCCAGCAACGCACCCCGGACCTGGGTGCGGTTGCGGACGATGATGGCGTCTGCGTCACGGATCGCCCGGTGCAGCTCATCGGTTTTATCTGCCAGGGAAGGGTCATAGAGGACCTCAAAATCGGAGGAGAGGCTGTCAACAGCGGCCTGATCCATAAATTCGGTAATAACTATTTTTTTCATTGAGCCAGGGGACCAATCGGGGTTATGTGCAAAAATTCGCAGATGACCAGGTCAAGGGTACAGCCCCCGCTGACGGGGGCTGCCGGTTACTCCTCAAACCAGGATCCTGTGGGCAGGGGCACCTGCAGGAAATGATAGAAAACAACGTAAAACAGGGTTACTACCAGGGCACTCAGGAGCGCGGACTGGATAATGTTTCTGGCCGTCGTGCGCTCATCCGCCAGGTAGAGATTAAACACCGCATAAAACACGTAGCTGGAGGGCAGAAAACCGGCAAAGGGCATGAAACCGAGATAGATGCCCAGGATGATAACCCCTGAAACCACGCTGTTTCGCTCCACATGGTCCCTGAAAAACTGGATGCGCTCCGGTTTAACGATCCCCTTGATAAATATGATCAAACTCAGAAAACCGATCACCACCAGGAGATAATTGATAAATACCCCGCCTAGATGACTCAGGTCCCGGGTGACAAAATAGAACAGTGCCCCCAACAGGATACAGAAGATGCTGACGATCAGATCGGAATTAAGCATGGGAATCCTCCTTGACGACAGGGTCCTTTTTCCGCTTGATGCGCCAGGAAACGAACAGGGGCCAGAGGGCAGACATCAGACACAGGAAAATCAGGATCAGGCTGATGGGGCGGAATATCATGTAACTGATCACACTGCCGCTGGCTTTGCCGGCCAGCATCGACTGCACCAGACCCTCTTCGGCAAAAGGTCCCAGGATCAACCCCAGCACAATGGGGGCGGGGTGAAATTTCAGTTTGCTGCTGATGTACCCGAGAATCCCGAAGATAAACATGATCCAGACATCCAGCATGCTGTTGCGGATGGCATAAGAGCCCAGCACCGTCATAAACAGAATGCCGGGTGCCAGGAAGCGGGAGGGGATATTGATAATCCGGGCGAAAAAGAAGGATCCGAAACTCCCGATAATGGTCACCAGAAATGCCGCCACCAGCAGACCCATGATAAAGGAGTAGGTGATACCGGCATGGGTCGTGAACAATTCCGCCCCCGGGCGTAACCCGTGCAGCATCAGGGCCCCCAGGATAACGGCCGCCGGTGGTGACCCGGGGATCCCCAGGGTCAGCAGCGGTATCAATGATCCGGGTGCCATGGCCGAATTCGCGGCTTCAGAAGCGGCTACGCCCTTGATGGTGCCTTTTCCGAACTCTTCCGGGTGTTTATCCCAGCGGGCCGCTTCATTGTAGGAGACCATACTGGCAATGTTTCCCCCCGCACCGGGGGCAAACCCGATAATGGTGCCAATGGCCGACGAGCGCAACATCAGGGTGGGTTGTTTGATCAGGGAAACGATCACCTCCTTCAGCACCTTGAAGGACGGCTTGACAGCCACGGCCGCATAGGTGCGCTTGCGCTGCCCGATGACGCTGTTGAGAATTTCAGGCAGGCAGAAGAACCCGATCAGCGCCACAATCAGGGCGATACCGCTCTGCAGTTCGGGAAAGCCGAACGTCAACCGCACGTCTCCACCGATGGGGGCCATACCGATGGTACTCAGCATCAGGCCCAGGGTTCCGGCCAGCAGATCCTTGAAAATACTGCCGCTGGATATGGTACTGATGATGGTGAGGCCGAAAACGGCCAGCCAGAAATATTCGGGCGGACCGAACATCAACGAGGCGATCGCCAGCGGAGGAGCTGCCAGCGCCAGCACGATGTTGGCCGTCAGTGAACCGTAGGAGGACGAAAAAGCGGCTGCCACCAGACCATGCTGGGCCATCCCTTTCTGGGCCAGCGGAAACCCGTCAAATGTCGTGGCAATGGCCGCCGGGGTGCCGGGGGTGTTGATCAGGATCGCCGGAATGGCATCCCCATACATGGCGCCGACATAGATTCCCGCCAGCATGATCAGGCCGGTGGCGGGGGGCATGGTAAAGGTAAAGGGAACCAGCAGTGCCAGACCCATGGTGGCCGTCAGCCCGGGCAGTGCACCAAAAACGATGCCCATGAAGACGCCAAAAAACAGAAAAATCAGGTTCTGCAGCTCAAATACATGGATCAGGCCGTTCAAGAGGGGTTCAAACATAGCCAGTTTATCGGTCAGTGATTATAAAAAGACCGGCCAGACAGCGACCGGTCTTTTCAGGATGGGGTCCTATTTTTTAAACTCTTTCACAACCGGGGCCCACTCTTCAACTTTGGACTGAATATAGGCAGCGGACTCCTCCGAGTTCATCTCCAGGGGGACGAAACCGTCTGCCAGCATCTGCTGCTGGACCCCCGGATCCCGGGAAATGGACAGAAAAGCGGCTTCCAGGGTTTTGACGATCGCCTTGGGTGTCTTTGGTGGAACCCCGACCCCCCGGTCGATGGAGGCCAGGATATTGTAACCCTTGCTTTTGAAAGTGGGGACATCCGGCATGGGGGCAAACGGTTTCTCGGTGCCAAATGCCAGCACACGGATCTTGTCCTTGTGCTGGAACAGGTCATTGGAATTGGCCCAGAGCGCTTTGACATGACCGCCCAGGAAGGCGGCCACGCTCGGGGAGGCGCCTTTATAAGGGATATAGGTCATCTTGATACCGGCCGCTTTCTGGAACTGAAGATAAGCTATATGGTGACCGGACCAGGTGCCGGATCCACCACAGGTGATGGTTTCCGGGTTCTGCTTGGCATAGGCCACAAGATCCTCCAGGTTTTGAAACGGGGCGTCATTCATTACCGCCAGACCGATGGGGGTGGCCTGAAAGAGTGCCACCGGAACCAGTTGCTCCGTGGTGTACCCGGCATTTCCGCGAGCCAGCGGCTGTAAAATAATATGGGGGATGTTGATCCCGGCCATGTAGTACCCATTGGGACGCTGCTTGACCAGGTTGGCCCAGCCGACGGATCCCCCGCCACCGGGTTTGTACTGAACGATCACCTTCTGGCCCAGGATCTTCTCCAGCCGGGGCTGCTGTCTCCTGGCTTCAACGTCAGACTGTCCCCCGGGATTGAACGGAATTTCATAGGTAATGGCGCGATCCGGATATTTGGCAAGGGCGCTGGGAACTGCCAATATCAGGGCGCCGATCAACATGACCAACAGACGGGTTGCATTTCTCATGGGGTGTCTCCTTTTCACTGTTTTACGGTTTATTTGGCGGCGAAACAATGGCCCTGCCATTCTTCAGCAAGATGGCAGGCT
>JAHJRI010000416.1 GCA_018830885.1 bacterium | reverse complement strand
ATCAATTTCCCAACGGTCAGCTGGACAATCTGGTGTTAATAAAAAGGCGCTTGAAGCATATGAAATCGTAACTCCCCCAATAGAAATCCAACAGCAAACAATTGAAAAGATAAAGTATGCTGCACCGAGAGTTAATGAGATCTCTTATAAGATGAATCAAAAACTCAATGATCTAAAAGCATTAAAAGCAAGTTTGTTGGATACTGCATTTAAAGGAGAGTTGTAAGGATAGATAAACTTGTTAACTTTTCAATAGCGTTACTATGACTGAAATCATTAATTGGTTTATAAACTTAGGTGTCTGGAGCTTTGCTAGTTTTTGGCTTGTCATATTCGGTTTAGTTACTGGGTACGTAAAGCTAATCAGGACAAAATCGTCAATTGATAATTTTATTATCCGATTTGGTATAGAAAGAGCTGAAGGCTGGTTGGTTCCTTATCGCATCACAGTTGGTTTTTTTAATCATACTGGGCACTCAGCTCAAATATCAAACGCAACATTTAAGTATAATAAATTGGATTCAGGACCCGCTATTAAAGATTCACAAACAGGATTGACTCCAGTTAAATTCCCTGGATTAGTGAGAACTGAAGCTGGAAATGAAATCCTCCTTGTAAATTTCGATTCTTTTCTTAAATCTGAAGACAGCACTTACACTTATTTTCCATTGGATGCTGTTCAAAAAGACCAAGATGTAAAGAACGTATTTTTAAGAGGAAAAGCTGGGATTTTTAAATGTTATATTACCTTGCTTCCTAGAAATGGAAAACCAATTGTCCATCGAATAAGAATCGTCCCAAAAGACAAAATTGATTTGAATATTATATAGGCTGAAGACAAAGCCGATGCTTAATAATCTCAATAATTTTACAATAGAAGATGTTCCTTCTAATAAAAATCCGACCCCAAAGAGGGCCGGTTTTTTAATAACCCCTGTAAGGGGATAAATTGCCTTGCCTTCTGAGAAGGCAAGGGGGGAGCTGTCCCCGAGTAATGTTAATGATTTTTGGATTCAGCTTTTTTCTCGTTTGTTTCCTGGAACTTTACGTACTTGCGGACCATTTCTGTATCAAGGCCTACTGTATCAACACAGTATCCCCTGGCCCAGAAATGATTACCCCAATAGGGTTTCGCTCTTAGATCTTTATACTTGTTGAGGATCCTTATTGCTGTTTTTCCTTTGATCACTCCCATGAATTTCGATATCGATACCTTGGGAGGAATCATTGCCAGCAGATGAATATGATCAACTTGAACATTTAATTCAATAACCTCGGCTTTAAGCTGAGCTGCGTATGTTCTAACCATGTATTCTGTCTCTTTAGCAAGTTTTCCAGTCAGAATTCGGTATCGATACTTCGGAACCCAGACGATGTGGTATTGGCAATGCCAAATGGTCTGTGATAATTTTCGAAAGCGGCTCATATGTTACTCCTTGTGAAAAGTTGTGGGGACAACTCTCACGAAGTTGTAGCACTGAGCCGTTCATACGGCAAAGCCCCTGAACTTAACCTTGCCCAAAGGGCAAGGGTTTCTATGATCTACTAAATTTATTTTTCATCAAGAAGTTTTTTTCCATTCTGGTCTTTCTACCGACCACCCTCCCCCCAATCCCAATAATAATAACAAATTTAGGATTTCCACCAAGAGCCTTGTCTGAAAAGAGAGGGCCTTGGTTGGCATCAAAGATTTCGTCTTTCTCAGGGGCAATCCTGCCCACTCAATTCACCACATCAGTGAAGGTGATCGAATCGACGTAAACGATTTTTTCATCGACAGCAAAGTGGATCCTGTATCCCATAGGAGGAAAGACTTTATCTAGCAATGTCGATTCGATTATCAATTTGTAATGTCTCAATGATCGACTAGACTTTTCTACTCCGAATTTGTGCTCTGCATCATCTGAAAGAGCCTTACAGGTTCGATGAATAACTTCAACGTGCTGCCGGTAGAATACTTTTTCCTTGCTAAGCAACGATTTTAAGTATTTTCCGAATTCCTTTCTATAAACGACTTTCCGAATCATTTTTAAATCCTAGCATGTCGTCTAGCTCGTCCTGACTCATTGCTTCTCGTTTCCCGGCAAAAAATTCATCTGCTCTTTTAATTGCTGCAAGGTCTTCTTGCTCTCTTTGGAGTCTAATCATCTTGACATACTCCTCATAAGGAATAAGTGCAGCTTTTGGGGAACCGTTTTTTGTAATAATTGAAGCATCATCGGATGAAACCAGTTGGTTTAAGTGCTTTTTTGCGTCTGAAATACTAACTTGCATAACTTAACTCCATTTTTTGATGATTCGATTTGTCGCCCAACTCATTTGCTATGATGATGAAGAATACCTTCAATATGCCCAAATTATGGATGAGAATGGTTTGCTCATTCGTTTTTTTAATTGCGGCTTTAAACTTGCTGATTAGCACCAAATCTATTATTTGCCTGAATTTGATGACTGCCTTCTCCGCTTTTTTTCTTAATCTTCGAAAAGATAAAATATGTTTCCTTTTGGCCTCATCTGCTATCAAACTTATTGAATTTATTGATTCTGATATGAGACCAATCGTTGCATCAATCTTCTGCAAGGCATAATCTCTGATTAATGTCCAACCTTGCTCACAAAAACTATTTGAATCTTTACTCCCAAAATCTCTTTTCTCAAGCCACTCACCAACCTTGAATAAGTCATTTCCAATTAAATCAACTGTAATTGGATTGATATCTCGTTCCCCAAAATCTCTTTCATTCCAATCATACAGATAGTTAGGTTTGCTTTCAGGGAAGAACGGAACAAAACAATTATTGGAGAGAACACCACAATCTATCTTCAGGTCATGCTGGTTTTGTAAACCAAATGCCGGCAATAAAGGACTTGAAGATACGATTGTAAAGTTTGATTTAAGTTCAGGTGTTAAGGGCGATATTCTGAATTGTCTTTCCTTGGCGGTTAAATTTTGCCAGAGAGAAAGATCGGAAAAGGAGATATTCAGAACCTCTAATATTTCTTCATTTGAAGCAAAATTGGGACTAATATGTCTGTGTGTGTTCTCAGGAACTCTATAAAACTTAGTGCTAATAAGACCATAATTTGGCTTGATTTGTTCCATTTTGATCCTGTGTGAATAATAAATTCAGTTCTTTTTCTGCTATTATATTCGGCCCCAATACTTAAGTCAAATAAAATGACCTATATTTGGGTCTCTTCCGTATTTGATTTTGACTTTCCTCGCAATTTCTGTATACTGGACTTGTATTAAACGGTGCTAAACACACCTATCGCTAGACGGTTGCCTTCCCCGAAAGTTTGAAGGTTTTTTTATGCCTACCTGAAACATGGCAGGGGTGCGGAGAAATAAGCCGGTTTACCGGACGAATAATCCCGACCGCTCTAGCGCGGTTGTTTAGCCCCTGTCGCCCTCGTATTCTGATAACTAAACAATATCGCTAGAGGTAACCATGTACAATCTCATAGTTTTAAACTCCCAAGGAGTTCCTGCTACCACTTCGTTGAAGATAGCTGAAACATTCCGAAAAAGGCATTATAATGTTTTGAGGGATATTCATAAAATTGAATGTTCTGAGTCGTTTAGACTCCTCAATTTTGAGGAGTCCTCATATCTCAACGCCCAGAACAAGGAACAACCTATGTTCCTAATGACCCGGGATGGCTTTTCATTTCTGGCCATGGGATTCACAGGCCCGAAAGCAGCCAGATGGAAAGAAGATTTCATCAACGCATTTAAAATGATGGAATTAAGGCTTAAACAGAAAGAACAGATTCAACCGAAAGTTGATTTCTACGACAAGGTATCAGCTTCAAAAGACAGCCGTACAATGGGGCAGGTTGCCAAAATCCTGGATCTCGGCCGCAACCTGCTGTTCGAGCTGCTTCGAGACAACGACGTTCTGATGGACTCCGATTCCGAATGGAATACGCCCTATCAGGAGTATATTCAACAGGGGTATTTCAAGGTTGTTCCTTCCTCAACCAAAGGTAAAAACCAAACGTTTGTAACCCCGAAAGGACTGTTCTGGCTTCAGAAAGTTGTAACAGAGAAGTTCCTGGCCTTGCCAGAAAGTTGGGTAGCGAACTCTAAAAAGAAAGGTCCAACCACCGACGAGATGATAGGAAACCTGATGAAAGAATGTTTCGGTGAACCGATCAAAAATGATACAGATGAGCCTGACGAATCTGATAAACCGGAATTCTGCTCGAATTGTGGCCAACCTAAACCGGATTACTCAAAGATGTCGATTGATCAGTTAAGCCATCACCTGAATCATATGAACGGGAAAATTCGAGAGGTTCTTGGCATTAAGTCCCAACGTGCTGCAGTGAAAAGGGATGTTCTGAAAGAACTGGATGAACTTGAACAACTGCTCTACAGATAAGGAAATGAAATTAAGGCCACTTTGGGTGGCCTGCGCAGTACTTGTCTAGAGTATTCAATAGGTATTCTGCACATGTACCGATATGTGGCTACCCTTTCCCTTCTATTTGGTTTTGTATCGGCCATTTAGCAAACGCTACATAATACAGAACAATAAAGTTTAAAATAGGTACAAACTGAGTTAGTGCCATAATACCAGGATATCCGGCTTTTGAAAAGATTTTCCAAAACGGGATAATGTAAACAACAGCAAAAATAACCATAATAAATAATTCACCAATTCCTAACCCACCCATTTTTCCCCTCTTATGATAAAGTTGAATAAAAAAAATTGTGCTGAAACCATATTATATTGATATCATTTGGTCAATTAAGCCATCAACCACTCTGAATATTCAATCAAGCCCTTGAGAGCAGGGTTTGTTGGCCTTTGAGGTGTTTCATCTTCTCTTTTTAGGTTCTTCTCGATTTGCTGAAGGGATGCCAATATTTGTTTTTGAGTCTTTTCTCCACCCGAATTTCTGGACTGAATTTCCTGCATTTTTCTTGTTGCCTGTTGTTCTGCCAGGCTAGGCTGTTTTGTCTCCTGTTTTGACCTCTGCTTGTCTACTGATTGAACTCGTTTCGGTTCCCTTGGCTCAACCTTGGCAATGATGGGTTTCTTTTTCATCCAGGAATCATTACCAGCCCGCTTTCCAGCTTCAATAGCTTCAGCTCGTTTTTCCGGGGTAAGCTCTACGATCTTCTTTTTTTCTTTTTGTTCCTGTTCACCTTCCTTTGTAATATCCCTTGCAATCAGACCTGCATCGATAAAAGCTGATATCGCTGTACCGAGTCCCGGGATCGTTGAGGCAATACCAGAAGCGGCTTCACCCAGAGCCCCTAGACCATCACCGTCCAACAATCTTTGTGCCCCAAATCCTAACCCCATTAAAAGACCGATTCCTGGAATCTTTTTTAGCAGAGATTTGCCGAGACCTTTCCCTCCAATTTTTCCGGCAGTTTTAGCAGCTCCTTTGCCTCCAAATTTCCCTAAGACACTACTTAGGATACCTCCGCTCGCTTTTTCTGCCCCCTTTGCAGCTCCTTTTTTGCTAAATAGACCAAATACTTTACTGAGAATACCTCCACTCGCAGCAGTTGTAACTCCAGCTTTTGCGACAGTCTTTGCCCCAACCTTTCCGGCTCCTTTTTTCCCAAAGAACGGAATAAGCTTTCCTAGCTTTCCAAGGAGACCCCCACCTTTTTTTCCTTTTCCACCAAAAGGCAGAAAGTCCAATAGGCCTCCAAGTAAACCACCTCCCATCGCACCCGCCGCCATTGCTCCACGGCGTTTACTTGCTTTCAGTTGTTTCTTTTCAAGTTTTTGATCTTTTTTGAACCTTTTAGCTTCCAGGGCTTCCGTCTCAAGAAGTGTCTTTTTGATTTCATCCAGTTTTTCAACAACAGGCTCATCGCCAGCTTGTTCTTTTTTGGAAAACAGACCTTTTAGTTTTTCTCCAATCGAAGTATTTTGAACGGCATCTCTGACTTCCATGACAGCTGAAAACAGAGGACCAGCTGCAGCGGTCCCGGCCGCTTCCTTTACCTTGCCGTCCTCATTCCCTGATTTTTCACTGGTGAACATGGAAAAAGGTTTCTTGAGCATTGCTATTAATCCTTTCGGCTCATCCTGTTTTTCCTTCTTACGCTGTTCCAGGACTTCCTGAGACTTGGTTTTTGCTATAAACCTGCCATTGGCATCTCTACCGTCCTTAGTCTCAATCTTTTTTGCTACTATTACCTGGTCTTTTTTTGGTTCAGGTCTGGGTTTTTTCTGGGCGATAATGACTGGCGCAGGTTGTTCCGGTTTTTTCTCAACCGGTTTAGCAGACTTTGCCCTTTCCAGTTTTTGAGCGGATACCACTGGTACCGGAACTGTTTGCTTGCTTTCCGGTTGCTTGTCTGAAACGGCTGACTTAATCGTTTTATGTTCTTCGCGTGAAGATCTCTTTTCACTTTTGATTCCTTGCACAACAGGAATACCCTGATCATCTCTCTTAACCTCTTTGGGCTTCGATTCGGACCTTGATACCTTTTGAGCGCCTTTAACAGTCTGAGCGCCATTTTGAGTCGGTACCGCGGCCGTCTTTTTTGCCAGGATAATAGGGACCGATTTATCTTTTCCGGCACCAGGGGAAGGTTTGTCTTTTTTAACCCGGGTCGCTTTAATCACCTTTTCGGATCCAGCCAGGTTCTTTTCGATCCGGGAGAGGATTTTTCTGGTTTCGGCTCCATCCTGCTTGATTACCTGCCCCAATGATTCAGGCTTATCTTTTTCAGTTTTGACAACTTCAATGATTTCTTCTTTTTCAGTCATTATCTACCTTTGGCAAGATGATTGCTTAGATATAGTTGGTATTTTTTGGTTGACAAAATATCCCAAAAACGGGATATTTAAGGCATGAAAACACTCAAAAAAGTAGAGTGGCTTGGCAGCTCACTTGAAGATCTCAAAAGTTTCCCAGACTCAGTACAAAAAGCAGTTGGTTATGCTCTTCATAGATCACAAGAAGGGAAAAAACACGAGAAAGCAAAACCTTTAAAGGGAAAACATTATTCGGGTGTTTTCGAAATTGTCTGCCCTTACATTAATGATACATATAGAACCGTTTATATAGCGAAATTGGGGAACAAAATATATGTCCTTCACGCTTTTATGAAAAAATCGAAAACCGGAATAAAGACTCCGAAACCAGATCTCACAATAATCGATGAACGTTTAAAGCAAGCCAAAAAACTATCCAAAGAGGAAAAATGACAATTGAACATACAACCGGATCCGGGAATGTTTACAAAGATCTTGGCTTTGAAAGTCCAGAAAAATGGCAACACAAAGCTCAAATAGCCTCCAAAATCTACGATATAATCGAAGAGAGGAATCTGACTCAAAAAGAAGCTGCCGAAATTCTCGGTATCAGTCAGCCCAAAATATCTGCTCTCAAACATGGTCACTTTGACGGTTTTTCAATTGATCGCTTATTTCGCTTTCTGGATTCCTTGGAAATGGAAGTTGAAATCCGTGTTTATCCAAAAAGCAATTTACGTCGTGTACATGTGTAACCCGGTGTCTTTTTCATGCAGAATCATTGCTTTAATTTGACAGAGTACCTATTATTATTTAAAAGACATACAAATAATATTTTCCTAGATGGAATCTTATGTTGATCGATTACAGTAGAGACAAGCTTGCCAATGCGATAATATATTTTGCTGAAAATACGAAATATTGCAAAAAAATCAAGCTTTATAAGCTCCTTTACATGCTGGACTTCGAACACTATGCCGAAATAGGCCGAAACGTTACAGGGCTTGAATACTATGCTTGGCCGAACGGACCAGTGCCAAAAGACCTGCATAACGAACTTGAAAATCCAAAACCCGATATTGCAGAAAAGGTAAAGTTGGATCTTTCCTTAATGAATAATGGAAATACAACGTTGGATATTACACCCCGCCAAAAATTCGACCCTAGTCATTTTTCTAGGAGAGAACTTCGCATTATGAAAAGGCTCGCAGATGAATTCAAATTTACTCTTGCCGATAAAATGATCATTGAGACTCACTTAGAAAATAAACCTTGGCACCAAATATTCGAAGTTCAGGGTAGAAAACAAGATCTAATTCCCTATGAACTTGCATTAAAAAGCCAAGAAAAAGAATTAATGCTCGAACATATTCGTGAATCCGAAGAGTTCTGGAATCATTATAGGGCATGAATCCTGGAACAATATTCTCAAAGCCTCAATTCATAATGCACGATGGAACTTATGGAAATAAGTTCTTCATCAATCTCAACGATGGCCTCGGCTACCCATATATCTTTGTTCTAAGCACTACCAAACAGAAAGGACGTAGCACAATATTCGGTTGCCATAATGAAGACCGTTTGCCAAACTTTCACCTTCCAATAGCCTGTACCTGCTTCTTTGAGTTTGATACATGGGTGCTTATGGAAGGTTACAAAGAAATACGGAAAACAGAATTTTCAAATGACATAGTAAATGGAATATTTTTAAGACTATCATGCCTATCTGATGATATAACAAAGGATCTTATTCAGTGCGCTATTGAAAGTGGAGATCTCTTAACCTCTCAAAGAAATAGTCTAATTGAATCTCTCAATAGGCTATATACCAAAGACAATTGATCAACTCCTTATTTCTTCAACAAAAAATTATGATGCTTCGTTATCAGTCGCTTCGGTGTTTTCAGGACTGATTCAATTGGCTGCTTACTGTAAAAAGCCAGATCGTCGATGATCAATTGCCAGCTTTCAGCGTCATATTCGGTAAATAAGGTCTTCAAGTTGAAAGGGCAGCAGGACAACCACTGGTCCCTCCTTTTCCTGCATCTTAGGGCAGTAAAAAGTATGCCTGAAATCGATTCCATGCGCGATCTCTTCCTGTTTAACAGCAATCAGATTTTTCAGTTCCAGGAATGATTTCTGTGGAAGTGAATGGAGCCAGGCTTTGTCGATTGTTCCTTGTTTTCCGGAGTCCCTGGTTCTGCTTTCTTGCTCATTGACGGTTTCAAACTGGCAGAGCAGTTCGTACATGTCCCGCTTAACGCGCTCGGCCTGGTATTCGTCCGAGTCCCTACCATGCTTTTTTTCGATACCGTCCATGGCATTGTTAAACCGCTCGATCGCTTCTGCATGGGTACCCAGCATCGGGGTAATTTTCAACCGCTTTCCCTGGTATTCGGTCAATATTTCGGTCGGTTCGTTCCGGATAATGCTTTTTGCTGATTTCTGGAAGTCAGCGATCGAGAGTCTGAATTCGTGTTTTTCTCCGCAGTGTGGGCAATCATCAACATTGTATGACTCATCAGACTGCAGATCATCAGCTTCCATTGAGGCCAGTGCATATTTGAACACAAGGGTTTTACGATCATTGGTGGTCATTTCCCGGGGGTTGACGATATCCTGGCCAGTCTGAATCACTTCCAGAAATTTACTGGTAAACCGTTCAACCAGTTTCGGGTTCATGGAAGACACCGCTATTGCATCAGCAACGGAGTATTCCTTGCACTTGATTCTGATATGGCCGTTCGACGGCAGCTTTTCTTCAAAGTATGTCATAATTTATCCGGTTAAATTGGTGGAAGAAACAGTCAATCGCATTAAGAAGTTAATCCGCTGACTTTTTCTATTCCAAATAAAATTGGAAACTCATCTGCCGGTCCTGGGTTGTCCAGCCCAAATTTACAGTCTTCAAAATAAGGCATTGATTTTAACTCATCAGGAATTTCTTCCAGACCAGATAAAATAGGGAATTCCTCTTGAGTCTCAGGAAACCCCTGCCCCAATTTAGAATCCCCAGACAGACCTGTTTTAAATCTTTTCTCTTCTGACATTTGTCCTCCTTTTTGACTTTTTCATTAGTTTATGTATACTGAAGCCATATTAAGATATTTCTAAAAGGATAATATGCCACAAGCATTGCCATTTGATACGCATTCTGCCGTAAAACGTTTAGTTGAAGCCGGTTTTACTGAGAAACAGGCTGAAACTCAAACGGAACTTATGGCTCTGGCTATCAGTGAGAATATCGCCACCAAGCAAGATATCAAGGACGTTCGAAATGATATCAAGGATCTTGATGTCTCGTTAAGACAAGATATCAATGGTCTTGAATTATCTGCCAAGCAGGATATCAAGGACGTTCGTAATGACATCAATAATCTTGAGTCAAGGTTTGAGATAAAATTTACAAAGATCCATGGCGAAATAACTCTCTTAAAATGGATGCTTGGTATTGTAATTGCCGGCATAGCTTCATTGGTTGTGAAAACGTTCTTCGTTTGATCAAATTCCTTTAAGAAATATCTTTTTTACGGTGCTGAAAACACCAACTCAAGCGGTAGCCGATCCCGACAGCCATCGGTTTTTTTATGTCCAAAATCCCTCCAGTTTGTTTCTGGTCGGGTGTGAGGTGAATAAAAAACCCATTCGTGGGAAATCAACCTTGCCGTTCTTGAGACGGTTTTCAGCACCCGATCTTTCTCATCTCTTTTCTGTTAACTGAAAAATAACTCAAGAGGTCAAATGAAACTTCAAACAATCGCCCATCAGAACGTAGATTTCTACGGCACTTCAATCCCAACAGCCCAGCTCAATGATCAGGTCTTTGTGGCCATGCGTCCAGTCGTTGAGGGTATGGGTTTGAACTGGTCCGTGCAACAAAAGAAGCTCAACAAAAACAGATCAAAATTCAGTTGTGTTCTTATGGACACAACTGGTGCAGACGGCAAGCAATACAGCATGCTGCACATGTTGTTGCGCAAGCTCAACGGCTGGCTCTTCACCATCAACCCCGAAAAAGTCAAACCCGAGATCAAGGAAACTGTTATCCGGTACCAGGAAGAATGCTTCCAGGTCCTGCACGATTACTGGCATAACGGTTTTGCCATCAAACAGGAACCGACCACTTGCCAAACCTTGAAGGAGAAGGTCGACTTCTTTGATTCAGTCGCCAGTTCCAATGACCTCTTCACCTTCAACGAAGTTTCCAAAATGAAAAGTGTCGAACTTGGCCAGAACACATTGTTTGATCTGCTTCGTCGAAACAACATTCTCATGGATTCCAACATCCCCTATCAGCAACACATCAAGTCGGGGCTGTTTAAAGTGTCCACCGTAACACTTGAAAACGGCTCAGTAATTGAGCAAACTTTTTTCACAGGGAAAGGCATTATCTGGCTGAAAAAACAACTCCCTGTACTCGTTAATAACTTCAGTCCTGAACCTGTTTTCAGGGCTCCAAAGAAAAGTTCAACTGACCGGCAGATCGAAGCTCTGATGATGGATCTGGTCGCCCCCGAAAACGAGATCCGGAAAAAACAAGCTGTTGAAATTAAGGCTACGGCTTCCTGTTGTGGTAAAACCTGGGACCTCAACGGCAAATTCTGTGGCACATGTGCGAAACCGCTTCTCGATCCCAATTCTGTTGCCGGTCTCGCTGCTCGTTTAGAACAGCGGAACATTGAACTTCGGGGAATTCTCTCTTCTTTTAATTAAGCGATCTGGATTAAGGCACAACTTTGGTGCCTTAATCCTCAGTTCATCAAGTTTTGAGTGATCAAAGTATGACATCAGTGTTGGTCGATTGTTACGCTGGACGTTTTGAATTGAGTAACCGTGATCGTAAATTGCAAATGTTCTTTTGAAGACCGGTCCCGGGAAATCTCCCCGACATTAGTGATAAACATCCCCCACTCATCGGGCTCATCTGATTTATCTGTGGTGCTGTAAAACCGGAATCGTTTAACATATTCGATCGGGACTCCAAAGGTGCCATCATCATGAATGATCTTGCCGGCTTCCTGCTTGCACCATCGATAGTTGGTCTTTTTTTTATCATCCCGGAGCGTGATAGTTGCTGTCACCCGCTCCTGGTTCATCGGAAGAGCTACCTGTTGAGATCCGTAGTTTTTCTCTTCAACATTAATTGTAATGGGCTCATAGCTGATATCCTTCGCCAGCGTGTCTATCATTTTGCTTGAAACAGCATCATTGGGGCCATCTTCAATTTCGATCGCAAATTCCCAGGCGCCAGACCTTTCAATGACCACAAATTCATCAATCAACTGCTCCATGTAGCTTTCTTCGGATACGGCCATCTCAACCTGTTGCGATCGCGCTGGGAAGTATTCTGATCTGAGATATCAACTCTTCACACTTCTCTCTTAGTTGAACGTAATCAGCATACTCTTTCTGCTTCATTTCAAACGTGTCGTTCATTTCCATGGCTGCAATGTACCGGGTATCGATTTCACCAACCATGGCCTCCAGGTAATCAGCCAGCAGATCGGTATCGCATGTTTCCGGAAGATCTTCGTCCAAGGGAATAGCGGCCAGTTTGACAAAATAGGACAACCGGATCGGGTACTTGACATACTCCCACCCGGATTCCGGGTATCTATTCGGGAAGTTCCGGGGATAAAACTTGATGATTTTAATGGTTGTTTCCCCATCCATCCGAGTAGACTCCTTAGTCCTGATGTAAACCCCGGGGTTATCCTGGCAGGTTTCCAGAGCCCGATAGTCTGCCGGCTGATCGATGTAATGGTCAATAGCATCGATGTCTTCACCTTCAAGCCATAAGGTTTTCCGGATCCCGGCCCGGTTTCCGTATTTTGTCAAAACGGCTTTCAGCTCATTCGGCCAGAGAATGATCTTCCCCTCGCCGTCCGTTTCTGGTGTTTCTTCTGGTCGATATCCCTTATACATCAGGAATGGGAAACGACCCGCGACCAGATCTTTTATTTCATTGGGAGTCATGGAATTTTAAAGATTTTTTGTCCAGCGCCGATTTGCAAAATGGATATTGCAGGTGAATTTCATCGGAGCGGTTTTGTTTTCGGCATCGAAATCTGCATCTTCCATTTCCGGAAATGCATAGAAATAGGTGACATCAATATTGCTCTTTCCAAGTTCATGATTCCCATAAACCCGGAACGTTTTTCGCTTGGTGATGTCGACCGATTCCAGCATCCAGTTCATGTACTCATCGAATGCCAGCCCCTTGAATCCGTCATGAAAAGTAACAGGGAACATCCCGCCAGTTTTAAGCGGTCCAGGTTCATTAATTTCTACCCCTTGATGTCCAGCAACGGTCTCAACGATGTGTCTGGATGGCATAACCGGAGTACAGGCAACAATCAGTTTGGACAAGTTGGGACAGTCCTGGATTTCGATCTTGAAATTATCACCCCTTAATTTATTTCCAGCCTGGATGATGTTTTCGACCTCATCAGCATAGAACTCCTCAGCTTCTACAGCCATAGTGTTTCCTATTGGTAAGAATTCATAATATCAGTTGTATCAAGTGTTGAACGTGTTTTAACATTCAGTGTGCAGGTCTGTTGCAACGGCAACCCCTCAGAGCTGTATATCATCGGGTCTTCAACCTCTAAACTTTCAATAACGCAGTTTCTAAGAATGACATTCCTGCCAATGTTGATTGAAATTTTCTGCGGTATTCGGTTCCCGATTTCCCCCTTTGCAGCTTCGTCAAATTTACTTCCGGCAAGCTCGATAGCACCTTTTACAGAAGGGCTTTTAAGGAAATTTTTTACTTCTTTCGAAAATGTTGGCGAAGACATAGCTTCAAGGTGCATGACTGCTAGACGGACTTCTCTTTCTGGATCCGCTTCTGCTTCAAAAAACAGGGGAATCGATAGCTGCATTGGCTCTGTCCCTTCCCAGGTAAGAAAGGAATTCAAGAACCCCTTCATTGTCTTTCCCGTTGTCATCTGCAAAACGGCGCCGGCTTTCTGGAAGACAGATCCCGGGGAATCGTCAGAAAAAGGAGAATTCCAGTTATGCTGCAGACTCTTGGAATAACCTTCCGGAAGTTTCCCGATAACAGTTACAAGCCCCTGTTTAATGTAACATTTTAAGTGCTTGGATAGGGAGTTATCCAAGCATCCGTACTCTTCAGGCATTTATCCCCTGCTGATTAGGTCAGACCCAGTTTTTCCCGCTTCTGCATGGACTTCATGCGCTTCCGTTTGGCGGCACCGGAATTTGACTTACGCCGGGCTTTTTTCAGGGCCATTTTCTGAGCGCTGGACATACGCTTTTTCTTCAGCTTTTCGCGCTTCCACTTCACCATTCCGTCGACGATTTTCTTGACCAGACCCTCTTCAATGGCATCATTGGAACTGTTGCCAACGATGAAGGTATTCATCAGGTCAAAATCCGTCTTCTCAACAAAGGCCGGATTCTCAACGATGAACTTGGCCAGTCGTTGAGCGCGGTCGGCATCACCGGTTTCAAACAATTCCTGTACGGCTTCGGAATCCGCACCGCACATGATCAGAAAATCGGCAACGGAATTGAACGTTTCTTCATATACACGTTGTTGTTCCGGTCCTGCTTCCTCATCAGCGGTTCCACTCACACCTTGGACCAGCGCATCCAGGGCATCAAAACTGTATTCCTTTGCATCCAGCCAGGCGAGTACGGCAAGCGCCGCATTCTGCCGATACTGCCCTTCGTAAAAATCGCCAATGTTAATGGCTCGATATTCACTTTTTTCACTCATTTTTCACTCGCTTTTGAATAGTTTACAATTAACAACCGGCGATTTTAGACCGGTATGGTTTCCAGGATGACCGGCCCAATAGACCGATCAAACCGCATGACACGATGAATCAGTCTCTTGCTGTTGACTGTTTCCACCCAGACCTTGTACGGGTCCGGGAATTCCTCTTCATCATCCTTTGCAGGAATCAGAACCCCCTTGGTTTTGAAACGCTTCAGGATCGGTGTCAGGCTGTCGATGATGGCTTGATCTGACATCTTCCGGAACTGTTTGGTCTGCATGATGGACTTATGGATTTTGTAGATATAATTGATCACATCAACAATATCCTTATACGCATAAGCACACTCTTCGCCGTACAGCGTGAACTGTTCCCAGAAAATCAAACCCTTTTTGGTCGAATTCACGATATAGTTAATCCAGGCGCCAGCCAGGGTGACTTTATCGGTTTCGGTAATGGGCATTTCATTCCGGACCCCTGTTACACCGCGCAAGAGTCCGAAATCTTCACCAGCCGGAGCCTCTTCAACACCCGGGTCAACAATGGTTTTTGACTGTTCCCGCGCCCACGCTTTTGCCGCGATCGCCAGTCCACTGAGCCGCATGTATTTCCGGTTCCCATTATAAAACGGGTCATTGAAAGAGATCTGGCCGTAGGTAAAACAGACATTCTGGCTTTGCAAAGACAGACTGGAAACCCAGGAAACAGCAGCCGCAACAGTGACATCAGCTTGACAGTCTCCCTCAAGCCGAGCATCTCTTTCATCGGCAACAGCAGCCGCATAGCCGATATTAACAGTATCCGTATCTCCAGCTGTGAACAGTGCATCGATATCGATCGATGTATCTTTCAGCATATTCCAAGCTGTCAGATAGTTTGCGTTTGTCGGAGTGCCACCAGCGGCACCACCGGAAAACCAGACTGTTCCATGCTCCAGGATTTTGGCGAAGCTCGGACTTGCAATGCATTTGAATTGAATCACGGTCGACTGGTTAGCGAACACGGTCTCGATAAAAATCGATTGGTTCATTGCATTAACAGCATCCTGATTGACGCTCACCGTCAGCGGATCACCAACAGCTTTTGAGGTACCATCAGCTTGCTTTTCATAAACCTGGATATCGAATGTTTCTTTCGTCACATTCTTATTCAGGATTGCAAATCCGTATTTGTTTTCCTCAGTCACGCCGTTTTTCAGAATGGCAATCAGCATTACATCACCAGCAGGGGCAACCGTGGTACTGAATATTGTACCCCCGGGCTTGATATACGGTACCCACCAGGTACCATTATCGACAGCCGGGTCATGTCCGGTATTGTCTGCCTGTTGGCTGATATAGAAAACGTTTCCTTTATGGGTTATATCACCGGCCGCAAACGTTGTTCCGGAAACCCACTCGGTATCGGTCTTATCAACCAGCCAGTCCGAATAGATTGACAGGTGTTGGTACTTCGCATCGTCTGCAACCACCCGCACGAAATGACCAATTGTATTTTCGCTCACATGGAGAGCAAACCAGGCTTGATATCCGTCTTCACGCAACCGCAAAGGTTTCCCGAAATCAACCTGATAATCGTTTTTATCCGTGTTGATCACCGTAAACGGCCAGCCCCTTTCGGACTGGAGTACGGTCCCAACATCAAACACCATGTCACCCTTTGGGTATTTGATCGGAGACTTACCCAAAAGATGAGTAATTTTTGTAACTTCACCCATTGGTTATCTCCTACTTTTCAGGGGTTATGAGCTTTTGGACTTCTGCAATTTT
>JAHJRI010000415.1 GCA_018830885.1 bacterium | reverse complement strand
GGAGAAAAGATCGGCCGGGTTCTCCATCTTTCCCAGGTGGTCAGGCAGATCCGCGTTGGAATGCAGAACGGGGAACCGGTTGATGCTCTTCAGAAAGAAGCCCGGGGGGTCATCCAGGAATTTAAAAAGAAGTTTGGAGACTGGCACCATGCAGATAAGGACATCAAACGTTTCTTCAAACAGAATTCAAAAATAGCCGGCTTCGAGGGTGTTGACATCACCGTTGACCATGAAATTCTGACAGACCAAAACATCTACCAAAAGAACATCGAGTACAAAGACGGTCACAATATCGCAATCAAAGCCCTTACCAAATACCAGGATAAGAACATATTGGAAGTCACACCAGACCAACTGAAAGACTACGATCCATCCAAAGGAGAAATCATAATTGAAGAGTGCTATAACCATCAAGATATCTTCATGGATCAAGATCTCAAGTGGGAGCTCCGCGAAAATTTCATCCAGGGTAACGCATGGGATAAAATTGTTGCCTTGGATGATGTTCTGGATAAAAAACAGTTAAGCGCTCAAGACCGGAAGAAGATTCAATATTCGATCGATGAATTGAAAGCAAAAGCCGGCTGGGTCTCCCTGGAAGATATTCAACCAAAACCTTACAACAAATGGTTGCCTGAGAAGGTTGTATACGCATGGTTGGAATCCAAACATATGTCTTCTGTTTCCTATAATGGTGATGAGTGGGAAACAGAAAGGGATAACGGCAAACTGGATTCTGAAGGCGCAAAAATGATGCGGTTTTTGAACCGGCAGAACCAGCGAGGGGATACCGACACGAAGCACTACAACGAAATGCAGTTGGAATCCTTCGACCGTTTTATCTCAACAGATCAGAAGATCAGGGAACAGATAGAAGAGGCTTATAACAAGATGTACGGTGGCGAAATCAAAGGCCCCAATAAAACCTACTCTATCGAACTGGACGGCTGGCAGGATAATGGCAGACCATTACGGCCGAATCAATGGCAAGCAATCCACCACTTATCCAGACTTGGTTGCGGTACCAATGGCGGGTTTGTCGGATCTGGAAAAACAATGGCCCAGGTTGCCCTTTTTGCTCTTCTCAGGCAAGAGGGGAAAGTTAAAAGGGGTTTCGGCCAGGTACCAAACAATAAGGTCCGGGATTGGGTAAGAAATTTCAATAAGTTCATGCCAGGACTCAAAATTGGTTATATTGATGCCAAAGGCGAGGACCTGGACGATGCTGACAGGAACCGACGACTGCAGCAATTGGCCAATGGCAGCTATGATATCGTTATTCTGCCTGAATCGATCGCAACAAAGGTCGGTCTCAGTCCATCTTCTGATGAAGTGATCAGTCTGAAAATGGTTGGTATCAAAACAAAGGATGACCAGGATGGAGAAGACAAACAGACGGTCAGGCAGACTGCCAAGGCCCAGGATGCAGCCAAAAAGAAAAGCCAGGCAGCAGACGGCAGCTCAAATCAGACAGTGACTTTTGATGACTTCAATTTTGATTTCATGTTCATTGATGAATCGCACAATGGAAAGGCGCTGTTTAAGTCTGCAAAAAGCAGGGGACTGGGTTTCAAAGGTGGCCGTGAATCTGCCAGGGCCCAGGCAATGTATAAAAAGATGGAAGCTGTCAGGATGAAAACTGGTGGCAAGTACACCTTTGGCAATACCGCGACACCGATTTCCAATAGTCCGATCGAGCTATTCAACCAACTGCACCTGATGGGCGGCGGGGATGAATTATTGAAGCGCGGGATCAGAACAATTGATGACTTTATTGATGAGTTCTGCATCGTTGATGAAGGCGCTGAAATGGTGGATTGGGCTACTTCCAATGTCAAGATTGGGAAAAAGCTTGTCGGATTTCACCGGGTCAATGCTCTTCAAGAGCTGTTTAAAAAATATGTCGATTACCAGTACGATCCTGATGCAGTTGAAATTGGTAAGCCCACGGCAACCAATATCGCAAATGAAATCCCTCCGGATGAAAAGACAAAAACCACTGTTATTGGTATCCGGTCTCGGATAGAAGAGTTCAAGAAAGATAAGCAGAGCGTCAGTGGTGGGGGAATGACCCAGGAAGCATTTAATGCTAAGTGGGGACATGCCAACTACCTTACTTTCTTCTCCAAACTGAGGACTGCCAGTCTGGATCTGGAACTGTACGATCCAGTAGGAAACAAGGGTTTTAAAAATCCAAAACTGGCAAAGATGGTTGAAAAGGCGTGGGACAATTTTCAACGTACTGGCGGTGGTCAGGTTGTTTTTTGTGACAGGGTACTGAGCTCGACCGGCAGCTTTTCCATGCACAATAAAATCCGGGATGCCCTGCTTGAAGTTGGATTCAAGGAGAATGAAATTGTTATTGTCAACGGCCAGGTAAAGGGCGGTCTCGGGAAAGCAAAACTCAGCGAATCCAAGCTTGAAAGCGTTGTTACCAAGGCGATTGATGGTTTCAATGCCGGAAAATACAAAGTGATAATCGGTACCACTGGCACATTGGGGGAAGGGGTGAACCTTCAGAAAAATAGTGGGGCTCTCCATCATTTTGACATCCCATACCGGCCCAGTGACTTCATTCAACGAAATGGCCGGATTGACCGCCAGGGAAATGCGCAAAAGCATGTTGAGCTGAACACATATCTACTGAAAGGCTCGATTGACACCTATTCAAAGGCGATTGTTTCAGACAAGGAAAATTGGATCAATCAATTACTCAATACCAAGTCAAATGTATTTGCCAATCCGGATGAAGCATTCGATGCCGACTCAATGGGTATTGCTTTGGCTGAAGAGTTCGATACTCCTGAAGAGGTTGAAAAGCTGAAGCAGGAAATTGAAGAAAAAAAGAAACAGGCCCGACTAGAATACAACCAGAAGCAGGTTGAAAACATCCTGCCAAAATATGAACTGATCTGTGCTTCAATCTGGGGTTTCAAAGGTGACAAATCAGAGCAGACATATCAGAACATGGTTCGCAAGCGGGATGAATACCGCAATACTCTTTCAAAAAACCCGGAATTCAAACACCCGGACCTGTTGAAAGAAGAGGGGCCATTTTTCTTCGAGAAAGATACTGGCAATATCTACCGGATCGGTGACTATTTCATGACCGCCAAAGGGATCCACATGCTTACCAGGATCAATGCCAAGAAAGGCAATATTGAAATCACTCCGATCGATGAAACCTGGCGCAAGACTCATGTTGAAAGCGAATATGTAAATAGGCGCGGATTAGTTAAATATCCTGATCACAAAGGATATACCGTCACCGGTAAGATCCCGGATCACATTAAACACATTCCGGAATTAAAAACCCCTGAACGACTTGCACAAATGCAGGTTGTCTTTGCTGATGATGACAACGGATTCTATGAGCAGCCGCTTGACTTCCAGATCAGGCACTATAAAGAGTTCTTCAATAATAGGAAAGAAGAGGATATTCCCTTTTATTTTGAAGACGGCTCGAAACTATCTTTAAAGAAAGTTGGTTGGAGACAAGAACCGAAAGATGTATCAAAACCGGTTCACCCTGAAGTTGCAATTAAAAAGTTCAAGCAACTATTGCTGGAAGGAAAAGCTGAAATTGAAATCAGAGACAGTGGAGACATTCAGAAAGTCATTGCCAAAGTCGGTCAGTCAACCTGGAACGAATGGAAAAAAGCTGAACAGCAAGGTGAACATCCATGGCTACCGGAAGCATACAAACTTCTTGATAAGTGGACCACGAAAGAAGAACTGGAAGAGAAGTTGAAAAACAATAAAGACTTCCAGGACGATAAATCCACATACCGGATAGAAAATACATTCTACGCTCTGCCTGATATCAAATCCAGGGAGTTCAACAATGTGACTTACTATATCAAGAAGTCATCACTAAAAAATGAAGGGAGTGCCGACACTTCTAAGATTGCCGAAATAGCCAGAAAGTATTCACCATTGCGTGAAAAAGATCTTCCCGGAGCTGCCAAGAAATTGCTCAGTGATATTGAATCAATACTTGGAATCTGGAAGCCAGGCAGTAAAGATTTTACGGACTCTTTGATAGGAAAACTACAAGGTTCTTATGCAATCCATAGCATGCCAGATCTTTATAAAGCAGCAGCAGAGATAACCCCCGCGATAATAGATCTTGTGAATGAAAAAAAGGCAATCAAAAACGCTGAAGACGCCGATCTCATAAAACAATCCGGTATATCAACCAAGGAATTGCTGAAGCAAAAAGCGAAAACCATTAGCACCATGGCCCCATTCAACACTGTCGTTCCATCAGGGACGCCGAAAGGTTGGATTATATTCAATGGGGAAAGTGCTTTTTCGGGCGATCATACCTGGACAGGACCGGCAACCGGATTGGGAAATAATTATGTTGCAGTGGATCCGGAAAAACCGGAAGAGGTTCAAAAGGCGATCGGTGAAGGTGGAAAATATGTTCTCTTCTTTACAAAAGGGGATGCCAAACGGAACCTTGTTGCCAAGATCAATAATGCTGAAGGCAAAAACCTACCCGCTACAGCTGAGAAATTAAAGAAAATGGACGAACAGGAAGCTATCAATGATTTTATCGGCAACCTGAATAACAAAAAGTACATGGATATGGAGCTTGCATTCCCTGAGTTGATTCCACAGGAACCCCGGGGTGAAGACACAGCCCCGGAGATCGATCTTCCAGTGATCAAACCGTTCGTTCCGGAGCCGGAATCGGAGCAACTGCCGCCAGAGGCAGAAATTGATAACGAAAGATCGATTCCCGGGGTAATGGAAGTGAGTAAAACAGTCGACACCAATCCGAAAGACCCCGAAAACCCGATTGAAAATCAAACCGTAGGCACCAGTGACACAGATTTGCAGATAGATACCTTTACTCATACGAAAACAGGCGTGATAATGGGAAGGGTAAGAATGGTTGACCGAACCGACAGAAGCCGGTTTCTGGAACTGAAAAGAAAAGCGAGAGACTTCGGTGGTACCTGGTCTCCATTCGCAAAAGGTTTTCTTTTCAAAGTCCCTGAAAAGGCCCTGGAATTCGCAAACTCATTGAAGGTTTGACATGCACTTTACCAATGAAGAGCTAGACGGATATATCGAACAGATTCAGATTGACCACGAAACATACCTGGAAAAGATCGTTCCGGGGATCGTTAAATCACTTCGG
>JAHJRI010000414.1 GCA_018830885.1 bacterium | reverse complement strand
GGCTATCTAATGCCCAAAGAAGCCCAGCAGGCTGTGTTTTTCAAGGCCAACAGCCTGTGATAACCGGATAGGCATGGTTCATACGTTCAAACCCCTCACCACTGGGTCCGAACACGTAGCCATGGTCCAGTCCAACCCGGGCCGTTCGATTCATAAATGTCATCAGTTTGCGGGAACTCAATCCCAGCCCTCTGCAATCCAGCCAGACCAGGTATGTTCCCTGCGGTTTAATCACCCTGATTTTCGGAATGTATGTTTCAAAATAGCCCGCCAGAAACTCCAGATTGCCCTGCAGGTAGTCCAATACCTGCTCCAGCCATTCATCCCCCCGGGTAAAAGCTGCTTCCAGGGCAACGACACCGAAAATATTACCGGATGGCATCATTCCCTTTTTAGCCTGGTTGAATCGCTCCCTGAGTCCACGGTTGGGAATAATGATCACAGAAGCATCCAGTCCGGCGAGATTAAAGGTCTTGCTGGCAGCCATGCAGACCAGACTGTTCTGTTCAAACTCAGGAGACAGGGTGGCAAAGGGAACATGCCGGTGACCGTTGAACAGAAGCTCACAATGGATTTCATCTGAAACCATGATCGCTCCGTTACCCACCACGATGTCACCCATTCGCCGCAGTTCTTTTTCTGTCCAGACACGTCCTACCGGATTGTGGGGATTGCAGAGGATCATCATGCGGGTTCTCTGGGGCAGTGGAACCATCTGCTGGATCGGTTCAAATTTTGCCTGCAAATCGTCGAAATCAACTTCATACTGGTCCCCGGCAAGCTGCAGCGCGTTGTTTGCCACCTGGCAGCCGTTGTTCTGGATGACGGACCAGAAGGGGTAGTAGACCGGGTCCTGATGTACCACATAGTCCCCGGGAACCGTAAACGCCTTTACCGCAGCGTACAGAGCAGGGACAACCCCCGGGGTCAGTACGATCCAGCCGGGATCGATCTCCCAGTTGAACTTTTTTTTCATACGCGCCACGACGGCAGCGGCAGCGGATTTTGGCAACTGTGCCGGATATCCGTAAAACTCGTGTTCCGCCCTTTTCAGGATGGCCTCTGTAATAGGCCTGGCAACCGGTAGATCCATATCCGCCACCCACATGGGGATGATTTCCGTTTCGCCAAAAATAGCCGGGGCGGCATCCCACTTTGCGCAATCGGTATTCTTTCTCGATATGACCCTGTCAAAATCATAAACTGTCATGTGCCCTTCCTTGTATGCTTATCGAACAACCCTGTCTGATTCACAGACCAAACAAAAAGAGTTTAAGATATCATGCCCGCATCATCTTGTCATTGCTCTCTGGCTCTATTTTTATCCGTCCAGGATAACCGGGGCTGGCATTCAGGATTGACAACGACAGCCGCCCGTTTTTTCGGGTGCACCAAAAACATGTGGGTATGTGATCATAACCGCTTCAAGAGGGTATTTATTCAGAAAAACGCCTGCATCCATCCTTGGCGCTCCTGGAATCCATCCCTGGCTTCCAAGGTTTTCTGAACAAACAACCTCTTTCCACTTACAGGTACCCACACATATTTGGTGCACCCGTTTTTTCCTGCCTCTTGTCAACATGTGGCGAACATCGATAAACTAAAAGAACCATTGATTGTTAACGCAGGCCAGAAGGACCTGGACCAGATGATTCCGTTTTCATCCCCGGATGCATCCTGGACACCGCCGTAAAACCGTTGATCACCGTCAGAGTGACCGGAAGAGCAGCTGTGAGCCTGCCCGAAACGCCATAAAAATCCATTCCTGTTCAAGGACAAACCGACCCGGTAGCAGCCTGAAGCCCGTGCACCAGAAGACAGGCTGACCCGCAGGTGGTTTTCAGATGCAGTCACATCAACCGAGTGTTAAACCATGTTAAAAAGGGAAGACTTCAGCCGGGAAAGAATCGACACCATTGTCGCAGAGATCCGCAAGCATGGACCCTTCGAAGCCATGACCCATGAAGAGCGGGAGGCGAACCGGCGGGAATTCCTGTCCCGACTGCCTGCCGGAGAGGACCTCTGGGTATTCGGCTACGGATCGCTGATCTGGAACCAGGCATTTTACTACATTGAATCCCGGCCAACCCGATTGTATGGGTATCATCGCAGTTTCTGTCTTCACCTGACAATCGGACGCGGGACTGCAGAAAAACCGGGTCTGATGCTGGCTCTGGACAAGGGCGGTTCCTGTAATGGAATCGCTTTTCGGATAGCCGCTGATCAAATCGAGTCGGAAACCGAAATCCTCTGGATGCGCGAAATGATCAGCGGCGCGTATATCCCCCATTATGGAAACCTGAAAACCGATCAGGGTGTTGTCAAGGGCCTGACTTTTGTCATTAATCGACACCATTCACGGTATCTGGGAGATCTGGGCCTCAACAAAACAGCCGCCATGATCTGCAACGGCAGAGGCCCCCTGGGAACCTGCCGGGAATACCTCGAAAACACGGTCACGCAACTTGCTGAAATCGGGGTGAAGGACCGTTATCTGAGCCGGCTTCAGGAAACCGTAAACCAGAGGAATCACCGGGTTCATTAGGCGTCGTTTCCGGTTTTCCCCTTGACAGCGCATCTCCCGCAACCATTAGGCTTTATCCCCATCCCGTCATCAAACGCCATCCCCATTTTTCGTATTTGACTATTGAGTCCGGGCCCCGGGGGTCACGGCAGGTTATATGTGGTCTTGAAAACAGTCAGCGCGTCTCTGAACAACTGCCGGATCATGACATCTTTTTCGCGGTTGATTTTCTGGCTGAAGACACTGTATAGCGGATGTTTGGCCGAAAGCGGCGGCGGATCGGTGAACCGGGTATAGTCTGATGCATCATAAGCGCTGACCAGTTCAATCAAAGGCTGGTCACTGCCTGTATAGGTTTCAATCCACGCAATCCGTGTCATCAATTCATATCGGACAAGATCCGCCAGAAAAAAGTGGATATCCACCACCTTTAAACGTGCTTCCGGTCTCAGGGTATCGAATTGATAACCTTGACCCAGATTGAGGATCCCCATAATCAGCTCGTAGAAAATGAACGCGCTGTTTTCGCCTGGTTCGGCCAGAATTCGAATCGTCGCGCTGTCCAGATCAGAAAACCGGGTACCGGGTGTGTAGGATCCACCAAACCGTTTGCGCCAGCCTTTAAAGGCTCGATCACAGATCTGTGTCATCCGATACTGATTCAGGTCGATCAGCTTGGCCATCATTACTCCATAGGAACCAACATGCCCCGGGGCAGGGCCCAACGAAAGATGAAAAAGCCCCGGTTCCCTCAATCAGACTTTTTTCCTCCGTGATCTCCGTGTCTCTGTAGTGAGTGTTTTTCAAACGAACCACGGGAATCCAATCGAGATTGAGTTTACCCCTATTGTCTCGCATTCGTCTTAAACTGCAAGCAGTTTCTGGTTTATTTGTTGATTTGATTCAGTCCTCTCCGGTACCTGCCGTCCGGTATGATTAAATGGAAACAGGGACTGTGCCGTGTGTGAGACAGATGGGAAGGGCGTGAATAACGATCAGCACTTGCCCATAATGATCGATCAGGCTTATACTGGACTAAATCAGGCAGAAATCCTGAGAGCATCAGGCACCCCCGAAAATCGGCGCTGACTGCTGAGCGGAGGGGGATGTCTTTTAAACCCGGGACCTATTTTCATAACAAACAGCCTATGAGACTCATCACCAGGGCAGATTTCGATGGCTTGGTCAGCGCGGTTCTTCTGGTTGAAAAAGGAATCGTCGATAGTTACAAGTTTGCACACCCCAAGGATGTTCAGGATGGAAAAGTAAAAACGACACCCAATGATGTGTTGGCAAATGTACCGTTTTCTGAGGGGTGCGGGTTGTGGTTTGATCATCATGAGAGCGAAAGCGACCGTCACCATCACGAGCACTTCAAGTTTGAAGGGTGTGTCAGTCATGCAGCCAGCACAGCCCAGGTGATCTGGGACTACTATGGCGGCGTGCAGACCTTTGGCAGAAAACTGTTGCCCATGCTGCGGGCCGTAAATATCGCAGACGCGGGAAGTTTTCTGAAAGAGGAGGTACTCAACCCTGAGGGCTGGATTCTGCTTTCATTTATCATGGATTCCCGCACCGGTCTGGGGTATTTCAAGGATTATCGCATCAGCAATTACCAGTTGATGATGAACATGATCCAGTACTGTCGCACCATGTCCGCAGACGAGATTATTGCCGAGCCGGATGTCCAGGAACGGGTCATCCGTTATTTTGACCACCAGGAAAAATTCAAAGCGATGCTCGTGAAATCCAGTCATGTCCAGGGAAATGCCATCATCACGAACCTGCTGGAAAACGAGACGATTTTCGTCGGTAACCGCTTTATTATCTATGGACTTTTTCCCGACCAGAATATCGATATCCGAATTATGTGGGGCCGGAACCGGGAAAACATCGTGATTGCCTGTGGTCACAGTATCCTGAACCGCTCCAGCAGAACCAGTATCGGAAGACTGATGGCCCGATACGGGGGTGGTGGACACAGCATGGCGGGCACCTGCCAGGTTGGGGTGGATGAATGGGAGTCGGTTTCAGCGGAAATCATTTCGACCATCACCCGGGATGGCTGAAAGAAGACCTTTTCTCAGTCTTCAATGTGCCCGGCAGGGCATGTTGCTTCATGTGAGAACGCGGAGGCAGATAGCCGCTGTTTTCATACGTTTATTTTCAATGGTTTATAAAACAGCGGACATGGTGGTTCATGTTTGCTGTTTTCCGGCCAGTATCAGATATTGTTTCCCAGCCGTCGGTGAGACCGGACGGTCACAAGGTTTTTATCAAAATGTAAAGCAGCTATGAAAGCAACGGATGTATCCCATTTTCCGAATGACATTATCAATGCCATATTTCGGGAGATTCCACTGATCAACAGTGTCATTCAAAACGAACCCGGCGAACGTGATTTTTTCATGAAGTACTCCAGAATCTTTGAAGTTCAGCCGGGTGATGTGATTATTAAGAAAGGGGAGTTCGAGAACTGGATTTATTTCCTGCTGGCCGGGCAGTTACTGGTCTACCCTGAATTTGTCGATCACAAGAAGAACCTGGTCTGCTATATCTCGCCGGGAGAAATGTTTGGAGAATTGGCCTACATCCGGGAATTGAACAGAAATGCCACCATCGTGGCCGATGCCAACTGCCAGAAAGTCATATTCATGGGCACCGATTTCTCGGCATTTGGAGAAATCGACGATTTCAGTGTGGTTACCATTTCTACAAAAATCAGTTTTTATCGTTCTGCCGTTAAGATCAACCGCAAAAGGCTGGAAAACCTGAAGATCGATTATCCAGAGAACGAGCTGGTTCTGAAATCACCCGGTCACAAATCTTTTTCGGGACAGCCCGGTACCATGCGGGAACTGCTTTATCTTCAGGATCAGGCCAAAACCTATGCCAAATACCTGCACAAATGGAACCGCTCCCTGGAGATCGATGCCAACTATCACATGGGTAAGGGGAAAATCCCCATCGATCTGATCAAGAGCCTGATGAACGGGTCCTGACCACCACCGGTCCAATCCACTCAAATCAAAGCCGGTTCCCGGGCCTGTTACTCAATCTCCGCCGGCCGCACGGTCATTACCAGGTATCGATACAGGGTCTTTTTTTACCTCTGCGGGGCCCGGGTGCCGGTACAGACTGCAGACCCCGTATCACAACACGTCTGGTGTCGGCCGGGTCGATCACCTCGTCGATCTCAAAATGAGAGGCCATATTGATGGCTTTTCCGTGTTGATAGGCCATCTCGACCATTTTTTCATACAGCGCCTTTCGTTCCAGGGGATCCGCCACTGCCGCCAGTTCCTTTCGAAAACCCAGCTTAACAGCCCCCTCCAGACCCATACCGCCAAATTCGCCGGTCGGCCAGGAAAATGTAAAAAACGGGGCCTTGTGACTGCCTCCGGCCATGCCCTGGGCTCCAAG
>JAHJRI010000413.1 GCA_018830885.1 bacterium | reverse complement strand
CAGGCCGGGCCAGCAAACCGGAAACAACTCATCTTTGAGCTCTGATCAGCGAAATCCCACCGGATGACTGAAAAAAAGCATGCTTTGATCCACGAACACCTGTTTTCATGTGAAAGCTGGGTACTTTTCAACACCCTTTTGAAGCATATCAGGATTTTTAGAATCCGTGATCCCGCAAAAAAGCCGGGGTTATTTTTGAAGGTTCCTTGCTCTCCTGATTGTGGTAAAGCAACAATCGTTCAATATATCGGCCTATCATATCTGTTTCAATATGGACTTCATCGGCAACATCAAGACCGGATAGTGACGTTTGATGGAATGTATGTGGAATTATCGCCACTTGAAATTGATCCTCTTTCAAAGAAGCAATCGTCAGGCTTATCCCGTTAATGGATATAGACCCTTTGTGCACAACATACCTCTTGATCGCCGGATCCAGTGAAAAATCGATTTCAAAAAAATCTCCCGCTCGCTGGATGGCCAACAATCTGGCGCATGAATCCACATGCCCCTGAACAATATGTCCGCCCAAACGATCCCCAAGCCTTAACGCCCGTTCCAGATTGACCCGGTCGCCAGTCCGCTTTTTGGAGAAGAGCGTCTGTCCAAGTGTCTCCGCCGACAATTCAAAAATTGCCTCCGTTTTACTGAACCGCACCACCGTCAGGCAAACACCATCAATTGCGACACTGTCGCCGATTTTAAGATCGTCCTGAATCAGCCGGCATCCAATACACAATTCCAATTGGCTGACACCGATGGAGGAAAGCGATTTTACGACACCGATCTCTTCAACAATTCCGGTAAACATATTTGAACATTAGAGTTTGGAAAGGGATATCTCTGAAAGAACCTCGATTGATGAAAGCAAATGGATCATAACAGGTCGCCGGGCAAAAAGAAACATACCGGGGCTGCGATTTAATGAATTAATCATGGTTTTGGGAAAAAGCAGGTCAGCATGAGATCATCACCGAGCTTTTCGATGTGATCAAATGAAAGGTGTGGAACATCCGCCAGTTTTTCTATCCCCAGCTCACCGGTCCAGGATATTGCAGATGAACTGCCGATTATTTTGCCCGATAGAAAGAGGCACAGCTGGTCAGCCACCTTTTCTCGAATCATCGATGCTATCAATTCGCCTCCTCCCTCTATCAGCAGGGAACAGACTCCGATTTCGTAAAGCCTTTCCAGGCTCCATAACACAGTTGGACGAGATCTATCATCGATAAACACCTCAACGCCTTCTGCACACAATCGCTTTACCATCTCAGGCTGTATCCCATTGCCAGCAAACAGAATGCGTCGAGTCTGCCTGTTTTTAACAAAAAACGAATCAAAGGGAATGTCACCCCGGCTTGCATATACAATCTGGATAGGTTGTCGACCCTTTGCAGAGCGCCTATCCGTCAGACGGGGATTGTCGTTGATCAGTGTTTGACGGCCGACAGCTATTGCCTGATGCTGACTGCGCAACTCATGCCCTTTGGCCCTGGACAGTTCCCCGGTTATCCATTGAGACTCCCCTGATGCCATGGCTATTTTCCCGTCAAGGGAAACTGCAGCCTTGACAGTCAAATAAGGCAGGTGACTGACAATATGCTTGTTAAACACCCGATTGATATTGCGACAGGCAGATTCACAAACGCCTGTCGTCACAAAAACCCCGTTTGCACGAAGCGCTGCGATACCTTTACCCGATACGAGCGGATTCGGATCCTGGCATCCGACCACAACTGTTTTGACGTTTTTTTTTAGGATCAGATCTGTGCAGGGTGGGGTTTTTCCATGGTGGCTGCATGGTTCGAGTGTGACAAACAGTATCGCGTCTTCAGGAACAGTTTCAAAATGCCTGAGAGCGACTACCTCAGCATGCGGGGAACCGGCTTTTTCATGAAAGCCTTCGGAAAGGACTTGACCGTTTCTGTCAGTTAAAACAGCCCCGACGATCGGATTGGGCTCTGTTTTGAACTGGGCTTGAAGAGCCAGAGTGATGGCTCTCTGCATGATTTCTTCAGCCAGATCAAGATGGAAAGGTAAGCAATTCACAAGCGCAAATGCGTCAATTGAGTACTATTTAAAAGGTAATCTGAGTTCCCAGATGATTGATGCGTTCCTCTGGTGAAAGGATTTTTGAAATCCTGGCGCCAAATTTTTCATTAACAACCACTACCTCTCCTGTCGCTAATAACTGCCCATTGACACAAAGCTCCAATTCCTCACCCACCAGCCGATGCAGCTCGATAACGGATCCTTGACCGAGCGAAAGCAAATCACTGATATACATTTTTGTTCGCCCCACTTCAAAAGTCAGATTGAGCTTGATCTCCATCAGAAAATCGATATCCAGCTCCTGAGTCTCGGCTTCATCCGTTTTTTGGGCTTCGGCGACCTTGTGCTCGGCCTTGGCAACCTCCAGAGCAGCGGCAAAGGGATCATCCCCCGCATCTGGATCGACCGAAGCTGTGTTAACATTTGCGCCTGTCTCCATGGCCTGCATGGCAACTTCAAAAGGGTCAACCGGGGCAGATTTTTTGGTCTCCGATGACGCTCCGTCGCTGTCCGACGCCATCGCTTCTATATCAGTATCAAATGGATTGTCGGTATCATCACTGTCCAATGAAGACATTGCTGATTCAAAAGGATCTTCGTTTTCAGCCATTTTTACTCTGATTGTTCGGGGGGGTTTTCGATTGTTTCATACTCAACCGGATACCTTCGCAGGCAGTTTCTTTCTGAAACCACCCGGATCGATTTACGGGCATTCTGGTATCGCTGCTTTGTGGTCCGGACACAGTAGAATGGAACACCATCTGTTTTTTTTAAAATACAAGAATAGCGCGTTGACCTGCATTCCTTAGGGGGTTTTATTCTTTGCATCTGCTTCTCCCCTGCACCAAAAATCGGTTGCAGGGCAAATAACGAAAAAATGACAAGGGCCCAAATCTGATATTTCATTCAAAGTACCGGCTTTTTATATGCTGATCCTTGGCAACAGCTTATTACTGAACATCACGGTTAACCTGCATGCCAGTCGTATCAGGCAGGATAAGGCAGGTTTTTCTGCTGGATCATAAATTGCGATGATTCTCTCGTTTAAAGATTATAAGCATAATTTACGCCAAAATGCCATTCCGATCCACCCCGATTAACTCAACCCATTGTTATTGGATCTGTTAAATCGGAACGTTTCAAGAAGGTTTGTTACAAGGATTTGAAAAAATCATTGCCCTTATCATCCACGATCACAAAAGCCGGAAAATCCTTGACAGTTATCATATAAATGGCTTCCATCCCCAATTCCGGGTATTCCAGCAGTTCCACATTAGTGATGCACTCTCTGCCCAACAGGGCAGCAGCACCTCCAATTGAACCAAGATAAAAACCCCCGTACTGCTTGCAGGCATCTGTCACCTGTTGGGACCGATTCCCTTTTGCCAGCATCACCAATGACGCCCCTTCTTTCTGGAAAATAGGCACATAGGAATCCATGCGACCGGCTGTTGTCGGTCCAAATGATCCAGAAGCGTATCCTTCCGGCGTTTTTGCCGGTCCGGCATAGTAAATGATATGTTCCTTAAAATAATCAGGCAGCCCTTCTCCCTTTTCGAGCCTCTCATTGAGTTTCGCATGGGCAATATCACGAGCAACAATAATTTTCCCGCTAAGCATAACCCGTGTTTTTATGGGATACTGTGTCAATGTCTGACGCAACTTATCCATCCCCATCGACAGATCAAGTTTCAGAACCGGCTCCCCCGTTGCGGATTCTTTAGCCGGGAGATACTGTGCTGGATTGGTTTCCAGTTTTTCCAGAAAAATTCCGTCCTGGGTGATTTTCCCCTTGATATTCCGATCAGCACTGCAACTGACACCAATCCCCACAGGACAGGAAGCGCCATGCCGCGGTAACCGAATCACCCGCACATCGTGGCAGAAATATTTCCCGCCAAATTGAGATCCCAGACCCAATCCCTGCGAGAGTTTCAAAACCGCTTCTTCCATCTCCAGATCCCGAAAAGCCTGCCCCAACCGGTTGCCCTGTATTGGAATATCATCATAGTACTTTGCTGAAGCAAGTTTAACTGTTTTCAGGTTCATCTCCGCTGAGGTACCCCCGATGACAACAGCCAGATGATACGGCGGGCAAGCCGATGTGCCCAGGCTTGCAACTTTTTCACCCAGGAATTTCAACAGTTTTTCCGGTGTTAATAGTGCCTTTGTTTCCTGAAAAAGATACGTCTTGTTCGCAGATCCCCCGCCTTTTGCCATAAAAAGAAATTTATAGGCATTTCCAGGTGTTGAATAAATATCGATCTGAGCAGGCAGATTGTTCCCTGTATTAACCTCTTCATACATGGTTAAAGGAGCTGTCTGGGAATACCGCAAACTGGTTTCCGTATAGGTCTGAAAAACCCCCTTACTCAGAGCCTCGGCATCATTAGCTCCGGTCATGACGCATTCTCCCTTCTTACCCATGACAATGGCGGTTCCTGTATCCTGGCAACTGGGAAAAAACTTCTCGGCTGCTATCACAGCATTTTCAAGCAGGGTGGTTGCCACATAGACGTCATTTGCAGACGCCTCAGGATCTTCGATAATTTTTTTTAATGCTCCCAGATGAGATTTTCGCAGCAGGTGTGAAACATCATGCATCGCTTCTTTGGCAAGTAATGTCAATCCCTCTGGATCCACGTTCAAAATCGTCTTTCCAGAAACCTCAGATGTTGACACATAGTCTTTGGTCAACAGTCTGTACTCACAACTATCATTTCCCTGGACAAAAATGTCCTGATATACAAACTCACTCATAGGTCAATCCTTTATTCTCGATGGCTTATGATGCAATCTGGTTATTGTTAGATTTAACTTTAACGCTTATTTATCAGTCTCAACATGCCATGAAAAGGGCAATATGTCACCCGTTTTAATCCTTGATCATTGAATAAGGTCCATCGTTTTATTTAGTTACGACACGGGAGGGAACCAAGCTGTTAAGCAGGTCGGTTAGGTTCGAGCGTTAGAAAGTGTCTGGGGCTTGATTGACTGATTGGGGGGGGGTAAAAATACACGCCAGGACAAAAGGACCACGAAAGCGGATTTCTGGTGGTCCCATTTGCCCATTGGGTAAAGATATAGCTTGAACCGTCCGTTAACCGGCGTTTTCCACTACCTCTTGTTTGCCGGTCTCACCAGCATCTACCGACGTTTCTGACTGGGGTTCCCCTTCAACCGGCGCCTCAGTTGACTCGTCAGATTCGGCAACTACCTTTACGACAAGGTCAACATTCACTTCAGTATGCAGCTTGACAGACAATACATGTTTCCCCAGGGTTTTGATCGGATTTGAAAGATTGAGCTGTTTCCGATCCAGATCGATTCCTTTCTCTACCAGGGCATCGTAAATGTGTTTTTGTGTTACTGACCCAAAAAGTTTACCGCTCTCACCGGATTTCATCGTAAAAATGATTTCAGTTGCCTCCAGCTGACGAGCAAAGTTCTGGGCCTTCGCAATGGCATCCGCTCTGTTTTTTGCAAGAATACTTCTTTGATGACTTATCTGTTTGACATTTTCCCGCGTCAGCGGAAGTGCTTTACCCTGGGGGATGAGAAAATTCCTGGCGAACCCGCGTTTGACTTCAACCTCATCTCCCAGCGATCCAAGCTTAAAAACGTCTTCTTTGAGGATTACTTTCATTTTATTCCTTTCCTTTTATAACACGTTTAAAAATTAATCCTGAATCTCATCCTGTTTAATGTACCCTTCAGCAAATGAGAGAAGGGCCGTATTTCGGGCTTTTTTGATCGCCCGGGTGATTTTCTTCTGAGATCTGGCATTCAGTCCGGATATTCTTCTGGGAATGATTTTCCCTTTTCCAGTGATAAACATTTTTAGCAGTTCGACATCTTTGTAATCAATTTCTTCTATCCCGGCAATGGTGATTGGGCAAGGGCGGGTGGGCAGTTTTTCCCTGAAGTAATGCTTTCTTTTCTTTTTTGACATATTAAGCTCCCAGTTTGTCAGAGACTAAGTTTGCGGTTTTTTTGGGTTCTGCTTTGAGCGCTTCAAAAGCGTTATAAGCTTTTTCCAAATTCTCAACAATAACGACAAAAAATTTGATCACTTTGTCGTCGTAACCGAATTGGCGTTCCATCTCTTCAATCGTATCGCCGTTTCCTTCAGCCCAGAGCAGATAATATATACCATGCTTCATCTTGTTGATTTCATATCCGAGCTTACGCCGTCCCCAAGAGCTTTCGAATTTAATTTCACCTCCGGCATTGGAAATGATCTCTTTATGCTTGCCAAGCACCACCTGACTCTCCTCATCTGTCAGGTTGGCGTCAACAATCATCACAATCTCATAGGTGTTTCTTTTCTTCATTATTCTTTATCCTTTCGAGTTAAGCCCGGACAAACCGAGCAAGGAAAAACTGTGGACACTTGGTTCCACAAAATGGGGGCCATGATGACGATCATCGCACCCGCAGAGGCAAAGGCCTTCACACCGGCAACTGAACCCTGGATACCGTCCTAGCAGGAATCAGTTTGTTGAATCTGGATTGTCCTGTTTCGGATAAAATCCATTTGATATTCAACTGTCTGCTGAATGGCCTGTTCTATCAGGCTGGCCACCTCCTGTGTCGGTTTACTGAGAACATAATCCGCCACTTTCTGCCGACCATTCGGTCGACCGATACCGATCTTGATGCGATGAAAGTCATTGGCACCAAAGAGCTGAATAATACTTCTCAGACCATTGTGCCCGCCATGCCCGCCAGAGGTCCGATAACGCAACTGCCCAGCCGGCCGATCGATATCATCGGATATGACCAGGATATCACTTGTTGGAATCTTGTAAAACTGCTGACACGCAAGCACTGATTCGCCGCTGACATTCATGAATGTCTGGGGTTTAAGCAGAACAAATCCGAAATCCTGAAAAGTTCCCCGGCTGACAAGCCCCTTGAACCGGGATGACCAGCGATCAGTCGATATACTGGCTGACAGGGAATCCAAGGCCTGGAATCCCACATTGTGCAGGGTGTTCTGATACCTGTCGCCCGGGTTTCCCAAACCTACAATCAATTTCATCATGACCGTTCAAAATACGAAAAAGTCCCTTTCGAGAAACAGGATTAATCCTCTTTTTCCGCATCCGGTTCTTGTTCGGTTGCCGCTTCGTCTTCAGCTTCCTCTTCGATCCCGTCGACCTCGTCTGCAATCCTTCCAGCAACTGTCACAATGGTATAATTCCGACCGGTTGTTACCGGTTCGACACCTTCGGGATATTTCACATCCAGCACATGAATACTGTCACCAAATTCGAGATCAATGACATCAATCTCAATGGCTTCAGATATTGACGGCAGATCCTTGACTTTGCAGCGCACCGGAATGGCCCGTCGGATAATCTGAATCACCCCACCGGTCTTAACCGCTGGGCAATCTTCTTCGTTTAAAAGTACGATCGGAACTTCAACTGAAACAACCGACTCCTGATTTACCTCCAGAAAATCAACATGTAGCAGTCTATTTCCCAGATTGGTCAACTGAAAATCCTGCAGAATGACCGTCTTGTTCGTACTGCCTGCAGTTGACTCAATCTCAAGATTGATAATCTTCGTAGCGCCTCTCATCGAGCGGATAAAACGCAGGGTCGCATCAGCTCTCATTGACACATTAAGCGTCTCCTCTTTACCATAAATAACGCCGGGAGCGACTCCCTTCTGACGCAGTCTTCTATTGAATCCCTTGCCGGTATTCTCGCGATGTTGAACCGTATAATTCATGTTACTCGCCTATCAATTAGTATTAAACGAATTTGCAAATCATAAACCGATGAAATATCGTTTTCTTGACTGTTTCCAAAGTTGCCATTTTACACGTTCTGAGTGGCAACGACCCAACAGCAGGGCATTAAAGCTTGAAATAAACGTAAAACAGTGATTTTAGCAGCTTGCTTTTGACTCGTCAATCTGTTCATACCACATTTTTTATCCCCAAAAAGTCGCATCCGCTGCTATTACGGAACATGAGGTCCAGGAAACAGAGACGGGCAGTCCATTCCCCAATCCAAGGTCCCATGTGAACCGGACACAACTTATTCCCTGTCGCAAGGCGACACTATTTGCAGGACGGTGAAAATCAGCAACCGGAAAAATATTCAAAACAGGATTGAGCCCATTGTGGGCGTTCGATAAGCGGCACTGGCATTAAAACAACCGATCGATTTTTGGACCTTTATGAGACTGCTGTTTTTTGAAATCTGGCCAAAATCGGCTGCTGCAACGAACATTTTCAGATCATGAGATCAACCCTATACAATACATCAAATTTTAATGATCAGTCGATATGAAACTAAAAAACAGGAAAATGCTACTGGGGGTTTCTGGCGGTATCGCTTGCTATAAATCGCTGGAGATCGTCCGAGGAATCAGGGAAGCCGGTGGTTCCGTGTCCGTGGTGATGACTCGATCCGCAATGGAATTTGTTAAACCGCTCGTATTTCAAACATTATCAGAAAATCCGGTCGCCACATCTCTTTTTTCTCTGGAAGAGGAGAGCAAGATCGGCCACATAAAGCTCTCAGAAAACGCTGACGCTATGCTGGTAGCTCCGGCAACAGCCAATATCATCGCAAAAATGGCCCATGGGATTGCGGACGACTACCTCACAACCGCCTATCTTGCCTGCAGCGCTCCTGTGTTTGTGGCCCCAGCCATGAATCATCATATGTGGGACCATCCGGCTTTGCAGGACAACCTGGCACTGTTGGTAAAGCGAAATCTGCATATCATTCACCCCGGATCCGGTTATCTGGCCTGTGGTTCTTATGGCACTGGTCGAATGGCAGAACCGGGCGAGATCGTGACGGTGCTTGAAGACTATTTTGACAGGATAACCACAGGCGAACAGGCTGAAAAACCCCTGAACAACATCCGGGTCCTGGTCACGGCAGGACCGACCCGGGAGCGGATCGATGCTGTCCGGTTTCTGTCGAACGACTCATCCGGTAAAATGGGGTATGCACTGGCTGAAAAATGTCGTCAACTCGGGGCCGATGTCATTTTAATCAGTGGTCCAACAGCGCTCTCACCCCCTGTGGATATTGAAACCATCCAGGTAAAATCGGCCCTGGAGATGTATTCGGCCGTCATGGCAAACAGTGAACAGGCACAGGTCATCATCAAGGCTGCTGCTGTGAGTGATTTTCGGGTTGAAACCCCCAATCCCCAGAAAACGAAGAAAAGCGAGAGAATGACACTGGAACTGGTTAAAAACCCCGATATCCTGAAAACGTTGGGGGACAGAAAAACCAGTAACCAGTTTCTGGTCGGCTTCGCAGCTGAGAGTCAGAATGTCCTTTATTATGCGGAACAAAAACTAAAGGAAAAAAATCTGGACCTCATCGTCGCAAACAACATCCTCCAGAAAGATGCCGGATTTGATGTAGACACCAACAGGGTGCTGCTGATTGATGGCGATGGCAGTATTGATCTACCCCTGCTGTCAAAGGAGGTCGTTGCAGGGAGAATTTTGGATCACATCATGGCTACAGACAAGTTCAGATCAATTATGGCCACTAAATTGAAAAATGCACCATCGGCATAGAATGCACGGCATATTGCGTGAATTCCCACTGTCGATAAACACAGGTCGAATTGTTAATTCGAATGGTCTCTTTAAACCAACCGGTTTTGAAATGATCTGAGTATTCATTATCATACGATTGAATTTCAACCGGATATACAGTAACGGCTAATTTTTTTTCCAAAACAGCTCCTTTTTTGATAACCCATTGCAGGCATACCCTGTTTCATTGAGACGTCTCTTCCCTTCTAAACAAAAGCATTTTTGCCAACGGTAATTCTCAAATCTGAGAAAAGTCTTTTTAGGGAACAGCGTCATCACTATTAATATCTTCCGTTTATCGATTTTATCCAGCAATTCCCCCCTATCTGTCAAATTGAAACCTTGTAAAACACCGTTGACAACCTTTTTTAAAGTGCTTTCCTCCGCAAACCCCTACAACGGTAACACAAGGGAGAAACTCCTGACATAATCAGCAGATACCAATTATTTTATTAATACCGTAATCGAAAATGGAGGTACCCGAATCGTTTGTTGATCGGAAGGTAGCGGGCTTGTTGATCCTCCAATAAAAGGCGCGGGGTCAAAAGTCGACAAGACATATGTCCAGTTTTTCTCCTCTGACACTGCCGGAATTTCAAAATCAAGGGGGATTTCATTAAAATTTATCGCCGTGTATATCAATTCTCCTTTTTCACCCTGTGACCCCGTATCATCAATCAAAAAAGCGAGTGAACGGGCTGGCGAATCAAAATCAGCCTTTCCCTGCTGTGTATTATGCCAGCTGATATCTGCAAGACCTGATCTCTTGTTGATCTCCCCGGTAAAAAATCTTTTCCGATGCAGCGCAGCGTGGTTTTTTCTGAATTTAATCAGTTTTTCCCAAAAATTTAGCAGGTCTCTGTTTTTGTCCAGCAATTCCCAGTTCAACCAGGATATTTCATTGTCCTGGCACCAGGCATTGTTATTCCCTGCCTGTGAGTTTCCAAACTCATCTCCGGCCAGTATCATGGGGGTTCCTTGACTCAGCATCAGCATTGTCGCCATATTTCGAATCTGCTGCTTGCGTTTTGATAGAATATCTGCATCTGTTGTCTCGCCTTCAACACCAAAATTCAGCGAAAAATTATGATCGCTCCCGTCAATGTTATTTTCCCCATTTTCCTGGTTGTGTTTTTCTTTATAGGAGACCAGATCCATCATGGTGAAACCATCATGGGCTGTAATGAAGTTGATTGAATGGTAGGGATTACGGTCTGAATGGCGGTAAAGGTCTTCGCTGCCTGATAACCGTGTCGCGATTTCACCGGTAATACCTGGTTCACCCTGCACAAACCGACGTATCGTGTCCCTGTATCGGCCATTCCATTCAGCCCAGCGTTTGGAAGCCGGAAAACTGCCAACCTGATAAAGACCTGCAGCATCCCAGGCTTCTGCAATGATCTTTGTCCTGGAAAGAACAGGGTCTTTGGCGATGGCTTCCAGTAACGGAGGATTGGTCAACACATCCCCTTTTTCATCTCTTGTCAATATGGCGGCCAGATCAAATCGAAATCCGTCCACATGCATCTCAACAACCCAGTATCTCAGAACATCCATGATCATGTTCCGGACGACGGGATGATTGCAATTCAATGTATTGCCACATCCGGAATAGTTTTGATAGTCCCCGGATTCATCAAGTATATAGTAGATACTGTTTTCAATTCCCTTAAATGATAACACCGGACGTGTTTTATCCCCTTCGCCCGTATGATTGAAAACGACATCAAGAATAACCTCCAGGTTTTCAGTATGCAGTTTCTTCACCATGTCCTTGAATTCCCTTCCTGCGCCACTGTTATCCCCTGCGGCAGCATAGGCAGTCTTCAATGCAAAAAAACCGATGGTACTGTACCCCCAATAGTTCACGAGTCTGGTTTTTGTCCTGGGATTAACGTACTGGCAGTCCATTTCGTCAAATTCCTGCACCGGCATTAATTCAACAGCTGTTATCCCCAACGATTTCAGGTAGGGAATCTTTTCAAGAATCCCCTGAAATGTGCCGGGATTATCTACTCCGGCACTGGAATGCCGGCTAAACCCTCTGACATGCAGTTCATAGATAATGGTATCGCTCAAGGGCGTATTTGGGGGCTGATCATTTCCCCAATCATAAGTGGCAGCTTCAAAATATCCCAGAAAATGATTCAACTTTGGATCTCTTTTGCCCCAGACTTCAAGACCCGCTATGAATTTTGCATAGGGATCCAGTAACACATGTTGACGGTTGAAGATACACCCTTGCTCCGGATTCCAGGGACCATCCATGCGATACATGTAATAGAAGCAATCTGGCAGATTCTGGATGAGGATATGCCAGACATCCCCTGTGCGATTCAGCTTCGGATCGAGTTGAATTTCATGATCCGGCGTCTGCTGTTTCTTCAAGTACAACCGCAACCATACTGCAGTTGCATGCTTGGAGAAAATGGCGAAATTATGCCAGGACCCGATCTGCGCAATACCAAATGGTAAGGGACGCCCCCTCCGTTGGTTAAATATTGGCATTTGAATACCCTTTTTCCTCAATTTCCATTATTGAATGAGAACTCCCTGAATCAATCGTCAATTCAATGCCATGCCCGGTTTCTTCTGCAATACAAACCCTGCCCATTCACCCATCTGCAGCGTTTTAACCAAACCAAACTGGTCTTTAAAAGCTTTCAATAGTGAGGCTTCCCGCTCAACCAGCACACCACTTAAAATCAGGTACCCGTCAGGGGATGTCAGATTTTTGAGGTCATCAGCCAGTTTTTCAAGAATATGGTCCTCGATATTTGCCACCACCAGTCCCGCCTGTATATTCAACTCCCCGGGACCGCACAACGCCACTGAGCAGGCAGCAGTATCCATTCCGGATAGCACCAGATTCTTCATGACTTCCGATAATGCTTCCGGATCAATATCGATCGCGGTAACATGATCTGCACTCAGCAGGAGGGAGGCGATGGCAAGGATTCCGGATCCAGTTCCAACATCGATCACACTGGCTATCTGATGCTCGCTTAAAACCCATTCCAGGAGGATCAGTGCCAGATGGGTCGATTCATGATAGCCGGTGCCAAACCCCTGACCTGGATGTATGACGATCTCATTTTTCCCCGTTACGGGTGGTTCCCATGGTGGCCGGATCCGAAAAGAGTTCCCGATTTCAATGGGTTTAAAGAAATCCCGCCAACCATCCTGCCAGTTTTGAATTCCTTTCTTTTCAATCTGTCGCAGAGTGATCCCTGCAGCGACCAGGTCTGTGCTTTTCTCGATGGTCATCCTCAATTGTTTCATCGGATCAGGAACTGTCGCCGGAAAGAAAACCCTGAAGACGGTTGTCTTTTGATCTCTTTGAAGCTCCTCAATGCCAGAAGCTCCCTGTTCAAACATAATATACGAAACCAATTCAAACTGATCTGTCTGACAATCAGCTGCCAATTCCCAATACCAGTCATCCTCTGAATGTTTTGTTATCATATAATTTCAGTCTTCTAAAAAGTATTTTGGATCCAATATCCATACCCGGGGTGAGGTGTGTCAGACAGCTGCAGTCAAATATCAATCGATTTTATCCGAAAGCTACTGAAATGCCAGATGGGAATTGAGTTTTTCCGGGAACGGGAATAGGATATCATTGATTCTGACATCAAGAAAAAATCCCGATTGACAAAAAACGGTCAAGCAACCTGAAAAAGGCTGAATTCGGGCAGTTACAATTTCTCACAGGGGCTTGTCCAAATACTATAACGCAAAAAGTGGAAAAATTAAATCATATCATTGAATCGCAACAGTTTGACAGGGAATTGCTGGATTACATTTTTTCATTAGCCGATCTGATGAAAACGGACCCCTCCCCGTTTCAAATTCCTGGAAAGATAATGGCAACATTATTTTATGAGCCATCAACCCGAACAAGACTCTCATTCGAGTCCGCCATGCTGCAACTCGGGGGGAATGTCATTTCAACGGAAAGCGCGCAGGAATTCTCTTCCTTTTCCAAAGGGGAGTCTCTGGAAGATACCATCAAAGTCACTGCCGGCTATGCAGATATTATCGCATTGCGCCATTTTGAAATTGGTTCTGCAAAACTGGCAGCATCTGTTTCCAGCAAACCGATTATCAATGCCGGAGATGGTGCCGGTCAACACCCCACACAAGCACTGCTGGATCTATATACAATTCGAAACCATTTTAACAATATCAACAACCTGACTGTCTGCATGATTGGCGATCTGCGCTATGGCAGAACGGTTCGCAGCCTCTGTTACCTGCTGGGAAGATTTTATAACCCCAGAATTCTCTTTGTTTCACCCAAAATCTGCAGAATGGAAGAGGATATTCGTCAATTCCTGACAAAAAACGATGTCCAGTGGGAGGAAATGGATTTCCAGACCGCAATCAAAGAGGCTGATTGCATTTATATGACCCGAATTCAAAAAGAGCGGTTTCTGGACATGAATCTCTATGCACAGGCAATTGATCAATTCCGGCTTGATAAAAGCGTTTTACCGATGATCAAACCCAGGGCGATTGTCATGCATCCTCTACCCCGGGAAAAAGAAATTCACCCTGAACTGGATGATGATCCCAGGATGGTATATTTCGAGCAAGCCCAAAACGGCGTCTGGATCAGGATGGCTCTAATTCACCTGTTGCTGACATCCAGTCGCTGATATGAGGGTGTCATCTGACAGGCAAGAACTGTTGAGATAAAAATTGTTCAAAAAGGCAATGGACTTGCTTTTTTCGATTTGATCAAGGACTGCCCCTATACCAGAAAGAACCTTTGTCCAAATCAGTAATATTATGAGAGAATGAAACAACAGCGTCTTTACCATGCCAAGAACCCAACAGATTGAATCAAAAAAAAGAAAGTCAACAAGGAGCCGCATTGTACTCATCCAACTTGGATATCCAGGAAATCAGCTCTCTGATAACTGACATTCGGTCTGGCCGCAGGTCTCGAAACAAGAACTTTTTCATACTCGCTGAAGTCAAAGCTTACCTTCAGTTCAGACGTGCGAAACTGCTGATGTCACTGATTGATGATCTTAACCATACAGCAACGATTCAGGGAAATAAGATTGAGGTGCAACCCAGGAACGAATTGATTGAAGTTCGACTTTTTAATCCGGTTTTACGGTATAAAAGAAAAGTCATGATTTCAGAGGCTGAGTTGAGTTTTATTCAATCCCAAACAGATATCATTTAAATATTATTAACGTGCATCATTCACTGTTTCAGTGCTTCAGAAAGGGCATGCAAATCATCCAGTTGGTATTGGATCATTGGTCTGACCGGTTGGTCTGCAATCGAGGCTGCTGAAACATCTGTTTATGACCGGAAGACGAAATAACAAGAGCCTGAAAGAAGAACATGAAGCGAACAAACCATATCCAGCGATCCGCTTTGCTCTTCCAACCTGACAATATCTATTTTTAATCCAACATATCTGGGACTTTTTCCAAATGGGTATTTATTTAAAACCTTTCGGATACTTTTTGCTATCGATCATATTTTGCGTCTGCCCAATGATGCTGGTAGGGCAGACCGCTCAGCAGAAATCGACTCAGATCCAGCAGAAAAACAGACTCACTTTTTCGCAAGGCATGAATCAATCCGCCCAGGAATTGAAATGGAGTCACACTTATTATCAGAGTTTCAAGAAAACCCAAACTGCCTCCTATTTGAAACTGGCGGCGACCCATTGTGCTAATGCAATAAAATTGCTGGAGACGACCCAGGCAATGTTTCCCAATACAACCCGTTTTTATTACAAAGCCAAAAACAAACGATTTGCCGTCTGCCAATTTTATGGAAAATTGCAGGAAACGGCACTAAGACTGGCACCAGAATATCATATTGAAGATATTGCCAATCACAGCTGCAAATTTTAATCTGCCATCTCAATGAATTATGATTTCGCCGGAAAAAAATCTTGAAATCCATATACAGGACCTGATTGAGCGCGTCAAAAAAGATCCCAATGTCGATCTTGAATCTGTAAAAAAAGCCATCGAGCTCGGCAAGGAAGCCCATAAAGGCCAATTCAGAAAGACGGGTAACTTTTATTTCATCCACCCTGTCCGGGTTGCCATCAAAGCCATCGATTATAACCTGGACACCAATACGATCATTTCCTCCCTACTGCATGATGTCATTGAGGACACTGTCGGAAAAGATGCCAAGGAAAAAATCGGGCGTGAAATAGAAAGCATCTTTGGAGAAAATGTCTCTCAGCTGGTGAATGCACTTACAAAAGTAAAGGAAAACCGAAATCTGACCCTTTACAAGATTATCCAACTGGGGGCGGTAGACTTCCGAGTTATTCTGATAAAACTCCTGGATCGCCTGGATAATTTGTCAGATCTTAAATATCTGCCCAGAGCCAAACAGCGCAGAATTTGTCAGGAAACAACGGCTGTTTATTGCGAAATCGCCCAGGGTCTGGGATTGATTGAAATAGAAGAGCAGTTGAAGGATCTCGTCTTTAAACATCTCTATTCCTTCAGTTACAAGCGAATCGCCAGAAACCTGAAACAGTTTTACGATGAAAGGCATATCGCCATTCATCAGATCGTCCAGAAATTGCAGCAACATATACCTCCTCATCTGTTGCTTTCAATCAAACCCCGCTATTTAACACCTCAAACATATTTGTTCGATCGGCATGAAATTGTAAAAATTCTCAATTCAATTTCCATTCAAACTACGGATGCCCCGTCCTGTTACCAGGTTCTGGGGGCAATTCACACCAATTTCCGCTCTGTTCCCCTGAACATCTATGACTATATCTCAAACCCGAAAGCCAACGGGTGGCGTGGATTGTCAACGAAAGTGATTGTCAACGGAGAGCAAATCAAGATCAATATTGTAACCGAAGATTTTCATAAAAAAAATAGAAAAGGTGTTCTGGCCCTTATCCATGAAGGAATATACCGTTCTGAAAACTATCGTGAATTTCTGCAGCTTTACCTGGATCTTGCATCGGACAATACCCGAATCGAGGATGTACTGCGGTTCAGCAAGACCAAAACGATCCAGACGATGACACCAGCCGGAGACGTAATTGAATTGAGATATGGATCGACCATTCTGGACTTCGCTTTTATGGTTCATACTGAATTGGGTCTGAAAAGCGCTGGCGGAATCATCGATAATGTGCGCTATCCGAGAAATAAAATCCTGGAAGACGGCATGGTTGTGAAAGTGATTAAATCCGATTCTATTATCACAGAAAGAGACTGGATAAAAGATGTCGTCATGCCTAAATCAAGAAGGGAAATATTAAAGTACGTGAATATGAAGCAGGCCGGGAAACTGGCGCAAAACCCCAAACCAGGAATCTGATCAGCGGCCCTTTCATATTAACCACCATGCCCCGGGATCGGGGCACAACGAAGCGTGAGAATAGTACTCTGTATCCCTCCGTGTCTGATACAAACCTTTTTCAGACGGAGACTCGCTTAAAGTTGTTCAAGAACTCATCTCGCTGAAATCCCAAAACTCAGACTGCGTCCTCAGACAGCTTGGATTTCGGGCGCTCAATGTCGTTCAGATCATCTAAAAACTGTAACTTCTCAATAACCTCTGGCAAGCGAAGTAATAGGGCAAGAGGATTTTTCCTGGATAATTGCGTCTGAATTTGATGCAAGGAACCGGATTATGAGCAAAGCTGAAGACGAAAGTTTT
>JAHJRI010000412.1 GCA_018830885.1 bacterium | reverse complement strand
TGGCCGATCAAGCAGAAATATGGTAAGAAGATATCCTGGGCCGACCTGTTAATCCTCGCCGGTAACTGTGCCATTGAGTCGATGGGGCTGAAGACCTTCGGCTTCAGTGGTGGCCGTGAGGATATCTGGGAACCGGAAGAGGACATTTACTGGGGAGCCGAGGCCGAGTGGCTTGCTGACAAGCGTTATTCCGGTGATCGGGAACTGGAGAATCCTCTCGCTGCTGTACAGATGGGCCTGATCTACGTGAACCCTGAAGGTCCGAACGGTAACCCGGATCCGGTCGCCTCCGGCCGTGATATCCGTGAGACCTTTGCGCGCATGGCCATGAACGACGAGGAGACCGTCGCGCTGACCGTTGGCGGACATACTTTCGGCAAATGCCACGGCGCCGGCGATCCGGCACTGGTTGGACCTGAACCTGAAGCTGCCGGTATCGCGGAACAGGGCCTCGGCTGGAAGAGCAGCCATGGCAGCGGTAAAGGAGCCGATCAGATTGGCAGCGGGTTGGAAGGCTCATGGACGCCGACTCCGACACGCTGGGACAGCAGCTATCTGGACATGCTGTTCGGCAATGAGTGGGAACTGACCAGGAGTCCCGCCGGCGCCCAGCAGTGGACGCCCAAGGTGACGACGGATACCAATCAGGCACCGGCAGTCGACAATCCGTCGAAACGGGTCCCGATCATGATGACCACCGCAGACATGGCGATGCGAATGGACCCGATCTACGAGCCGATTGCACGACGCTTTCATAAGCATCCGGAAGAGTTGGCAGAAGCCTTTCGCCGGGCCTGGTTCAAGCTGACCCATCGTGACATGGGTCCCCGTTCCCGCTATATTGGCCCTGAGGTCCCGTCAGAGGACCTGATCTGGCAGGATCCGATCCCTGTGGTTGATCATAAACTGATCGACGCGCAGGATATTGCGGCACTTAAGAGCAAAATACTCGCGTCAGGACTGTCTGTATCCAAACTGGTATCAACCGCATGGGCTTCGGCGTCGACGTTTCGGGGTTCGGACAAGCGTGGAGGAGCGAATGGCGCACGCATCCGTCTGGCGCCTCAAAAGGATTGGGCAGTGAATGAGCCGGATCAGCTGAAGAAGGTGCTGCAGACCCTGGAGGGAATTCAGAAGGCGTTCAACAGCGCGGCATCCGGCGGGAAGAAGGTTTCGCTGGCCGATTTGATAGTCCTGGGGGGTTGTGCGGGTGTTGAGCAGGCGGCGAAGACTGCCGGTCACAACGTAACCGTTCCCTTCACGCCGGGACGCGCAGACGCATCGCAGGAGCAAACCGACGTGGAGTCATTCAGTGTGCTTGAACCGGAAGCGGACGGGTTCCGTAACTACCTCAAAACCAAGTTCACGGTATCGGCAGAGAGAATGCTGGTTGATCGAGCGCAACTGTTGACGTTGACTGCTCCGGAGATGACGGTTCTCGTTGGCGGTCTGCGCGTCCTGAACGCCAATTTCAAGCAGTCCCGGCACGGCGTTTTCACCAAGCGACCAGAGACACTCACCAATGACTTTTTCGTCCATCTACTTGACATGAGCATGATGTGGAAGGCAACCACGGAAGATGAAGATGTGTTCGAGCTTCGTGATCGAGCGACAGGCGACCCTAAGTGGACCGGCACCCGTGTCGATCTCGTTTTCGGTTCGAACTCCCAGCTCCGGGCCCTGGCGGAAGTGTATGGCGCTGAGGATGCTCAAGAGAAGTTTCTGCAGGACTTTGTCGCGGCCTGGACCAAGGTGATGAACCTTGATCGTTTTGACCTCGCCTGATCGTTGTATAAACGATCTCAAAGACTTCTCAGCAGCAGATCGTTGTCAGCACCGGGAAGATAACAAAGTTCCCGGGGATTAGAAACGATTTCCTGCACCATCCGCTGATTGTGGGAATCGATCGGTGCAGTTGCCAAGCCCTGTGTCTGTTTATACTGACAGTACACAGGGCCTGGCCGGTTAGATCGATCCCCTGCCTGTTTGAAAATCAATTCACAAGGAGGAAAACATGATTAAGCTTTATGGCTCCAAAATGACCAGCGCTTTTCGCTGTCACCTGCTGCTGAAAGAGATGGGCGTCCCGTTTGAAGAAGTCCCCATTGATCTTTCCAAGGGCGAACACAAGTCCGAGGCATTTCTCAAATTGAATCCCAACGGTAAAGTTCCCTGTATGGTCGAGGGTGATTTTATCCTCTGGGAATCGATGGCGATTAACCGGTACCTGACCCATAAATACCAGCCGGCATTACTGGGAAATTCCCCGGAACAGGCAGCTTTGATCGATCAATGGAGTTACTGGGCCATATTGTCGGTTCAGCCCCACCTGTTCAATCTGTTTTTATCAAAAGAGGCTGCCATCATCGAACAGTCAAAAGCAGCGTTATCACCCATGCATCAGATTCTTGATAACCATCTGGCTGGCAAGACCTACATGCTGGGTGACAACTTTACGCTGGCAGATATTAATGTGGGTTCCGTGATATTGGTGAACATGCTGGTAAAAAATGATATCTCTGCATTTTCAAATATCGGTCAGTGGGTGCAAACACTGTTCGCCCGCCCGTCTTTTCAATAGGAATACCTGTTGAAAAGGCTATACAGACAACCCTGGCAGTATTTCAAAAGGAAAATAAATGTCTGTGTCTGATATGGATGGCACATGGCAGTGAAGGCAGGAACCAGGATAGGACATCCAAGGCAGAACAGGTGAGAAAACTGAAAAAAGACAGCACGCCCCTTTTCAGCCTTCAAGGTATCGTGTTTATAAAGTGACCTGTTTTGGCCGAATTTCCTTAGGAGGGGCAGGTGGGGACAACAAATCAAAAATGATAACTATTCAGCTGAATATGGCTAAAGGTGTCGTAACTTGTATGTAATTGAACCCATTCTCGGCAGACATCCAGGATCGAAGTTGCAAGCTTCGCTTCTCACCTCCAAGGTCGGTCGTTGAGATCGCCATCCTGGCGATGCTTAACCACTCCCAATCCGCTCAATCACATACAGGTTACGACCCCATTAACTGGGAAAAAGTCATCATTGTCCGGTTAGCAAAACTATGGGCGTACCCATTGTTAAATGAGAGAAACAAAAACCGTAATATTTTCTGCGAATATTCTCAGGAATGTTAATTTTACAATTGCCTAATATTACAGAACAAGTTGTTTTTTTTTATAAGGATTCTGTACATCAGGACCAGTCAATCACGGTTTTCAGTGGAGTCAAGGGGATTGCGATTTAAAACCCTGGAAAACAGGACGTTTTCCCGGAGCACCAGGGATGGTTTCAGTTCGGTGCTGCGAGCCTCGCACCTCATGTTTAAAATCGGTATCCCCTTGACGGAACGGCTGACAAATGGTCTTGAACCGACTGCAAAAACCTGACCGGACATGGCTCGAAATGGCAGGACCTGCGGCTGGAACATCAGAGAAAGGAAAAACTCAGGAGAAGAAAATGTGTCAACAGTTCAAAAAGAGGAACAAGATTCAGTGGCTGTTCGGTTTTATACTGGTGATTCTCATGGCAGGCGGTTGTGGATTCACGGATATCGATAAACCGGCGTATTACAGGTCATTGAGCAGCGATCTCATATGCGAGTTTCTAGATCCGTCGAAAAGGGCAACAACCGCAGAAGAACGAAAAATAATGAATGATGAGCTGGAAAAACGGGGGGATCGATGCAGACCCCCCTTCAATAGGAACCTTCTGCTTGGTCAATAAAAACCCTCCACTCAGCCCTGCATTGGGGACCAGATAAGGACTTGATCCACCAGGGGGCCATTTCAGTTTTAATATGCACCAATCAGCATCGGTAGTGCCCTCTGGACGCCATGGACCAAAAAAATGGCAATGATCGGGGTGATGTCCAGGCCCGCTATGGGTGGAATTAATCGCCCCAAAGGCCCAAGAATGGGATCCGTTACCCTGTTCAGCATCTGCACCAGAAAGTTGCGCGGGTCGACCCGAAACCAGGAGAGCAGGACCCGGATAATAATAGCATACGTCAATAGGGTCAGGATAATACTCAACAGGTTGATAACAGCAAACAGCGGATTATTCATGATAATATTCTTCCTTGATGATTCTTCAGAAACAGGTTGATCTGCAATAACACATGGCGGTGCATACATGTCAATACTCATCATCACCGTCCAGATTCCGATCTTTTGACCTCTTTCCTGATTTTATAGAGAGGAAACGGGTTCAGGAGAGACATCCTCCTGATCAACAACGAGTGGCTGTTTCGTTTCCATGACAGCCTGAGCGCAGTTGGTTTCCCTGGTAAAAAAGATTAAAATAAAAGACATTACGGCCCATCCGGCCATCAGGCTGAAACCTGCCCGGTAGGCATTGATTCCAAAGATCTTGATTCCCTCTGCGACCCTGCCATCCCAATTCCAATCCAGAAGCAGTCCTATGAAAGGTTGCTGCAACATAGGCCCGGTCATCACCCCCATGTTCACCACCCCGGAAACGGTCCCTGCCAATCGGGCCGGTACGGATTCCTTGCCAAAAGCAAAACCGATGATCATGCATCCGGAAGCGAATCCCGCGGTGATGAGAGAGATGACCAGGAGGACCCGCGGCATCCCTGGAAATATAAAGAGCAGTAGCCAGCAGGTCGCCACCATTGCACAACCCAGAATATATAGGGGTTTACGTTGCCCTATCCGATCCGACAGGGCCCCGAATACCGGTCCACCAATGGCCCATGCAATCAGGATGGTAGAACAGACCGCAGCAGCATCTCCCTTGCTGAACCCGTGATGTGTGGTCAAAAAAGGGACCCCCCAAAGCCCTGAAAAAGCGAGGATACTCCCGACAATGCCACTCGGGACGATAGCCAGGAGCCAGGTGTTCCGATATTTAAAAATGGCGGTTAGACCGATTATAGAGTTCTGCCACTGCCGATCACCTGCGGTTGGCTCATCGTCCACATATGTTTGATAACCCCGTTGAACGGGGGAATCCCGGACAACCAGCCAGATTCCCACTGCAGCAAGCAATGGAAAAACGGCCGAGGCTGACATAATGACCCGCCATCCGAAGGCCTCCACCAGTGCATGCAGTGGGACTCCCGCAAAAACAGCCCCTGAAATTCCGACCAGCAAAGCGATTCCGGAGGCAAATGCGAATCTGCGGGGTTCAAACCAGTGCTGCGCCAGCTTCAACATCCCGACATATGCCACAGCAACGGATCCCCCGATCAGAAGACGTCCAATTCCCGCCAGTCCGGCGTTACCTGCAAATGCGAATATTACTGTCCCCAGTCCTGATATCAGTGCCCCGGCTGTCAAGAGACGGCGTGGCCCCAGGATGTCGGACAGTATGCCGGTCGGAATTTGCATGGCAACATAGGCATAGAAATAGAACGCGGAAAGATTTCCCAGGGAAGCGGCATTCAGGGAAAAATCGCTGCTGAGTTCGGAAGTCATCACACCCGGTGCGACCCGCTGGAAAAAACCAAACAGATAGAGAACGGCTCCCAATCCCCAGATGGTCCAGGCCAACGTGACCGGTGGATAGTTTGTTTTATGCATATGAAGCGAGCTGGATAACTGACATGGTTGCGGATTTTTGACCGGTTGGCGGACATCTAAGTGCCCGAAATTGCACCCTATTCAGCAGGAGAAACAGGATCCCTTTCAAGGTCCTGTCTTCGTATGATATCAGGGTACTATTAATATGTCGAACCCGAAAAACAGTGCTCAGAAAATCAGATAAATGGCAGGACCAGGGGCTGCCTATTGCGCATAGGGCAGCATGAAGCTGATGGTCGCTCCACCTTCAGGATTGTTTTCGGCCCAGATTTTTCCATTGTGCCCTGCGATGATTTTTCGACATATCGCCAGGCCCAGACCCGTACCTCCCGCACCCGTCTTGGTTCGACTGCTCTGGTTAAATCTCTCAAAAATCATATCCAGTTCATCTTCAGGAATCCCTATACCGGCATCCCTGACCGACACCTGAATCGCTGGTCCGGTTTTATCAGCAACCGTCAGTTCACGGGCTTCGAAGGTGACCGTGATGGTGTTTCCCGGAAGGCTGTATTTGATTGCGTTTGACAACAGGTTGGCCAGTACCTGACCCAGCTTGTGCGGATCGTAGGTAACGAGGCTAGAGATTGAAGGTTCCACCAGTTCGATGGTGATATCCTTTTCCATGGCCGCCGGATTGCTGTCACCAATGGCAATTCTGGTTGTCTGGATGAGATCATGTCTGCCCAGCTTGAAATCGTTTTTACCTGACTCCAGTACGGCCAGATCGATCAGATCATTAAGAAGATGCAGCAACCGCCGGGCACTTTCATGAATTTTTGTATAGAATTTCAGAAGTTTTTCTCTGGATTCGGTTTCATAGCGGTTTATGCCAAAGCTGGAAAAGCTCAAAATACCATGCAGGGGGGTCCGCAGTTCATGGGACATGTTTGCAAGAAATTCTGATTTGGCTAAATTAGCCTGTTCTGCAGCTTCCTTGGCTTTTTTCAGATCTGCGGTTCGCTCTTCGACTTTGCTCTCCATCAGATCGTAGGCAACCTGCAACTCGGTTTGCTGGCGATGAAGCCTCAAAAAAATGTCAATCTTGCTTTTCAGCATGTGTTCATCTATCGGTTTGAACAGATAATCAATGGCGCCAGATTCATATCCCTTGAAAATATGTTGTTGTTCCTTACTGATAGCGGTTACAAATATGATGGGGATATTCTGTGTTTTGGGGTTGCTGCGCATCCATTCGGCGGTTTCAAAACCATCCATTTCAGGCATTTGTACATCCAGCAGCACCAGAGCGAGTTCGTGCCTGAGGGTCATGGCAAGAGCCTGGTTGCCCGAGGTTGCTCTGACGATCTCCAGACCCGGTCTCTTGAGTATCTCTTCCAGAACCAGCAGGTTTTCCGGTTTATCATCCACAATGAGAATCGTCTGTTTCTTCGGTTCGATTTCCATCTTCATCCTTTGATATGAATCATTCCAGCACGCTCACCAGGTAGTGGTGTCAGAGCCATCAAGCTGGGCCAGGAATCGGCCGATATCTTCAAGTAGGAGTACATGATCAACACTTACGGTTTTAATCGCTGACCGGGGCATCTCGGGAGCCAGGGCCGTATCAGGATCCTGAACCACAGCCAGGCCCCCCAGTCTTTTTATTTCAGCCAGTCCCAGACTGCCATCTCTGTTCGCGCCGGTCAGTATCACACCCACCAGCCGATCCTGGAAAACTTCCGCAGCAGTTTGAAAGAGCACATCCACAGAAGGACGGGAATAGTTCACAGGTGGGTCGACAGACAAGGACAGTGTCCGGTCCATCTCGACCTGCAAATGATAATCCGGGGGCGCAATATAGACATGTCCGTTTTTGACCATGCGTTTTTCCTCCGCTTCCATTACTTTGAGCTGGCAGATACCTCCCAGGAACCGGCAGAGAAAATCATCACTGTGAGCGATTCTGTGCTGAACAATCATCACCGGTAGTGAGAATTCCCCGGGGAGTTGACGCAGGACTGTCTCCAGTGCTTTCAGACCGCCTGTTGATACACCCATCACAACCGCTTCATACCTTTTCATGACGCTTTTCTGTGTGAATTGCATGATCCTGCTCTAAGAAAATTTGTCACTATTCACCTGTATACGCCCCAAAGGTATTCTGTTTCAAGAAACGCATGAATCCTCCTGGAGCTCCTGGAAACCATCCGTTGCTTCCTTTTTTCTGTAAATCCTTTCTTTTTTCACCACCTCGGTGAATGCATTTGCAGACGTCGATAACTGGACCGTCTCTTTTGATCCCAGACATAGAAATCCACCCGGGCATAAACTGTCGCTGAAGAGCTTGAACACATGGTCCTGAAGATCCCTGTTGAAATAAATTAATACATTTCTACAGACAATCAGATTCATTTCCCCGAAGGCCCCATCCGTCACGAGATTGTGACTGGAGAAGAGAATATTTTCCCTGAGCGTTTTATCCAGCTTCACCAGGTCATATCGGGAACTGTAATAATCCGCAAAGGATTCAAGCCCTCCGGCCTCCTGATAATTTCGGGTATAGGATTTCAACCGCTCAACGGGATAGACACCCTCTTTTGCTTTTGTCAGGACTGTCTCATCGAAATCTGTGGCATAGATCCGGCATTTTTGATACAGACCGGACTCCTTCAGTAGAATGGCCATGGAATAAACCTCTTCGCCACTCGAGCAACCGGCATGCCAGATCTTAATGTGTGGCAAATCCCTGAGTTCAGGTAGCACATCCTTTCGCAAGGCCCTGTAAAATGAAGGATCCCTGAACATCTCCGTTACATTGATGGACAAGTCCTGGAGAAGGGTATTGAAAAAATCAGGATAATATAAAATTTCCCGTTGCATGTCCGATATGGTCTTTAACCCGGACATAGACAGTCGGTGCTTGATTCTGCGCTTGATCGATGCCCTGGAATAGCCCCTGAAATCGAAACTGTATTTCATATAAATAGCATTCAGCAGCAGTTCCAGCTCCATGTTCTCTATATCAAGATCGTCTGTTGTCATGGGTTGTTTTTTGTTGCCCGGTGGTTTTTGTTGATGGACCTGAGTCTCAGACGAATCGATCTGCAGACCCTGTTGCCGGTCTAATAGAGCCACACCCGCAGCATGGAAAGAAGTTTGTCCGCATCAACCGGCTTGGACAGGTAATCACTGGCCCCGGCTTCAATACATTTTGTCCGATCGCCTTTCATCGCCTTGGCCGTCAGGGCGATAATCGGAATACGGGCAATTTTTGAATTCAGGTTGCGAATCTCCTGCATGGCCTGGTATCCATCCATCTCCGGCATCATGATATCCATCAGCACCAGATCGGTATCAGCATTCGATCCTAACTCCGCCAATGCTGCCCTGCCGTTTTCGGCAACGAGGGTCTTTACCCCCTTGTCTTCCAGGATAGCGATCAGGGCAAATACATTGCGCATATCGTCGTCCACGATCAATATTTTTTTATCGCGCAGAATCGAATCCCGGTTATGAATCAGTTTTAGCATCTCCCTTTTGTTTTCGGGCAGATCCGCCTCGACACGATGCAGGAAAAGACATGTTTCATCCAGTAGTTTCTCCTGGGATTTCGTGTCCTTGATAACGATACTGTCAGCAAGACCGTCCAGTTCAGCACGTTCCTGTGGAGTCAGGTCTCTCGCCGTGTAGATGATCACAGGCAGTTGAAAATCAGACTCTCTTCGCAGTTCATTCAACAGGTCCAGGGCGTTCATGTCAGGCAGACCGAGATCCAGGATCATACAGTCAAAACTGTCCTTGTTGAGGAGTGATCGGGCTTCCCTGCCGGTTGAAGCTGTTATCGTCTTCACCTTACTGTCACCGACAAGGTTTGTGATCATTTCGCAGACCGTAACATCGTCTTCCACCACCAGCACTTTCTTCACTTTTTTGGAAAATACATTCTCAATCCGGCTAAAAGCACTATCCACGGCTTCCATGGTCACCGGCTTGGTCAGATAACCGACCGCCCCCATATGCATCGGCTCATGGGTCCTGTCTGAGGCTGAAACGATATGGACCGGAATGTGCCGGGTGGCAAGGTTGTCTTTGAGCCGAAACAGCACGGACCGGCCATCCATTCCGGGTAGTCCCATATCCAGCACAATACCATCCGGCGTATAAAAATCCGCCAAATGCAGACCGGCTTCGCCGGATTCAGCGACCAGTGCCTTGAATCCCCTTTCCCTGGCGGTATCCCGCAGGATTTTTGCAAAGGTCGGATCATCTTCGATAATCAGGATGGATTTGCTGTCCCTGTTCACCGTTTTACGGTCATCGGGGAGATATTCAGCATCGGGTGACACCTTTTCTGATGCATGACGAGCGAGAGCCCGGAGTCCTTTATCGGAGTTCGTTGTTGCCACGTTCAACCCCGACTCGGGTAAAGGCTCTGGGACACCCCTGCCAGTGGTTGGAGCGGAATGCTGCTCAATTGATTCCGGCAGGTTCAAGGTAAAGACACTGCCCTTTCCCAGGGTACTTGAAAGACTGAGACTGCCCCCCAGGAATCCGGCCAGTTCACGTGAAATCGAGAGTCCCAGTCCAGTTCCACCAAATTGTCGACTGGTTGATCCATCTGCCTGCCTGAAGGCCTGAAAAACAATCTCCTGCTTATCTTCAGGGATTCCCGGACCGGAATCGGTCACGATGAAATCGATGGATTGATCCGGAATCCGTCTTTTGATCTCCAGCGAGATCCCACCGGTCTGTGTGAATTTGAGTGCGTTGGACAACAGGTTTTTCAGAATCTGGGAAACACGCTGGGCATCCGTTCGAATCGACTCCGGGCATCCTTCAGTGATGTGAATATTCAATGCCAGCCCCTTGTTCTCTGCAACCGGTCTGAAATTTCGTTCCATGACACCGGTGATGTCCGTCAGTTTAACATCTTCCGGTTCGAGGATCATTTTCCCGGCTTCCACTTTTGAAAGATCCAGTACTTCGTTGATCAGGTTCAGCAATTCATTCCCTGAGGTGTGCACGGTTGCGGCACATTCCACCTGCTTCTCCGTCAGATTGTTCTCCTTATTATCAGACAAGTGCTTGGAGAGGAGCAAAATACTGTTCAGCGGCGTTCGCAGTTCATGGGACATATTTGCCAGAAACTCGGATTTGTAGCGGGAGGCAATGTCAAGATCTTTCGCTTTCTGCTCCATTTCCCGACGGGTTTTTTCCAGTTCGGTGTTTTTCTGGTCAACACTGTTTTTCTGTTCTTCCAGCAAATTGGCCTGTTCCTCCAACTCTTCATTGGTCTGTCGCAGTTCCTCCTGCTGAAGTTGCAGGGTGGCCTCCGACCTTTTCAGTGCCTCTGCCTGTTTTTCCAGCGTTTCATTGGTTTGACGCAGTTCTTCCTGCTGGGTTTCAAGTTCTTCAGCCTGGGTCTGGGACTGTTCCAATAGTTCCTGAACACGGATATGGGCCAGGATTGTCTGAATACCGGCAGCTATGTTTTCCGAGACCGCATCCAGAAAATCCAGGTCCCTTGCCGAAAACGGCTCCAGTTTTCCCAGCTCAATCACACCCAGGACAGCATTATCCCGAATAAACGGTTTGACAACAATCGTTCGTGGGACTGTTTCTCCCAGACCGGACTGAATCGTGATATAATCATCCGGCACCCGGGTAAGCAGGATACGCTCTTTTTCCAGTGCCGCCTGACCCACCAGTCCCTGACCAAATTCAACCTCATTCACAATAAGTTTGCGCCTGGTAAAGGCATAACTGCCAATCATCTGCAGGCGTCCCTTTTTGTTGGTGATGTAAAATGCACCAATTTCAGCATCCAGATAGTTCGACAAATAGGTAATGATTCTGCGGGAAAGACTGGTCAGGTCCTGATAGCCGCGCATGATATCATTCATTTCCATGAGGCCGTTCTGAAACCACTCTTTCGTTTTATTTTCCGCACGGTTTTTTCTGAGTGCAGCAATCATTGTATGAAAAGAACTGGATAGATCCCCGATCTCATTTTCTGCTTTGATCTTAACAACCTGGGAAAAGTCCCCCGCTGCAACGCGATTCGCCACAAGAGAAAGCTGGATGATGGGTTTGACAATCCGTCGCACAATAAAAACGACAAACAACAGGACAGCAATGACAGTCAAACCGACGGACAGCAGCATGATCAAACGCACATTGTAAAAGGCCGCAAAGGCTTCTCTCTCTTCGATTTCTGCGATCGCAGTAAATACGACATTCTCTATCGGAAAGTCATGACTGATCCCCAGGACTGTTCGACCCAAAGGTCCCCGATACACAAATGCTTTTTCAAGGTTTGCCCCGTCTGCAAAAACCTCCGCAGACTGGTTTTTCATCTTTGCTGTCTGATCGGTCAGAATCGGGTCATCGATGAGTTTTTTGGTTTTGTCCAGCTCCAGTCTGGAGCGAAGGGTTAAATCCGGTCCAACCAGGTATATCTGTGCTGTTTTACCAAATTCATGACCACCCTCCATGATGTGGCTGATGGGATCAATGGGAAACTGGAAAGCCAGAAAACCGATTCTTTCTCCCTTCTGGTCAACAACCAGGGCCGTTAAAAAACCGGACACATAGGCGCCTTTGACGAAATAATGCTCATAGTCGGAAAAAGAGAGAGCCCCGGTTTCCAATGTTCTGCGACATGCTGCGGCAAATTTGGATGAACGGGCAGGACCGGCGAAAAGATTTGTCCCCAGGTCGTTTTCACCGGCGACTGAGAAGAGAATGTCGCCATTGATTGTTATTAGCAGGATATCACGGTAATTAAAAGACCTGCTGAATTTCTTGAGGTCCCCGGCTCCCTTGTTGACAATCCGGGACCATTCATCGGATTTGACAAATTCCTGGGGTGACTTCCCAAATGCCTGTTGAGCAGCGGTGAGTTCTGCAAGCAGTTTTGAATTGGTCGCGGCCTCAGACTGGAATCTGAGCTGGTTCAACATGTTGTCAAAATAAGCACTGATTTCCCGGGTCTTTAACCTGGCAGCAATTCCCAGCGCCCCCCGAATTTCCTGATCCAGGCTGTCATGGGTGTTCTTGTAGCTGACCAGGCTGATCAGGATCAGGGGGAATAGCGCAAATACCAGAAAACTGACCACTAGCATTCTTCCCAGACCACTGGTTAGTTTGACTTTTACTGATTCTTTTGCTGAACGCTGTCTCATCGCTTGTTCCTGTTTTTTGGGAGGGCCTTCCTGATCACCCGGGTATCTTATTACTATTTCTGTCGCAGGGCTTTCATCCGCCGACACGATACTGTTGGACCGGTTTCACATTTAAGGAGCAATTCTGAAGGTTATCACGAATTCTGTTCCCGGTCTGGTTGATATGACCATGGTTCCACTCAGTTGATTTCCCGCCAGTCACCTGACGAGTGTGAGACCGAGGGGAGGGTTCCAGTGTTTTTCCAGTCCAGGTCTTCCAGCAGTCCGACACCATCATCCCTGATGGTCAGTCCTATGTTCCCATCCAGTTTCGTTGTTTTCACCTTGATCGGCATCCACACACATATAATCCTCAGGTTTGTCGGATCCTGTCAGGTCTATCACACATGAAACGAGCCTGCTGACAAGCAGCACGCCTGAAGGAATATATTTTAAATGGGACAGGATTCAATCCTGGGTCAACCATCGGAAATGATAACCTGCAGATGCATATCTCAACATAATATAAAACAGTCCGATCATTATGGCCAATTATAAAATCGCCACCATTGCGCCCTCACTGGCCGTTAAACTCCCATAATTTAAATTAACAGCCTGATATTGTTTTATTTTAAAACAATATCAGGCTGTTTTTGAGCCTGTTTACAATTAACATGCTCATCCCGCCCCGAACACCCGAATACGTCTTGACCTGCACTGGCCGGCCTTTAACTTAATTGATGCTTTTGTGATATTTTCGTGACAGGTTTCCTGTAGCATTAGATGCAATGGTTTAACCGGACACCGATTCAATCAACACCTTGCACCCAGGAGATTCATGAAAACCCGGAGAGCGTTTATTTCAGTCACAGTCAGTGTTGTTGCCGGCATGGGGTTGTTAATGACCCCCGGATTCCAGCTCTTGAGAACGGCCTATGGAAAGGTGAAGAAAAGAATCCTGCCTGCGGATACAAAACTCTGGTCCCTGATTCAAAAAAATCCCAGTCAACTCGACGCTCGTAATCTTCCAGAGACACCGCTGTCAAGCTTTCAGACGATGGGGGAAACAGAGCACAACGAAGACCTGCAGCGCTGGCGGCTCGAAATAGCGGGGCGTAACGGCAGTGAGCGCTCATACAGTTACCAGGAAATGCTTGACCTGCCATCCATCGAACGAACGGTGTTGTTGATCTGCCCCGGTTATTTCGCCCAGCAGGGCCGCTGGAAAGGTATTGACATGGCGAAGCTGCTGGACAAACAAAGCGTTCCGGATAATGCATCAAAAGTTATTTTCTCAGGCCCAACAGGTACTTATAAAAGCTCTAACAGTTTTCCCATTGATCAGGTCCGTTCCAATCAGGTTTTTTTAGCCTATCAGGTCAACGGCAAACCTTTGCCGGAAAAACACGGATTTCCCCTCAGGGTCGTTGCGGAAGATGCCTATGGCTCCCAATGGGTGAAATACGTTGATTCTGTGAAGGTCACCTGAGTTGCGCACAGTGCTGTAAAGTCTTTTTTTTTCAAGAGCACCGGTCAGTATAGAGGGTTGATACCGGAAAAACGGACCTGGGGAGGTACCCCGGTCTGGCAGTGTTCCAGATTCGCCTGTTTTTTTTCATCATCAGTCTGTCGAGGGTGCCCTGGTGCTTCCCTCAGTTTATTCTAATTACTGTTTTTATGGAGAACGTGTATGAACTCGCATCGGATTCGAATCATTATCTTTACCCTGCTGGCCGTCTTCCTGCTGCTGGTTCCTGCCATGCCCCTCACCGCCGCACCTGCAAACCAGTCAACCGCAGTCTTTTATGTCGCCTGATATGATGTCGGTAAAGCAGCCCTGGAAGGGTTGAAAGGAGTCACCGGTGTTCAGAGCGGATTCAAGGGTGCCAGGGAGATCAATACGGTCACCTATGATCAATCGGTCATCTCCATCAAGGAGCTGGAACAGATTCTCAGGAACGTCGGAACCTATCGGGGGACTGTGAAATAGACAACAATCTGCTCGGCTGTCCAAAACCCATTTTCAGGGTTCCTTATCCTTGTTCTGCAACTGCGTCAGCTCTGTCAGAAGGTCGATCTGAACCTGTTGAATTTCCACCAGACGCTCCCATTGATGGGACAGCAGGTGATCGATTTTATCGTTCAGGTGCCTGATCTCCAATTCCGCCTTTAAATTCACCCGATAATCATGTTGGGATCGCAATCGATCCTTTGCTTCCTGGCGATTCTGGCTCATCATGATCACAGGGGCCTGGATCGCAGCGATGCAGGAGAGCACCAGGTTCAGCAGGATAAATGGAAAGGGATCAAACGGTTTTCTCATTAAGAGAAAGGTGTTCAGTGAGATCCAAACGACCAGAACGGATGCGAAGATAATCAGGAACGTCCAACTGCCACCGAACGTGGCCAGATGGTCAGACAGCCTTTCGCCCAGGGTCAAATCCTTTGAAAATTCGGAATCGACATTGCTGGTGAGAATCTCATGTTCCCGAAGGCTCTTCAAGACTTCCTGGTCCAGGACCGTCAATTCGCCCTTTTCCGTTTCAAGCAGACCCTGGACATGTTTGCTGCGGAAAAGGTTGAGGTCCTCGGTACAGATATAACCTTCCGGTTTCCAGTCCGGATTGGCTTTTTTTATCTTTTCGATGACAGCACTCCGGACCAGATCTACCGGCATCATCATGGATCCGGTTTTTTTCTGGCCACAAATAGAGCATTTTCTGTCATCATGAGCTGATTCTGTCATCATTCAGCAAACCCCTTAAAAAGTGGTTGACGGAAATTTATATCCGGAAACCCCTCCACCCGCAGATCATCCTGCACCGGAACCCGACCGGTGCGACCCAATTGCAGACGGCACCTGTCAGCGAGAATCTTCCCGAAAGACGAAGCTTTGACACCTGCGGTCCATAAAATATTTTTGGATTTTATTTCAGTCAGTTGACTGCCAGACTGAAGCTTTACCCCATCAGCGGTAATATTGGTGACACTGGTCTGGGTCATGACAGTGACACCCAGTTTGGCGAGTGATCTCTCAGCCTTTTTTGACAATTCAGCCTTGAATGTCCCCAGTATTCGATCCCCGGCTTCAATTAACAAAATAACAGCATCCGGGGGATTGATATTCCTGAAATCATCCTTCAATGTTGTGCGGGCCAGCTCGCCAATGGCTCCAGCCAACTCAACACCAGTAGGCCCGCCGCCGATGATGACAAAGGTCAGCAGTTCCTTCCGTTTTTGAAGATCGCGTTCAACCTCCGCCTGTTCAAAGGACTGCAGAATGAGATGCCGGATCGCTACCGCATCTTCTACTGTTTTCAGACCGGGCGCAAATTTTGACCACTGGTCCTTTCCAAAATAGAAAGGACCTGCCCCGGTAGCTACTACCAGGGCGTCATACTTTATCCTGCTGTTCTTCAGTACGACTTCATGTTCTTCAGGGGCCACATCGGTCACCTCATCCATCATGACCCGAATGTTCCTGTTTCGATGGAAGACAGCTCTCAGGGGAGCAGCAATGTCCCCGGGAGACAGCTCACCCGCAGCGACCTGGTATAAGAGCGGCTGGAAAAGATGAAAATTTCGTTTATCGATCAGGGTAACCTGGATACTTGCGTGACTTAACCCTTTGGCTGTATAAAGCCCCCCAAAACCCCCACCAATAATAACAACATGAAATCCTGTGCTGTTTTCGTCTGTCATGAACCCTCCGTCAGCAGATAAACGCGGATCAGCAGATTGAATGCACTGTAACCACGGGGTGAAAATAGTGTTGTAATGATTACCATGATGGTATCTGTTCAATAATTATATCGGAGATCCTGGCATAATCCCCGCCAAGATGATGGTCTCCATCTAAAATGATATTTTTAACAAAGGGATAGGTCAGTTTGGGACACAGGCTTGCTTTCTCACGGTCACCAGATATACAAAGGATTTTTTTGTCCGCCAGCTTCATCAGTTCCGGCTGAACGGGAAATTCATGTTTTGAAGCGTCCTGACCGACCCAGCCGGACACATGAAATTCAAATTCGGCAAATTCGGATGGACCCATCAGTGTGACGAGCGCCACCTTGTTTAACAGTTCAAGAGGCAGCCGACTGGTGATGAATGGCAGCACATCGGCACCGAACGAATAACCCATGAGAATAACCCTGTTTTTCCTCCAGATGCTGGTATAATGCAGAATAACACGTTCCAGATCTTTTGCTGTTTCTGCCACGGATCGTTTCTGCCAGAAATATTTCAGAGAATTAAATCCGACAACAGGAATTCCGCGTGCCTGCAAATGGGCACCAATCTGTCGATCAAGGCTGGCCCAACCGCCGTCTCCGGTGAACAGGACCGCCATGAAAGGAAGAACCGAATCTACCGGTAATTCGATCAAAGGCAGGTGTGATTGCTCAGTCTGCAGATCTGCTCCCTTGATAACCGGCATGGTGTTTTGCGTGTTCCCGGTCAACGTCAGACGACTCAACCGATCCGGAGCAAGGGGTTCTCCGCAAACAGGGAATAAAGCTATTAAAAAAACAAAAGCGAAAACCCCACAGAGTATCTTCATTTGCTGATGACTCCCTTCAAACCACCGGATATCAGGGCTGCAATATTGGTCAGAATTACCGGAAAAAGGATACCTCCCGGATAAGCCAGGTACCTGGGCGTCCATACAGGATCAAATTTATCTTTGTAGTTGCGCACGCCTTTGAAATTGTAAAAGTGTTCTCCAAAACGATAGACCAGATAACCCAGCCGATTCCAGAGGGTGGACAGGGATCTATCTTCAATTCCGGAAAAAGGGGCCATTCCAAGATTGAACCATTCATATCCATGCTGTTTTCCCCAGTCCATCAGTTTAACAAATAAAAAATCCATGGTTCCCTTTGCGTGATCCGGCATATACCGCATCAGATCGACAGACAGTTCCTTCACACCCATGCCTGTCCAGAGATTTGCAAAAGCGACGATGTCATTTTTATTTCTAACAACAGCCACAGGTCCTTCGGAGAGGTATTTTTCGTTAAAGAAACCCAAAGAGAACCTTTTCTCTTTCGTATTTTTCTCCCTCAACCAGTCGTCAGAAATCCGCTTGAAAATATCAAGGGACGCGCTCACCTGGTCTGCCGCTATGACTTCAAATGAATATCCCTCCTTTTCCATTCGATTCTGATTCGACCGCAACGATTTTTTCGAATTGCCCTGGAGGGAAAAAAGGTTGAGTGGCACGCGGGCCTCTTCTCCGATCT
>JAHJRI010000411.1 GCA_018830885.1 bacterium | reverse complement strand
TAATCCGGTTCCTTGCATCAAATTCAGACGCAATTATCCAGGAAAAATCCTCTTGCCCTATTACTTCGCTTGCCAGAGGTTATTGAGAAGTTACCTTTTTTCACCTTATCCGCTTCAATTCTTAAGCTATTATCCTCTATCGCAAAGCGCTGAATCTGGTAATAGGTACTGAAAGGAGAAAACCCCAGGGACATGCTCAGTTTAATGGAGCTGTCATCGACGCGATTTCGGGTGACTGCCTCTTCCAGGGCCTGATGATAGGTCAAGGTCAGGTCCACCTGGGGTTTGAAATTATTGTAGCCCCTGGCCTCTGCGATCCGGTTCAACTCGCGGTTCAAGGCAATCCGTTCCAGTTGATTGCTCTTTCGGTGCGCCGTTTCAAGCCAGTCAGAAACGTTGTCTGAGGGTAGATCCCGCCCAGGGTCCAGATCAGGATCTACTACAGTGGGAAAATCCGTTTCATCCCATTGGATGCCCGACCGGTCCTCCAGGTCGATCAGTTTTAACCGCAGTTGGGTTTCAAGTTCCGAATAATCCTTACGATAGCGGGCCAGTTCTACCTCTGCCTCGACCAGGTCGATCCGTGCACCGTAGCCAGTCTCCAATAACCGATTCTGGATATGGACGGTTTTGCTCACAAACGCCATGCTGTTTTTTGTGATGGCAAGGCGGGATCGCAAGCGGCAAATATCCAAGACGGCCAGCAGGCTTTCCAGGACCAGATTTTCCTGCAATTCTCTGAACTGTACTGCCAGAATTCCAGCATTCAGGCGAGCCTCCTGGTAATCATGCCAGAGACCGGGTCTGTACAACGTCTGAGAGAGACTGATGGCATAGTCGTTCTCTCTTTTTTCAATGTCAATTGGTTTGGTTTGATCCGTCAGGGTATGAGCTATGGTCAGTCCAATACTGGGACCGAAACCACCCTGTTTTTCCTGGATTCGCATGGTCAAAGCAATGGTTTTCTCAGTAAACCTTTTTATCTCCAGGCTGTTGTCAAGTGTCAGATTGGCAACCCGTTCCAGATCGATAGCCCGAACGGGGACAGATCCGGCCAAGGCCGCAAACCAGATGACCAGCATCAAGACAGGGACACTCCTGAATGGCTTGAACATGCTTATCATATGTAAATCACCTGCTAACAGATGAAATCCGGATCTGGTGCTGTTAACCAGATTTCACTGAACTCATGGATTTCCAGAAATTGATCAACCGGGCCCTGGCTTTCATCGATCTGAATATGGGATGCTTCGGGAAGCAGAGTCTCCTCGTGATAGGCCCGGTGGGCGGAAGCGACCGCATCAGCAATCTCGACATGGTCATAGATGGTCAGATCCGCCACCAGGTCTGTACTTTCACCATTGATCGGGTCTGCCCCCGCGATTGAAGTCTGGATGGCTTCCATTTCCGTTTCGTACTGGTCCAGGAACTTCTCATATTCACCCGTATCTGATACAACGGTGTCTTCCGGCACGACGGCACCTTCGCCGGATGGTTCCGCTGGCAGCGCCCGGTTTTCCGTGAAGCCCAGAGCCGCGTCGGCAAATATGTGGCTGCTGCCGTCGGTTCTGGTATAGGTGCCGGTGCCGGATACCTGACCGTTTTCGACACTATACGCCTGTTCGGCACTCTTCAGATCGATGGCGGCGATTTCGGCGTCCGCCAATGTGATGAATTCTCCCTCATCTGACAGACCGTCCTGATCCGCATCCTGCCAGATACCAAACTGCTCCCACGTTTCATCGTTACTGTCGAAGATTCCGTCAGCGTTGCTGTCAAAAGCCAGGGCCAGTCCCTGCAGGTCGGTGGTTGCGTCCGGATGATACCCACTGAAAACGATTTCCACACCATCGTTCACCATACCATCTCCATTGGCGTCATAAGCCAGAAAACCATCATCTGAACCGGCCCAGGCGTCCATGGTCTCTTTTTGGCCGTCGGCATCAATGTCAAACAGCACACCCGAGTTGACAGTATTGTCAATCTCTACACCGTCGCCATCCAGGTCGAAAATAAGCGGCGGCGCAGTGCCAGTGGCCGCATAACCAAAACTGGCGGTTGCATATTCGCCATAAGCGCCGCGGCTGTCAATAACGCGGTAGGTCAGGGTCACGGTTCCGCTGCCAATGAGGTTGTGGGGACTAAATGATAAAAAGGACCCCCCATCACCAACTGTTGCTCCTGAGCATCCAACGACCTGCAGATTGGTTACCGAATCGCCCAGATCGATATCGAAATCGTTGGCCAGAAAGCTGTTCTTGGAGATGCCAAAAGGTAGGTTCATGAAATAGGGGGTGATCACACTGGGCAGGACCTCACTGACTGCAAAGGGCGGGGTGTTGGCATAAGGATTGATGACTGCCCCATCCGCAAACCGGATATTCTCCACCTGCTCCAGGGTGTCCCAGCCATCCTGGGCCGTGCGGACCTGGGTGGCACCCCCGCTGGTGGTGATAAATCCGTACCCCCCGGTTTTCATCTGGTAAATAATATCGGAGAAACTGGCACCATAGTAGGCGGTGTCATTCCCTGCACCGCCGATGATATGATCGTTCCCCCCTCCACCGATGTAGCTGCTGCTGGTCCCATCTCCGCCAAGCGTGTCGGAGTGGCCTGACCCGATGATCGTTTCAACGTTGCTGATACTGCCGATATAAAGCGCCGATGCAGAACCGCCGCCATACACCGTATCGCTGCCGCCGCCGCCATCAATCGTAAATCCGTAGCCGTTGGTCAGGTCGATCTGGTCGTTGACCGCGG
>JAHJRI010000410.1 GCA_018830885.1 bacterium | reverse complement strand
CCCGGTTACACCAGGCAATACTATGAAAAGTTGAAGGAAGGTTCCCGCAGGTCCGCGAAAGTTGTTGTTCCATTAGTGATGGAATTGGTTGCGCCGTCAAGCGTTATAGACATTGGCTGCGGAGTGGGGATATGGCTTTCGGTCTTTAGGGAGTATGGTTTGGAAAACGTGATGGGAATCGACGGCGACCATGTGGACCGAAGTTTTTTGGAGATTCCGGATGATTGTTTTCGCAGACATGATTTAAGACTGCCATTTGAGCTTGACAGCAAATTCGATCTTATCATGTCGCTGGAGGTAGCCGAACATCTCCCACCTAAATGTGCTGAGATGTTCGTCGATATGCTTGTCAGATTGGGTTCGGTGATTCTTTTTTCAGCAGCCATTCCGTTCCAAGGAGGTGAAAACCACATGAATGAGCAATGGCCTGAATATTGGGTCAAGTATTTTCAACTAAAGAAATATGTGGTTATAGATTGTATTAGAAAGAAAGTATGGTCAGACGACCAAGTAGACTGGTGGTATGCTCAGAATTTGCTGATGTTCGTCCAGAAAGGTAGTTTAAACAGTTATCCGAGACTGAAAAAAGAATGGGAAAATACTAACTCCAAACAACTATCGATCGTCCACCCGAAGGCTTACTTACACACGAACTGGATGAAACAAGTTTACCGGACGGCAACTGATATTGTATCCTTGATTCCTGCGGGCCATGATTTCATTTTGGTGGACGATCAGAAATTCGGGGGAAAACAGGTGTACGGCAATCGTCACGCAATACCTTTTATTGATAGTGAAGGCCCGTATAAAATCTTAACACCTGATGATGACGAAGCAGTTCGTGAAGTTGAACGATTGGCCTGTACAGGAGCGTCTTTTATGGTTTTCGGATGGCCTGCCTTCTGGTGGCTTGATTACTATTTTAAACTTCACCTGCATCTGCGATCGAAGTACCGCTGTGTGTTTAAAAATGATCGAATAATCGTTTTCGATCTGCGTTAGTATATTGAGAATTACTGTTGTATGATGTATGGGAAGCGGTCAAGGATAAGGACTAGCACCGTTTTTACGTTTGCCGGAGACATTCTTAAATTATTTGAAAATGTGGATTAAACAATTATTAGTCATAAAGGGAGAAACGCATATGGCAAAAATTATTGTTGGATCATATGTGGTGTGTTATCCCGTTGGTGGATATCTTTCATGGACACTTCAATGGTTGATCGGCTTTCAGCGCCTGGGGCATGATGTATACTACGTTGAAAAATGCGGCTCCTGGGAATACTCTTGCTTTGACTTATTAAAAGGCATTTTGGGTAACGATTGTTCAAGCGGAGTAGCCGCCCTTAGTGCTTTGCTTTCGCGCTTCAACCTTAAAGACAAATGCTGTTTTGTGGATGCTTCGAGAAATTTTCACGGATTACAGCGAGGTGACGTAACGTCAATCTTTAAATCAGCGGATTTATTTGTAGATATATCTGGAGATTTATTCTTCGACTTAGAGGACACCTGGGATATTGAGGCTTTGGATTCAGGGTTACGCGTTTGCGTTGATGGAGAACCTGGGTATGCACAAATGAGGATGGAGAAAAAATTGGCGCAAGGTGAGGAACTGCCAGCCTATGATTATTACTATACTGTTGGAAGAAATGTTGGAACCGAAAAAAGTACTTCACCAACTGTGGACAAATTATGGCGGCCTACATTCGATCCTATTGATATTGATCTGTTTCAAGTAAAAAACATAAAGAATGACGCTCCATTCACAACGGTTATGGCATGGCAATCTCATAAACCAGTTGAATTCAAAGGTAAAACTTACGGACAAAAGGATGTTGAGTTTGCCAAATTCATGGATCTTCCCCAGATGTCTTCTGTTCCATTAGAAATTTCTGTTGCTGGAAAAAATGTTCCTAATAAACAATTAAATGATTATGGATGGCGTGTGAAGGACTCGCATGCTGTAACTGTTTCTTTTGACTCCTTTAGAGACTATATAAATGCCTCAAAAGGCGAATTCACTGTATGTAAGAATGTTTTTGTGGAGACAAACAGCGGTTGGTTCAGTGACCGTAGTG
>JAHJRI010000409.1 GCA_018830885.1 bacterium | reverse complement strand
TATTGCCTCCTTAATGATTTAATAAAATCGATTAAAAAAGGCTATTGTACTCTCAAGATTAATGTTGGGTGAAACGTGAAAAAACGAAAGTATTACAGATAATTCTGATTGCAACTCAACATTAATGACTTCTCAACATTTGTCGATTTATGTTGAGCTCAACATAAATCGACGAAGACCAGGAGATGGCTTCTGTGTGTATGAATGAACTCAGATTGCTGAGCAACGCTCACTTCGATTCCCGGTGTCTGCTGACCACCTTCATCTACGGAGATATAAGATTGCCAGGACTTGAAGGATAAGTAATGGAGTATAAAAATTATCCCGCATACAAGTTGTCAGCAAATCCTTCTGGATTATCATTTCCTTCTCCGAAGGCTTGGATGCAGCATTAACCGAGCGTGGGCAAATTCGTTATCCGGGTGTGGGTGTGGAAATATCAGTTGTTCGTCAGTACCGGATTGGAAGAGTCGAAGACCACCGGTTCGTCGAGCATGGCATGGAGCCAAACACGGTAGTGGCTGATGCGGCCGTCTTCAAGGGGGAAAAAACTGAACACAGTGCCGGAAATCTCCCGTCTGGTGGCGGTGCGGCTGAGGCAGGGTCCGACATGGATGCCAGTGAAGGACCATTGCGTCATCACCTCGTCATTTCCGGCTATGACCTGATCGATGTTTACCTTGAGGGCACCGATATGACGACGGAAACCCTTAACATGGGAAGTCAGGCCATCCCGGCCGGGCGGCCCGCCGAAGACCTGGTTGGCTTCGTCAACCAGGTCCGGTTGGGCCAGTTCCGCGATCAGCTCCAGGCGACCGTTGGCGATGACCTCCAGGCGACCGTTGGCGATGACCTCCAGGCGACCGTTGGCGATGACCTCCGTCAAATAGGTTTCCATCAGTTGCCGGGGTGTCTGCTTCGGGTGCGTCAATTCCATGAAGAACCAAAATTAAAATGATTGCCCCCGCTTGAGACCGCCGGCCTGCATTCAGAACATCCCGTTCTGAACCACCTGCAGCCAGACATCAGACCGTAAAAGGGATCAACCGAAAACAGTCCCGCAGTTCCTTGACAAACAGTTCCGGTTGCTCAAAAGCGGCAAAATGCCCGCCTTTTTCCATGACATTGAAGTGAATTAAATTGGTATAGCGTTTTCTTGCCCACCGCTCCGAAGTCAGAAAAATCTCTTTTGGGAATATACTCATCCCCGTTGGAAGTTCCACCGGATTTCTGTTTCCCTTTCCAAAGCTTTCCCAGTAAATTCGAGCACTGGAGGCGCCTGCATCCGGAAGCCAGTACATCATGATATTATCCAGAAGTTCATCTCGACTGGCAACATTCTCCGGATGGCCATCGCAGTCCATCCACTGGTAGAACTTTTCAAGAATCCAGGCCGCCTGCCCGATGGGGGAATCTGCCAGACCATACCCGAGGGTCTGTGGTCTTGTGCTCTGCAGCTTGGCATAACCGGAATCATGATTTTTATAGAATTTCATGCCCGCAAGAGCCCTCTGCTCCAATTCTGTCAATTCATTCATCGTCTCAGGATCCGGACCGACATTCGGCATATTCACGTGCAGCCCGGCACACATGCCAAGGTTTTGAACACCGATCATTGTTGTGACCATTGAACCCCAATCGCCCCCCTGGGCCAGATAACGTGTATAACCGAGACGCAACATCAGTTCATTCCAGGCTCTGGCAATCTTCTCAACACCCCACCCCGGTGACGTCGGTTTCCCGGAAAAACCAAACCCGGGAAGGGTCGGGATCACCAAATGGAAAGCATCTTCAGCCGCACCGCCATGGTGTTCCGGATCCGTCAGGGGGGCGATGACTTTTTGAAATTCAATCATTGAACCTGGCCAGCCGTGGGTCAGGATCAGGGGTTTTGCGGATTGATTTCTGGAGCGGATATGCAAAAAGTGGATATCCAGACCTTCGATATTGGTGAGGTAACCCGGCCATTGGTTTAACAGTGCTTCCCTCGATTTCCAATCATAGCTGTTCAGCCAATAGTCCCTGATCTCCTTCATGTACTGTAAAGGAACGCCCTGAGACCAATCACCAGGGGTCTCCTGATCCGGAAATCTGGTCAGACGCAGCCTGGTATGCAGGTCATCAATATCAGCCGACCCGATCTCTATCTGATACTCCCGTATTTGTGCCATCGCTTCCCCCTTCGTGTATAAACGCACTTCCAGATCTGCAAACAAGAATGTTCACCTTTATTTTCGATCTTAATCGTTCAGACAAGCTCTGCATACAGTGATTGCAAAATCCATTTTTTTCAACAATTCTTGCTATGATGCCACTTCTGTGGTTCATTCATCGTTTCCTCCATTAGATGCTTACCACTGGCTGACATAAAACCTCTCTGAAAGACGTTTTTGAAATCAATATGAGGTCATCATGTCAAATTCTGATCAAAAAGAATTGTCAGGTATCATTTTTCCGGAAGAACCTTTTTTGTTTTGTCCAATTTAAAGACATGATGTATTCGGAATAAATGGCTCCAGGCTGGGATTTGGACTGGAAAACACCCCATTTGATTTTTATCTTATGTTCCTGAATCAATTTGGTTGACTGAATATGACTCATTAACAGTTATATCAACCGATTGTGAATTAAAACGGTCTGGTTAAATATAACCATTGGTAAAATATGACCAGATAATTTCTCTTTTTTTACCTTTTTCTGATCAGCCAACTCATTCAGAATCCTCCATGGAATCCGCTATTTGTGGTAAAAACACGTCATTTTGCGACTATGGCTTACATTTTGAAGAATAACTGATGCTATTCCTGAAATGATGAGGTCAGATTTGAATGCTTGCATTATTCAAAATTCAGCAGCGGAACTGTCAAAATATGGTTTTATCAATATTGGTGTCGGCAGATTCAATTCACGAACCTTAAAAATTGAGGGTTTCCATGGAAAAAGTGAAAAGAAAGACGAACTTACGGAGGACACGAGTATCTTTCAAACCCAATCGGGAATTTATTGGAAGAGCCGTGGAAGAATACCTGAATAGTGGCGGGAAGATAACCAGGCTCTTTGCAGGTGACAAATCTTATCAAAATATGATGATGAGCAGAAATCAGCTTTTTGAAGCAGATGATTATCTTTCCGGCTATAATGATCGATAAATGGTGTCAGCTCTGTCATTCAACAGACGAAACCGGCTTCTGTCAGCTTGGTCTGAAGCATTCGACTCGGTATGTCCTGCCGCTGAGAAAGACAAGGGTGCTAAACAAAGCCGGTTCCGTTGGCGATGGAATCAGCAGGAATGCTGTTTTGGTTAAAGATCCTTTTTGTGGTGTTTCCCTTGACCCACCCGGCCGACGAGGACCAGACCCTTTCCAGGTGAAAGGCCGGACATCGGGGAATCCAGTCAAGCCCCCCCGGATGAAAATGTCACCATGGATAGGGATTGAACCGGTTTATGCTGGGGTTCAGGTGGACTTAAGCCCCGGCATACTATCCAGTTTTTCACCAGAATTTTAGTCTTTTCTAGTAAAATTTTCTTCAGAATTTTAGAATTTAGAAACTTCATGCAATCGTGGGAGGCTGAAATGCCGGATCTGCCTGATCCGAAGATTCATCTACACGAGCAGAACCATCTGCTTGCGGCATTGCCAGCGGAAATTCAGGCCCGTCTGTTCGCCAGTCTGGAACTGATTTCGATGCCACTCGGCACAGTCCTGTATGAATCAGGGGACTCTTTGAGTTATGTATATTTCCCAACCAGCTCAATTGTGTCGCTACTTTATGTCATGGAAAACGGGTCCGCGGCGGAAATTGCGGTCGTCGGCAACGAGGGAATTGTTGGCGTCGCTGTGTTTATGGGGGGTGAGAGTACGACCAACCGGGCAATAGTACAGAGCAGCGGACATGCCTACCGATTGACCAGCCGGTTGCTCATGGAGGAGTTCAGACAACATACAGGGTTTATGCTGCTGATGTTGCGATATACCCAGGCCCTGATCACGATATTTCGGAGGATAGAAATGTATTCTTTAAATAGACCTGATCCTATGAAACAACAGGATCAATATAACATAAAAAACTTCAGAAAATACTTAATGCAGGACGACGTGATTTGGGAATATTACATGAAGTCTGTTATGGAAAAAGGGAAGTTGACATTTGATCAATTTATTGAAGAGAACATTATTGATATTCACAAACAAAATTAGCAGTCAAAGCATAATAAACAAAATGAGAACTTGCATACTTGAAGAAATTTGAATGCTAATCAGCTCACTTAAACTATCTGCAATCAGCAATGTCCGGTTAGGATTTTGCAGTCCGTTAAAGACCATTTGTCAACCGTTGCGTCAAGGGGATAGCGATTTAAAACATGAGGTGCGAGGCTCGCAGCACCGAACTGAAACCATCCCTGGTGCTCCGGGAAAACGTCCTGTTTTCCAGGGTTTTAAATCGCTATCC